>NZ_JALQDD010000023.1:0-189084 GCF_023631405.1 Caballeronia sp. GAWG2-1
GGCAGCGGCCCTCGGGCCGCTGCCTGAGAAGCGACGGTGCGTTTCTTCTTCATCGGCATATCCATGACTTTTACCTCTCATAATATGCCTCGCCCACAGAATTACGGATAGGTCCGGCCCGTGTTGTTATGCGGGCCAAGTCTAAGAAACGATCGACTTGCCTGCCAGGCACACGCGGTATCGAGCCTTTGATGCCATACATCTCATAAAATCTTATTAATTTCGAGGCCATTGCGAGCTTGTATTCGCGAGGCAGCGCCGCGCTTTGCGCGTTCTCCGTATCCGCTCGGGAACGAGGAGTCTCTTCGCAAAAAGAAATCCGGGCTTCGTATCCGCTCGGGAACGAAGCGCCTCGCGACGCGCATTTCAAATGCGGTCGCTTGCAGTTCAATTAAGCTGCCCTTCCACCGCGCGCCTACTCAAGCGTGAATCAAAATCTCCCAAATACCTCACCGTTCTCCAAACAAGAACAGTGATTTGAATCCATGTGGTATTCAACTCAGCAGGACAAGTCCCCATACTTGGTTCGTACACGGAGAGACCCTCCGTAAGTCAGCGAAACGCGCCTCCGCGTCAAAAGACTGCCAGGAACCAACCATAAGGACTGAAGCCCGCCATGAAGCTCTATCACCATCCCCTCTCCGGCCACTCCCACCGGGCGCGGCTTTTCTTGCACCTTCTTGCCCTCGATCACGAAGAAGAAGTCGTCGACCTCGCCGCCAACGCGCACAAGTCGCCTGAATTCCTGCGCCTGAATCGCTTCGGCCAAATCCCGGTGCTTACCGACGGCGATCACGTCATCGCCGATTCGAACGCCATCCTCGTCTACCTCGCGAAGAAAAGCGGCGATGCCCGCTGGCTCCCCGAAACGCCCCTCGAAGCGGCCCAGGTGCAACGCTGGCTCTCCGTTGCCGCAGGCCAGATCGCCTACGGCGCATGCGCGGCGCGTCTCGTCACCGTGTTCGGCCGGAAGTTCGATACCGAAGAAGTCATCGGCCGGGCGCACGCTTCGCTCGAAGTCATCGACGAAGAATTGCAGTCGCGCGACTGGATCGCCGATATCGGCAGCTCGCATCCGACCATCGCGGATGTCGCGCTCTACAGCTACATCTCCAGCGCGCCCGAAGGCAACGTCGATTTGTCCGGTTATCGCCATGTGAACGCGTGGCTGGCGCGCGTGGAAGCGCTGCCCGGATTCATCGAGTTCCAAAAGACGGCGGCCGGGCTGCGGGCCTGAGACGATCATGTCCTTCTCCAGTCCCGTCACGATGGACGCGCCGTGGCATCGCGGCGAAATCACGCTGCAGAAAACCGCGGGCGTCTACGAGCGCATGCAGGAACAAGGGCGGCGCGTGGTGCGCAGCTTCATGCCGGAGCAGCATCGGCAATTCTTCGCGCAGCTGCCGTTCATCGTCACGGGCGCGGTCGATCGAAACGGCGACGCCTGGGCCACGCTCCTCGCGGGCCGTCCCGGTTTTCTGCAAACGCCTGACGCGACGACTCTCGCCGTCAGGCATCCGCGCGACAAGAACGATCCTGCCGATGCCGGCATGAGCGATGGCGCATCGGTCGGCATGCTCGGCATCGAACTGCATACGCGGCGGCGTAATCGCATGAACGGCGTGATTCATCGCCATGGCGACCGCGCGTTCGAAGTGGCCGTCGAGCAGAGCTTCGGCAATTGCCCGCAATACATTCAACTGCGCGATTTCGCATTCGTGCGCGAGCCTTCCGAGCCTTCGAGCTCGAAGCCGGTCGAAGAAGATCCGCACTCGCCACGCGCAAGGGCGATGATCGAACGCGCCGACACCTTCTTCGTGGCATCGTATTACGACCGCGAAGACGGGCATCGTCAGGTGGATGTGTCGCATCGCGGCGGCAAGGCGGGTTTCGTGCGCATCTCCGACGATGGCGTGCTCACCATTCCCGACTTCGCGGGCAACCTCTTCTTCAACACGCTCGGCAATATTCTTGTGAACGGACGCGCCGGTCTGCTCTTCACGGACTTCGAAAGCGGCACGCTGCTGCAACTTACGGGCGACGCCGAAGTGCTCACCGATTCACCCGAAATCGCCGCGTTTCAAGGCGCGGAAAGGCTGTGGCGCTTCACGCCGCGTCGTGTCGTGCTGCGCGAGAATGCGCTGCCCTTGCGCTGGGCGCTGCGCCGCGAAGGCTTTTCGCCCAATGCGCTGATGACGGGCGACTGGGCGGAGGCATCCGAACGCATGAAGGCGGCCGCGCTCGCCAACGCGTGGCGGCCGTTCAGGGTGAGCCGCATCGTCGATGAAAGCGATGTCATCCGCTCTTTCCATCTGCAATCGGCGGATGGCGCGGGCATCGTGGCGCACGCGGCCGGCCAGCATTTGCCGATTCGCGCGCATCTTCCCGGCGAAGCGAAGCCGCTGATCCGCACGTACACGCTGTCGGTGGCGCCATCGGACGGGATGTATCGCATCAGCGTGAAGCGCGAAGGACGCGTGTCCGCGCATCTGCATGACACATTGAAAGTGGGCGATGTCGTCGAGGCGCGCGCGCCGGCGGGCGACTTCACCATCGACGCGCTGGAGCGACGCCCGGCCGTGCTGATCGCGGCGGGCGTCGGCATAACGCCGATGATCGCTATGCTGCGGCACGTCGTCTACGAAGGCCTGCGCAAGCGCCGCATCCGCCCGACGTGGCTGATCGTATCGGCGCGAACGCTCGCCAATCGCGCGTTCGCCGCCGAGATCGATGCACTCGTGCAAAGCGCAGGCGGCGCGGTGCGCATGATTCGCGTGCTGAGCGACCCGCAGGGCGCGACCTTCAAGGAAGATTACGAGGTGTCGGGGCGGATCGATATCGACTTGCTGACGAGCTTTCTGCCGTTCAACGACTACGAGTTCTATCTGTGCGGACCGGGCGCGTTCATGCAATCGCTCTACGATGGCTTGCGCGCGCTCAACGTGGCCGACACGCGCGTCCATGCCGAAGCCTTCGGTCCCGCATCGCTGCGACGCACCGCCGATCGCGGTATCGAGACGAAGCCGATGCCGCCAGCGGCAACGCAAGCCGTATCGGTGAGCTTCCTCAAGTCGGACAAGCGCGTGCAATGGTCGCCCGAAAGCGGCTCGTTGCTCGATCTGGCCGAAGCAAACGGCATCGACGCGGAGTTCAACTGTCGCGGCGGAACATGCGGCACGTGCAGGACGCGCATCAGGGAAGGCGCTGTGACCTATGCAAGCGAGCCCGCGTTTCATGTCGGCGACGACGAAGCCTTGATCTGCTGCGCGCTTCCCGCGGAACAAAGCGCGCCGCTGCTACTCGATCTCTAGATTGCGCGGCGCGCCAGCATGCCCGAGAATGCACGGCAACTTCCCAGCCCGCAGGCCGTGCGCCCCAACATGGATCGTTTCCAGGCAATGTCGACCTTCGTCACCGTGGTCGAAACCGGAGGCTTCGCGTCCGCCGCGCGCAAGCTCGAAGTGTCGCCATCGGTGGTGAGCCGCGTCGTCACGGAACTCGAAGAACGGCTTGGCGTGCGGCTGCTCACGCGCACCACACGCGTCGTGCGTCTCACCGACGCAGGCCGTGGCTACTTCGAGGACTGCCGCCGCATTCTCGGCGAACTCGACAGCGCCGACCTCGCCGCGACCGGCACCCATTCGTCGCCGCGTGGCGTCCTCGCCATCACCGCGCCAGTCATGTTCGGCCGACTGCATGTCATGCCGGTGATGCTCGACTACCTTTCGCGCTATCGGGAAGCGGACGCCAGTTGCTGGTTCGTCGACCGCGTGGTGAATCTCGTCGACGAAGGTATCGACGTGGCGGTGCGGATCGCGGAACTGCCGGACTCGTCGCTGCAGGCGATTCCCGTGGGCCACGTGCGGCGGGTGCTGTGCGCGTCGCCCGAATATCTCGATGAACACGGCACGCCGCAACATCCCGCCGACCTCGATGACCATACGATCATCACGTCCACCGGCTCCTCGACGCCGCCCGAATGGCGTCTTTACGAGGGCGAGCGGCATATCGTCGTGCGCGCGCGGCCGCGCCTTTCCACCACGACCAACGACTCGGCGATGGAAGCCGCGCTCGCGGGCTTCGGCATTGCGCGGCTGCTTTCTTATCAGATCGCGTCGCATCTGAACGAAGGCGCGCTCGTCACCCTTCTCGCCGATTTCGAACCGCCGCCGCTGCCGGTGCATCTCGTGCATCGTGAAGGGCGCCATGTCGCACAGAAGGTGCGCGCGTTTCTCGATCTCGCCGTGCCTGCGTTGCGCGCGAATCCATCGCTGAACTGGCGTTAGTTTTTGGTTGCGCGCGGCGGGCAAGACACGCGCGCTTCGAAGCTCGTCCGCTCGAATCGAACGGCCGTTAGCGCGCGCCCCGTGCAAAATGCCGGCAAACCATGCAACATAGCTCTCTCGACCGGATGTCACGGTCGCCGCGCTTCGGCTTTCCTGAACCTTCAACGGCTCACGCACCATGACGAATCAAACATCTTCCTCGAATGAACGCCCGCTCGACATGATCATCTTCGGCGGCGGCGGCGACCTTGCCGCACGCAAGCTGCTGCCCGCGCTCTACATGGCTCATTCGCATTGCAATCTGCCGCCCGACACGCGCATTCTCGCGATCGGCCGCAAGGACTGGACGCGCGAAGACTATCTGAAGAATTTCATGGAGAAGCAGTCGCGCCCGTTCATCGACGAAAAAGGCTTCGATGCGCAGTCGTGGGACAAATTCCTCGCGCTGTTCGATTACGTGCGCGTGGATGTCGAAAACCCGGACGACTTCCGCCGTCTCGCCGAAGCATCGCGCGAGAACGCGCAGCGCGTGTTCTATCTCTCGACCTCGCCGGAACTGTTCACCACCATCTGTGACAATCTCGCGGCAGCGGGTCTCGTGGACGAGCAGTCGCGCGTCGTGCTGGAAAAGCCGCTCGGCCACGATCTCGCCTCGGCGGTCGAGATCAACAACGCCGTCGGCAAGCGCTTCAAGGAAGAGCAGATTTATCGCATCGACCATTATCTCGGCAAGGAGACGGTCCAGAACCTGATGGTGCTGCGCTTTGGCAACGCCATCTTCGGTCCGCTGTGGCAAGCGCCTTATATCAAGAGCGTGCAGATCACGGTGTCGGAAACGGTGGGCGTGGGCAGCCGCGCGGGCTTTTACGACCACACCGGCGCGCTGCGCGACATGGTGCAGAACCACTTGCTGCAACTGCTGTGCATCGTGGCGATGGAACCTCCCGTCTCGCTCGATCCCGACGCCGTGCGCGACGAAAAGCTCAAGGTGCTGAAGTCGCTGCGGCCCATGTCGGTCGCGGATATCGCCCGCGACACCGTGCGCGGTCAGTATGCGGCGGGCGCGGTCGGCGGCGAGGCGGTAAAGGGCTATCTGCAGGAAGACAACGTGCCCGCCGAAAGCCGCGCCGAGACCTTCGTAGCATTGCGCGCGCATATCAACAACTGGCGCTGGGCCAACGTCCCGTTCTTTCTGCGCACCGGCAAGCGCATGCAGAACCGGCGCTCTGAGATCGTCATCGACTTTGCCGACTTGCCGTTCTCGATCATTCCGGCGGGTCCGCGTCATTACGGCAACCGGCTCACCATCACGTTGCAGCCGGAAGAATCAATCCAGTTGCAGATGATGGCGAAGGAACCCGGCAGCGGCATGCAAATGCTGCCCGTCAATCTGAACCTCGATCTGCAGCAGGCGTTCACCGAGCGCCGCGCGGAAGCGTATGAGCGTTTGCTGATCGACGTGATTCGCGGCCGTCTCACGCACTTCATGCGCCGCGACGAACTCGAAGCGGCTTGGGCGTGGGTCGAGCCCATTCTCAACGGCTGGAAGGAACTTGGCGACAAGCCGCGCGGTTATACGGCGGGAACGTTCGGCCCGGCGGCTTCATCGGCACTGATGGCGCGCGAGAATCTCGCGTGGGCCGAGGAAGCGTGATGCGTTGACTTCGCGCTGACTTCGCGGCGGGCGCTTTATCGCATCATCGAGCGAGCGCCCTGCCGCGCGGACCACGCCGTGCCGACCGCCATCACCCACGCGAGCACGACGATCCCGCACAGAATGCCGGACAGCCGCAGCACGGCGGGCATCGGGTCCGACGACCAATGGTGGTCCTGCACGAAGACCATGATGAACGCGATGCTGAACTGCCGCCCGACATAGCTCGCGCCCTGCGAGCCCGTCTGCACGTGACAGCCGAGCCACACGCCCGCGCACAGCGCGAGCATGCAGGCGAACGCGTTGTCGCCCAGCAGTGGCAAAAGCGCTAGGCTCACCGCTCCCGCCAGCAGACAGCCGACGAGCCGCTGCACCATGCGCTGCGTGACGGGTTTTTTCGTCGGCTTGTCCAGTGCGGATGCGGGCAAGATCAGCACGGCAACGGCCGTTACCATCGCCTGCGCGAAGCCGGGCAGATTCCACGCATACGCGAGCGCCGCGAGAATCATGATCGACCACGCGGACTGCCATGCCAGGCGCTTGCGCATGACGTTGGCAACGTGCTGCGCGTGCGCGGCTTCGAGCGCTTGCACGGCTTGCGCGGCATCGGAGGGAACGAGCGTGATGGCATGCGTGACGGCGAGGCTGTTGGCATTCACCCTGTCGGCCGTGGACGACGCCTGCGCGCCCGGCACGAGCGCCGCGCCACGCTTTTTCCGATAATGCTGCACGCCCGCGTGAAAGAGCGCCGACACGGCCACGCACGCCACGGTGCCGACGATCACCTCGACCACGCGCAGCACCGCGAACGAAGCCGTCGCCGATGCCGAATCGAGCCGATGCGCCTCGAACGTCACCATCAGCGCGGTCACCGCGCCGAGCACCCAGGCGTAGCCGGCATCCGAGACGAGCGCGCGAAACACCGAGAAGCCTGCGATCAACCCGAGCAGCGGCACGAAGAGCCACGGCACATCGCCGATGAGCGGCCCGGCCACCGCCCCGAGCAACGCGCCCGCCACCGTGCCGAGCACGCGATGCACGCCGCGTTGCGCGCACGCGGAGAACTTGGTCTGCATGACGGCGAAGCCGCTGATGGCGGCCCACCAGATGTGCGTCAAGTGAAACGCGTAGGCCAGCGCGACCGCGAGCGCCACCGAGAACATCGCCTGCGTGGCGAAGAGCGCGCGCTCGGGCGTCGGTTTGATCGCGATGAGTTCGCGGCCCAGCGAGACGAAGGCATCGCGCAGAACGGGCGCGAGCGCGTCCACGCCGCTCAGGGCGTCACGTTCGAGCGGCGGGGCGGCTCGGGTCGAGTTTTCGTTGGGCATTGTCCGAGCGTCTTCGAGGATGCACTTTGCAGCGTAGTCGCGATGCGGCCCGAGCGCAAAGGCAAGACAAAAAGACGGCGGATTGCGTCAGACCCGCGAAGTCAGCAGTCGAATGCCTGCAACTGCAAAGACGAGCGCGAGCGCGGCGTCGAGACCGCGCTGGATGCGCGTGTAGATGCGGCGCGCCGATGCCATCGAAAAAAGCGCGGCATAGCCGCCGAACACGCATACGCCGATACACAGACAGCCCGCGACGACCGCGAGCATGTGCGCGGTGCCCTCGCCCGCCGATGAGCCGAGCGCCGCCACCGACATCCATACGAGAATGGCCTTCGGATTGGTCAGATGCAGCAGCGCGCCGCGTGCATAGAGCTTGCGCGTGTCTGGTTGCCCAGTCGTTTCCACCGACGATGCACGGCGCGCCGGCCGCCACGCCGAGCGGCCCGACTTGAACGCGAGCCACAAGAGATACACGCCGCCACACAGCTTTACCGCGACGAGAAAGCCCGTGTATGCCGTCAACACGGCGGAAAGGCCGAGCGCGGCGAGCATCGCCCAGAAGAAGGAGCCGGAGATCACGCCCGCCGCGAAAGCGAACGCCGCGCGCCGGCCGGAAGTGCTCGCAATCGACATGATCGCGAGATTGCTCGGGCCGGGGCTTGCCGTGCCGACGAAATAAGCGGAATAGGCCAGCAGAAGGTTGGCGCTGACAAATGCGTGAGCAGACATGGAGTGGCTCCGGCGAGTCGAGTGTTTGCCGATGAGCGCGACTTTCGCGCCCGCCGATATTCTCGCCGACCGAAGCACCCCCGCACATGCACGATTCCCACGTGAACCGGCAGGCCAGTGCGTGATCAGTCCGCATAGCGCTCGATGCCATCCGCCAGCGCGTCGAACACGGCGCGGCAGCGCGGACTGCCGCGCAGATCTTCGTGCATCGTCACCCAGGTTTCGAGCTGAAACGTGAATATTTTCGGCAGCACGCGCACGAGCGACTCGTTGCGCCGGGCGAGCGCCACCTGACACATGCCGAGGCCCGCGCCCGCGCGGATCAGCGCAAGTTGCGCGAGGTCGCTGTCCGAGCGCAGGGCGAACGTATCGCGCGAAAATTCCGGCAGCGACTTGCTCGCTTCGCGTACGAAGGCGTTCGGCTGATCGAAACCGATGATCGCATGCCGATCCAGCGCCGCGACGTTGCGCGGCGTGCCATGCTTCGCGAGATAGTCGCGATGCGCGTGCAAGCCCACTTCGATCCGCCCGACGCGCCGCGCGACGAGTTGCGTCTGCTTCGGCCGCACCATGCGCACGGCGATGTCGGCTTCGCGTCTGAGCAGGTCCTGCACGCGATTGCTGAGGACGAGTTCGATCACGAGACGCGGATGCCGCTCGCGCAACGCCGCGAGAATGGGCGGCAACAGTTCGACGCCCACGACTTCGCTCGCCGATATCCGCACGGCGCCCTGCACGCTTGCGCCATCCGCATGACCCGTCGCGGCGCGTTCGAGCGATGCGGCCGTGCTGTGCATCGCCTCGGCATGCGCGCGCAGGTCGAGCGCGACATCGGTAGGTTGCAGGCCGGTTTGCGAGCGCGTGAACAAGCTTACGCGGAGCGCCTTTTCGAGCGCCTCGATATGCCGTCCCGCAGTAGGCTGCGTGATGCCGAGCGAACGCGCCGCGCCCGAAAGCGAACCTTCCTGCAAGACCGCCAAAAAAGTGCGGTACAGCTCCCAGCCAATACTCTCTGCCATACGAATTTGTATATCTGCTCAACGAGGTTAGGCAATTTTATTGTATCGCTGCACGGCACAGAATAAGGTCTTCGATCCATAAGAGGCGCAAGACATGACACACGGCGAACAGGCATTGGTGCTCGGGGCGAGCGGCGGAATTGGCAGCGAAGTGGCCCGGCAGCTGCGCGATGCGGGCTGGCGCGTGCGCGGCATGAAGCGGGGCGCACCCGACGCGCGGCCCGACGTGCACGGCATCGAATGGATTCAGGGCGATGCCATGAACCGCGCGGATGTCACGCGCGCCGCACGGGGCTGCGCGGTCATCGTGCATGCGGTGAATCCGCCGGGCTACAAGCGCTGGGCCGACTTCGTCTTGCCGATGATCGATCACACCATCGCCGCCGCGAAAGCCGAGGGCGCGACCATCGTGCTGCCGGGCACGGTGTACAACTTCGGGCCGGACGCGCTGCCCTTCATCGATGAGCGCGCGCCACAGCGTCCGCTCACGGAAAAAGGCGCGATACGCGTGGAGATGGAAGCGCGACTGGAACGCGCGAGCAAGGAAGGCGCGCGCGTGCTGATCGTGCGCGCGGGCGATTTCTTCGGGCCGAAAGCGGGCAACAACTGGTTTTCGCAGGGACTCGTGACGCCGGGCAAACCGGTCAGGAAAATCAGTTGTCCCGGTGCGCGCGGTGTCGGGCATGAATGGTCGTATCTACCCGATGTGGCGCGCACGATGATCGAGTTGCTTCGACGCCGCGATACGCTCGAACCCTTCGCGCGCTTTCACATGGGCGGACATTGGGACGAAGACGGCATGCAGCTCGCTCGTGCTATCCAGCGCGTCGCCGCGCGCAGCCGGCCGCGCATCGTCGGGTTTCCGTGGTGGTTGCTCGCGCTGGCATCGCCCTTCAATACGACGTTTCGAGAGCTGCGCGAGATGCGCTACTTATGGCGCACGCAGGTGCGCATGAACAATGCCTTGCTCGTCCATACGCTCGGCCACGAACCGCACACGCCGCTCGATGAAGCCGTCGAAGCCACGCTCGTCGGACTCGGCTGTCTCGATCTCGGCGAGCGCGCCTGACCGAAGCGCGGACTACTTCTGGGCGCAATGAAGCTCGGCTTCGTAAGCAGCCGAAGACGACGGCTCCCGAAAGCGCTCACCTTTAGACGCTCGAAAGCCGCCAAATCGATGGAAAAGCCCTTTGTTTTCAAGGCTCCGTGCCAACCGCGAGCATGCCTCCCGAATACCCTCACCTTTCGCGCTGATACACGTCATCCGCCTCGCACGCGCTAGCGGCTTTTTGCCTGCGCTATGCTGCCTTTCCTTCCAACGGCGATTGCAGGAGACAAGTCCATGAGCATTACCGCGCCCGCGCCCAAGCAGCAAAGCGACGCTTTTCCGCCGCAAGGTCTCACGCCCACGCGCGAGCAGATCATCCGGCATCTGCGGCATTCGAGCGTTATCGCCGAGCGTGCAACCTTGCTCGGTCATCATCCGTTCGGCGCGATCCTCGTCGGTCCTGACCAGGAAACCGTGATGATGGAGCAAGGCAATGTCGATACCGTGAATCACGCGGAGTCGGTGCTCGCGCGCGTCGCGGCGCTCAACTTCACGCCAGAGTACTTGTGGAGCTGCACGCTCTATACGTCCGTCGAGCCGTGCTGCATGTGCGCGGGAACCGCGTATTGGGCGAATATAGGACGCGTGGTGTATGGACTGACGGAAGCGCGTCTGCTGGAAGCCACCGGCAATCACGAAGAGAATCCGACCATGAGCGTCTCGTCACGCTACGTGTTCGATCACTGCCAGAAGCCCGTCGAACTGATCGGCCCGGTTGCCGAAGTAGAAGACGAGGTGCTACGCGTGCAACGCGAGTTCTGGGCCAAACGCTAGACAAGCCTCTTGCAGTGCAACATGAAGCAAGCAAGATGGATTGGCCGTCATGCGTTGACTGCATACATGAGCCGGGTTCATGCATGGATGAACATCGATCGTTTGTCATCGGATCGCGGCGGGGAGACTATAACGATAACGAGGCAACAAACATTGGAGACCCGCCATGAACGAAGTGCTCGAAAAACCCACATTGTCGATCGTCAAGGAAGGCAAGGTATCGATCTATCAGCCGGAGCAGGAAGGGCTGATCTTTCCTGAATTGCCGGAATTCAAGAATGCGGCCGAACATCGGCAGTATTTGAAAGAGCGGCTAGTGGGTGCATGTCGCGCGTTCGCGCTGCAAGGCTTCGATTACGGTTTCGCCGGGCATCTCACCGTGCGCGATCCGGAAAACCCGGGCCTGTACTGGACTAATCCGATGGCCATTCACTTTTCGCAAGTGAAGGTGTCGAATCTGATCTGCGCGGATCACAAGGGCACCGTCGTCGAGGGCAATCACGCGATCAATCGCGCCGGCTTCGTGTTGCATGCGGCCGTGCATGAGATGCATCAGGATATCGTCGCCATGTGCCACGCGCACACGCTCTACGGCACCGCGTTCGCGTCGCTCGGCAAAGCGCTCGAACCGATCTCGCAAGACGCGGCTGCGTTTTTTGAAGATCACGTCGTGATCGGCGAGGAAGCGGGCAAGGTTGCAGTGGAAGTGAAAGGTGGCAACAAAGTCGCGCTCGCGTTCAAGGGCGTGAAAGCCGCGATCCACCAGAACCACGGGCTGCTCACGGCGAGCCGCCACAGTATCGACTCCGCGGCGTTCTGGTTCATTGCGCTGGAGCGCTGCTGCCATCAGCAACTGATGATCGAGCAAACCGGCATCACGCCGAAGCTCGTCACGCCGGACCGCGCGCGTTATAGCCGCGAACACGTGGGCAGCGACTATATCGGCTGGCTGCACTTCCAGACTATCTGGAATGACCTCGTCGCCACGCAGCCGGACATGTTCGACTGATCAGATCACGTTGAGCATGTTCAACGCCGTCTCCTGAAGCGGCGGCAAGACCCGAGCGAGCGCAGCCTCGCTCGTTTCTTTTCCGATCGGCATATTTGCCGACAAAGCCGCGACCACCTGCCCGTGCCGGTTCTTCATCGGCACGGCGATCCCGCGCACGCCCACCTGCAATTGCTGTTCGATTGCAACGTAACCTTCCACGCGCGCCGCGCGAATCTTTTCGTACAACCTCTCCTTGTTGGTGATGGTGAGCGGCGTGAACGGCTTGAACTCCGTGGCGTCGAGCCACTTGCGCACCGCTTCCTCGTCCGGCTTGTGTGCGAGCAGAACGATGCCGCCCGACATCAACGCCGCCGGCACGCGCGCGCCGAGCACGAACCCGGTGGTCATGACGCGCGTCGAGCCGTTTCGCGCGATGATGACGAGATCCCACTCGTCCAGCACACTCACATACACTGATTCGTGGATCAGCGCGCTCAACTGCTGCAGATAAGGCTGCACGATACGCGGCAGCCGCGCCGAGTCGAAGTACGACCAGCCCACGCGCAACACGCGCGGCGTCAGGTTGAATAGCTTGCCATCGGTTTGCACGTAACCGAGATGTGCCAGCGTCAGCAAATAGCGGCGCGCGGCCGTGCGCGTCATGCCGGTGCGCACGGCGGCTTGCGTCGGCGTCATGCGAGCGTGCTGGTCGTCGAAGGCTTCGAGAATCGCTAGACCTTTCTCCAGTCCGGCGATCCAGTCGCGCTTGTCGAGTGTCGATGTTTTCGTCATGTTCGTTGCTCGAATGGGGCAGCCGGCGTGCGCTGACAAAGCCGAAAGGTCAGTGCTAACCCCCAATTCGGTCGATTATCGGACACACGCGTACGATTATCGCGCAAAATGCGTTATAAGTCGTTGCCGCGATCAGCCAGCGCTCTTATGCTCGAAACACTTCTGAGCGAGGCGTATTCCGGTGATCCGAATGCCCTGCCGCTCGGCCACGAGCAGCAGGCCAGAAAGCGGCGGCCTCGGTGGCAAACGGGTTCTACTCATAACCATTGTCGGAGACATTACATGGCTAGCCTTCAGGACGAAGCACACGGCGGCCGCCAGGCGAAGAAAGCGACGGCGAGCGGCTGGATCGGCTCGGCGCTCGAGTACTACGACTTCTTCATCTACGCCCAGGCGGCAGCGCTCATATTCCCGCAGTTGTTCTTTCCCTCGGGCAATCCGAAGGTGGCTATCGTCGCGTCGCTCGCGACTTACGGCGTGGGTTATGTCGCGCGTCCTATCGGCGCATTCGTGCTCGGCCATCTGGGCGACACCCACGGCCGTAAGAACGTCCTGTTGGTCTGCATGTTCCTGATGGGCTTTTCCACCATGGCCGTGGGCCTGTTGCCGACATATCACAGCGTCGGCATGCTCGCACCGACCTTGCTCGTGATCTTGCGTCTGGTTCAGGGCTTCGCCGTGGCCGGCGAAATCTCCGGCGCAAGCTCGATGATTCTCGAACACGCGCCTTTCGGACGACGCGGCTTCTTCGCGAGCTTCACGTTGCAAGGCGTGCAGGCGGGCCAAATTCTCGCCGCCGCCGTGTTCCTGCCGCTCGCGTACTTCATGCCGGAAGACACGTTCAACTCATGGGGCTGGCGCATCCCGTTCCTGCTGTCGGCGGGCGTGCTGGTCGCGGGTTACATCATCCGTCGCGAGGTTCACGAAACGCCGGCGTTCACGGCAGAAGGCAAGCATGGCGATCTGCCGAAGTCGCCGATCAAGGAAGCGTTCGCCAACAGCACGCCCGACATGCTGCGTGTGATCTGCATGGCGCTCATGAACGTCATTCCCGTGGTCGCCACGATCTTCGGCGCGGCTTACGCGGTGCAGGCTTCCTACGGCATCGGTTTCTCGAAGAGCGTGTATCTGTGGATTCCGGTCGCGGGCAACATCCTCGCCGTGCTGGTGATTCCGTTCGTCGGCAATCTGTCGGACAAGATCGGGCGCCGTCCGCCGATCATCGTCGGCGCTATCCTGTCGGGGCTGCTGTCGTTCGCTTATCTGTGGGCGATCAGCATCCACAACGTGCCGGTTGCCATCGTCATGTCGCTGCTGATGTGGGGTCTCGTGTATCAGGGCTATAACGCGATTTTCCCGAGCTTCTTCCCGGAACTGTTCCCGACGCGCTCCCGCGTTTCGGCCATGGCGATCGCGCAGAACATTGGCACCACCATTACCGCGCTCTTGCCCGCCCTCTTCGCAGCGGTCGCGCCGCCGGGATCGAACAATATTCCGATGACGGTCGGTTGCATCACGCTAGTGGTGACGATCATCGCGGCACTCGCGGCATGGTCGGCTCGCGAGACCTTCCGCGTTCGCCTGAACGATCTGGGCAAGCCGGACGCCGTGCCGATGACTCAGCAGGAATACGACCGTCAGCGCGCCGACTCCATGGCCGTGGAAAAAACCGCCAAGGCGCACGCCTGATCAGAAAGAACACGCGATGTTGGAGTGATTGCCGGGCTTTTCGAAGCCCGGCTTTTTTTCGTCCGGCACGAACTCATCTGTCGATACGCACGCCCGACAGACGCTCGCAAATGCCGATCAGGCGGTCCTGCATGGCTTCGTCGCGCGCGGCCGGATCGCACGAGCGCTCGCGCAGATGGAAGAAGTATCGGCCCGATACGCGCGCCTTGTCGTCGTCGCTGGCCGCGAGCCACGCTTGCGTGCGATGCGCCTTGTCCATGTCGTCGGGCGCGGAAGCGCCGCCCATCTTCGTCGGCACCCAGCCGGGTTCTAACGCGTTGGACAGCACATCCGGCCAGTAGCGCGCCACCGCCAGCGCGAGCAGCACGTCCATGAACTTGCTTTCGGCATACGCGAGCGAGCCGTTCCAGCGGCGTTGCGTCCATTCGATGTCGTCGAGATTCGCGGGCGTGCCGTGATGCATGCCGGAACTGAGATACACGAGCCGCGATGGCTTCTCGATCAGCGCCGTCAGCACGTACGGCGCGAGCACGTTGATGGCGAAGACATGCGGCAGGCCATCGACGGTTTCGATACGGCCCGGCTCGCGATACCCCACGCCCGCGTTATGAATGACGGCATCGAAATGTCCCAGCCGGTTGACTTGCTCTGCCACGCCGCGCACGGCTTCCAGACTCGCGAGATCGCCCGTGACGACGCCTTGCGCTTGCGGCAGGACAGTGAGTGCGTCCTCGGCGCGCGCCGCGTTGCGCGCATGCAGCACCACGGCATGCCCTTGTTCGATCAAAAGACGCGCGGCCATGTGACCGAGCCCGTCGCTCGATCCGGTGATGAAGATTCGTGACATGCAACGCTCCTATGGCGATTGATCCAAAGCCCATTCTGCGCGTGAAGGCGCTGCTTCGCGATAACATGAAAGCCATTTCATCGATGACGCGGAGGCATGAATGGCGGGCTTCAACGAACGCATCCTGAACGGCATCAGCGTGTTCGCGGCTATCGTCGATGCAGGCACGTTCGCCGCCGCGGGCAACCGTCTCGGCATGTCGCAGCCCGGCGTAAGCCGCGCCATCGCCCGCCTGGAAGCGCGTTTGAGAGTGCGGCTATTCGATCGCACGACGCGCAGCGTGTCGCTCACCGACGACGGCCGGCGCTTCTTCGAACAAGTCATGCCGCATCTAAACGGACTGGAAGAAGCGGCGGCCACCGCTTCGGGCGGCGCGACCGCCGTGCGCGGCCGGTTGCGCGTGAATGTCGATCCCATTTTCTCGCGCCTCGTGCTCGGGCCGAAGCTCTACGCGTTCATGGACGCGCACCCTGAGATCGAACTCGAACTGATCACGAGCGACCGCCTTGGCGACATGATCGCGGACGGCTTCGATCTGGCGATCCGTTTTGGCGAGCCGCGCGATTCGAGTCTCGTCGCTCGCAAGCTGCTCGACACGCCGGTGCGCACCGTGGCCGCGCCTTCATACATCGCGCGATGCGGACGGCCCGCGACACCGCAAGCGCTGGAAAGCGACGCGCATACGTGCGTCGAGTTTCGCGATCCTGAAACAGGGCGTCCGTTCGTGTGGGAGTTTCACCGCAAGAAGAAGCGCATGACCGTCGATACGCGCGGCCGCCTCACGCTCAACGATGTCGGCACCATGTTGAGCGCCAGCCTGTCGGGCTATTGCGTCGCTCAGATTCTCGAACTCGGCTCCGAGCATCTGTTCACGGAAGGCAAGTTGATCGACCTTTTTCCCGACTGGCCCGACGAGCGCTTCCCGCTGTACGCGTACTATCCGTCGCGGCATCATCCGCCCGCGAAGACGCGGGCGTTTCTCGATCTCGTGATTTCGCTTGCGCAGACGAAGTGAGGCCGTTCGTCATTCAGGCGAGCGCCACGGACTTTCCAGTGCGAGCGCTTTCGATGATAGCGGCCAGCGTCGCCGCGTTATCGAGACTCGCCTGCGCGTAGAACTCGATGGCCGCCGTATCGTGCGTGGCGACCATGCGGGCGAACGCTTCCGCCGTGAAGAAGAAGCCGCTGCCCGTGTCCGCCTGCACTACTTCGAACGGCACCGAATTGGGAATGCCGCGCCGCACGCGCAACTGGCTCGGCAGATAGCCATACGGATGCCCGTGCGTCAGATCGCTCGTATGGTTGAGATACTCGGTATCGATCGTGCCTTCGGAACCGATGATCGTCGCATATCGATGATTCGCGCCATCCATTGCGCAGGAGAGTTGCGCGCGGCGGCCATCGGCATAGATGAGCGTCGCCATGAGGCTGATGTCGACCTTGGTATCGGCCCACGTCGCCACGGCCTGCACGCTTTGCGGTGCGGTTCCGGTCACGAGGCGAATCAGGCTTAGCGGATAGCTGCCTGCATCGAGCAGCGCGCCGCCGCCGAGTTCCGGCTTCATGCGGATGTTCGCGCCCGGGTTCCCGACAGTGAAGCCGAAGTTCGCCTGAATGGCACGCACCGCGCCGATGGCGCCTTCGCCGATCAGCGACATCATCTGCGCGGTCTGCGGCTGGAAGTACCACGGGAAGGCTTCGAGCAACAGCACGTCGTTGCGCTCGGCGGCCTCGAACATGCTGGCGGCTTCGTCGCGGGACAACGCGAGCGGCTTCTCGCAGAGGACGTGCTTGCCGTGGTTTGCTGCCTTGATTGCCCATTCGGCATGCAGGCTGTTGGGCAAGGGAATGTAGATGGCATCGACATCGGGGCTGGCGAGCAGTGCTTCATAGCTGCCGAACCATGCGCCGATGTCGTTCGCTTCCGCGAATGCTTTTGCGTTGTCGTCGCTGCGGCTCGCCACTGCGACGATGCGCACGTTTTCGCTTGGCTGCACGTCACGCGTGAATTGCCTGGCGATATTGGCGCCGCCGAGAATACCGAGGCGCAAGGGCGATGAGGCTTGAATCGATGACAAGGCAGCTCCTTACTTGAACGAGAGAAATGAGTGGAATCGATCAGGAACCGTATCACAGCTTGACCGCGCGGCGCTTCATGTACGTGTGAAAGGTGAGGGTTTGCGGGATCGTGTGTTTGGGCGCCTCAATTGCCTGGATTTCGCTTCATTGGATGCGCTGCTCGAAACGCGTGAAGCGTTACTGCATAAGGACAAGCGGCATGACGCTTGTTTTGCTCACGCTCCGCGTATGGACGCGCTCTTCGACCAAAGGTGAGCGTTTTCGGGGAGCATGTCTGCAGACAATTAGCGCGATAACCTTAGGCGCCCTTGGGCTTATCGCTTAAGCTCAGGATGAAGCGTAAGGCGTGTTGCCCGTGCAAACACAGAGAGTCGTTGGCGTATGAAGTCGTTGAAACTGCAGGAAATGTCTGGATGGGCCCACGTGTGCACGTCGGAGAACGTGCCGTGCGAAGCGGCGCGCGCCGTTTCGTATGGAGATAGACGACTCGTCGTGTGGCGCGATGGCGAAGGCGGCATCCATGTCTGGGACGATGCTTGCCCGCATCGAGGCAATGAACTGTCGACAGGACGCGTGACGGGCGGGTTGATCACGTGCGCATCGCATGGATGGCGCTTCGATAGCAACGGTCAGCATGTGCGACCGCTGACGGTCGCATCGTCGTGCCGCGATGACTCTTACGCGAGAACATATGAAGCGCGCGAACACGACGGCACGATTCTCGCGATGCTTTAAGGGCCGCGGTATCAGCGAAAGAGCGGTGACGAATCCACATCCGCGAGCTTCGACAACTCTTCGCCACGTTCGTCGCATGCCTGCCGGATCTGGCCGCCGTAGCCAATCCATATCGCGAACGATGCCACCGACGCGCTGCCGAGCAGCATGAACGCAACCGGATAGCCGAACAGGTGCGCGAGCCATCCGCCAATAAGCGGACTCAGACACGCGCCCGCCGCCTGAACGCCCTGCACCGCGCCCTGTCCCAGATTCACGCGACCGCTGCCATGCAGAAGATGTACGACAAGCGCCGGCACGGCCACGCTTTGCAAACCGGCGCCAATGCCGTCGAGAATCTGCACGGGAAGAATGCCCCATGGCGGCTCTAACCACGCTGCCGTCACCGCGCGCAACGGCAAGGTCAGAAGCGTGACGAGAATGATCCACCAGAAGCCGAAGCGCCGCGTCAGACGGCTCGCGAAAGCCGCCGCCAACAACATGACGACCTGCGCGATCACGATATTCGCCGCCGTGATCTGGCTTGCGCCCGCTTTGTGTGTCGATGCGACCGCAAGACTGTAGAGCGGCAGCATCGCCGAATTGCCGAGGTTGAACGCGGCAAGCGCGATGGCCAGCAGGAGCAAGGGCCGATTGCGCACGAGGATACTCGCGCTGTCGGTTTGTACCGGCGCGTTGTCGTCGTTGTCATCGCGAGCAATACCGCGTGCGTGATGCCTATGCACGGAACGCGCGGGAATCAGGAACGCAGTAAGCATGCAGCCCACGCCGAAAGCCGCGCTCAAGGCAAACACATAGACGATGCCAAGCCACGCGCCAAGCCATCCAGAAAGCAAGGCAGCAGCAATATTGCCCGCATGATTCGCCACCTGATTGCGGCCGAATTGCCGGTCGAAGTTTTGTCTCCCGACGATGCCAAGCGTCAGCCCCGCCAGGGCCGGTCCCATGGCGGCGCCCGCCACTGCCGTGGCGATCTGCGAAAGCGTGACAGGCCAGAAGCCTTGGCCCAGCCAGATGATCACCGCCGCCAGCACCGTCAGCGCGCCGCCCGCGGCCACGATGCTGCGGCGGCGCGTGGTGGCGTCGACGAGCGCGCCCGCGGGCGCCGTCACCAACATGCCGACGATGCCCGCGATGGTCAGCACCGTGCCGATCTTTTCCGACGTCCAGCCATTGGCCAGCAGATAGATGCCAAGGAACGGCCCGACGCCGGCTTGTACATCCGCTGCAAAGAAACTGACGGCGATTAGAGGAAAAGTCGGCTTCACGCGATAAACCGCCGCGATGCAGGCAGTTCGAGGTCAGGCGGATAAGCGCAGGTCACTTGCTGATCTCCCGTAGTTGGCGGTCGAGGAGCAAAGTTCGCGCCAGTGATCGGTCGTCGCGCATCCGCCAGACACGTCTCGCCCCGCGACGGTACGCCGATTGCTCGAACAATGACGATGCAATCGAACCATCGCGACCAGGTGACGAAATGAAGCGCACTGCCCTGCCGACACTCATCCTCGCCATCGCGATGGTCTCGCTCATAACCGGCTGCAAGCGCAACACGGACACAGCCGCTTCGACCACGCCCACATCTTCCGCGCCCGCAGCGGCAAGCTTCCCTGCGACGGCCGCGAGCGATACGCCGGGCGGCGCCAGCCAGTAAGCCATACGGCTCGAATGCGGCACAACGAATGCTTATCGGATTTTCAAAGTTCATCGACCTCCACGAATCATGAAAGAGCCAGTTTCCGGACGAGCCAAGCTCGTGCTGTTCCCGCACAAGAAGGATCGCAATGCAAAGCCGGGTTTGACCGATGACGACTACGCGATTTACGCGTCGTATCGGCCGCATGTGGGAGGCGGTTATGTCGGCACGCTGAAAGTCGTGCGCTTGACGGATGCCCGCTTGCTCTTTCCCTTCGAGGGCGCGGAAGATATTGGCCCGTTCGATTCGAAGCAGACGGCAAAAGATGCTGCCGTGCTGCGCGGCCGGGAAATCGTCCAGGCCGATTTGCAGGTTCCCGAGCTTTAAACGCAGCATTCTTTATCTCTGCTACGTTGCGACATCGCGACGTACGCGTGCGCTTTTTGCTTCGTCATCCGGAGAAAAATTCCATGTCCACTACTGTCGGCGATTTTCTGATCGACCGTCTGCACGCCTGGGGCGTGCGCCGTATTTATGGCTATCCCGGCGACGGAATCAATGGCGTCTTCGGCGCCATGAATCGCGCGAAAGGCAAGATCGAATTCATTCAGGCGCGGCACGAGGAAATGGCCGCGTTCATGGCATCCGCACATGCGAAGTTCACGGGCGAGCTGGGCGTGTGCATCGCGACATCGGGACCGGGCGCGGCGCATCTGATCACCGGCCTTTACGATGCGCGGCTCGATCACATGCCAGTGCTCGCCATCGTCGGACAGCAGGCGCGCGCCGCGCTTGGCGGCCATTATCAGCAGGAAGTCGATCTGAGCGCGTTGTTCAAGGATGTTGCGGGCGCGTTCGTGCAACAGGCGAGCGTGCCTTCGCAGATACGGCATCTCGTCGATCGCGCGGTGCGCATCGCCATTGCCGAGAAGCGCGTGACCGCCCTCATCCTGCCGAACGATCTGCAGGACCTCGACTATGAAGCGCCCGGCCGCAAACACGGCACCTTGCATTCGGGCGTGGGCTATCGCGCGCCGAAGACCGTGCCGTATCCCGCTGACTTGCAGCAAGCCGCCAATGTGCTCAACGCCGGCAAGAAGGTCGCGATACTCGTCGGCGCGGGCGCGTTGCAGGCAACCGATGAAGTCATCGCCATTGCGGAAAAACTCGGCGCGGGCGTGGCCAAGGCGCTGCTGGGCAAGGCTGCATTGCCGGACGATTTGCCTTTCGTGACCGGTTCCATCGGCTTGCTCGGCACCGAGCCGAGCTACAAGCTCATGACCGGATGCGACACGCTGCTCATGATCGGCTCGGGTTTCCCTTATGCCGAATTCCTGCCGAAGGAAGGCGCGGCGCGCGGCGTGCAGATCGACCTGAAGGCGGACATGCTGAGCATTCGCTACCCGATGGAAGTCAACCTCGTCGGCGATAGCGCTGAAACCTTGCGCGCACTTCTGCCCTTGCTTGAAGAGAAGACGGATCGCGCGTGGCGCAAGGACATAGAAGGATGGATGAGCGACTGGTGGAAGACGCTCGAAAAGCGCGCGCTCGAGCCCGCTACAACCGGCGTGAACCCGCAGCGCACCGTGTGGGAATTGTCGCCGCGCGTGCCGTCGAATGCCATTGTCACGAGCGATTCCGGCTCGTGCGCGAACTGGTATGCGCGCGACCTCAAGGTGAAGCGCGGCATGATGTGCTCGCTCTCGGGCGGCCTTGCATCGATGGGCGCGGCCGTGCCCTACGCCATCGCGGCGAAGTTTGCGCATCCCGAGCGGCCGGTGATCGCGCTCGTCGGCGACGGCGCCATGCAGATGAACAACATGGCCGAACTCATCACCGTGGCGAAGTACTGGAAACAATGGTCCGATCCGCGCTGGATCTGTCTCGTGCTCAACAACCAGGACCTGAATCAGGTGACATGGGAGCAGCGCGTGATGGAAGGCGACCCGAAGTTCGAGGCATCGCAGGACATTCCATCGGTGCCGTATCACAAGTTCGCCGAGATGATCGGCCTCAAAGGCTTGTATGTAGACGATGCCGAACGCATGGCCGCCGTGTGGGATGAGGCATTTGCATCGGACCGGCCTGTCGTGATCGAAGTCAAGGCCGATCCCAATGTGGCGCCGCTGCCGCCGCATATCACGCTGCAGCAAGCGAAGGCGTTCGCGACCACACTCTTGAAGGGCGATCCAAACCAGGGCAACGTGATCGTCGATACCGCGCGGCAAGTCCTGGGCGCTGTGCTGCCGGGGCATCGGGACAAATAGCTTTCGATGCGACGTGATGCATTGCGGCGGCATAACCGTTGCTGCGTTATTCGTGTAACCGTTGCAACTGTGCGGCCGACCTTCGGCGCACTGATCCTCGATCGGGAGTAAAGAAATGAATAGCGAACCTTCGGACCCGGTGGAACGCGCGGACCAGCGCCGCGAAGCGACTGGCGAAGGCGACGTGAAGGAGAAGGCCGACGGCACGATCGAACAGCGCGAACACGGAAACATGGATGCATCGCTGGTCCCGAAGGGCAAGGACCATCCGGAGCAAGGGCCTTACACGCCGGAGAACGATCATATCGATCCCGATGTCGATCCGGACGCCGGGCCCGATCATCCATCGAGCAAGCGCGATTCGGAAGCGTGAGTCTTATCGAAAAGGAGAGATGCCATGAAGATCAGCAAGCAACTCGTTCTATGCGCACTCATGTCGGGATTGTCCGGCGCGGCGGTCGCGCAAAGCGCGCAGACACAGCCGGGTGCGAGTCATGGTCCGGCCAGCCCCGGACAGGTCAATAGCGATATGACTCGTTCGGGCACCGCCGATATCACTACTGGTAAATCGGCAACGGGTGGGTCCTATAACGGCACGAGTGCCGCGGGTCGTGGCACAAATCAGGGCTCGGGCGGCATGCAGCCTCGCGTAACCGGATCGGGCGGCGGTAGTTCGAATGGTGCAACGAGTCCTTCAACCAACGGCGGCGGTGGACAGGGCTTCTGATAACCGATCGCTTGCGCAATGCGGCGGTGTTCGATGGTTCGGACACCGCCGCTTTTTTTATTACGCGCTTGAGGAAGTTATGCGGTGTGGACCGCATAACGATTGCCATTGAATCTTTCGATAACCATCGAATTAACTTTCAACTAGCATTCGTTTCGAGTGCTATACCGTGCTCATAAGTGCGTTCGATGTGCTTCCAATTAGTTAGGATGCCGACTATTTTCACGATTTTCCCGTTGCTGATCGATGCATTTCTCCCATTGCGGCAAGGCAAAATTTCCGCTGATGATCGGCTCCACGTGGTAACTGCAACCGTGTCTTTTGTGGCTTATGCAAACGTTTTCTGAGAGGTCGCGCACGCCCTGCTACATGGCCGCCCGGCGCTAGGTTGAGTAACGCACAGAACGACATCCTGAGACTGCCATTCTTGCCCCACATCGCGTTAAACGCCTCACCGAAGCGTCGCGATAGCCAAACTACGGGGAAGACATGAGGAACCCAAACAAATACAAATTGAGGACGGCGCTCAAGCTTAGCGTGATCGTTATCGCGGCTGCGGTGTCGAATCTTTCACATGCTCAGACAGCCACGGAGGCTTGCAATAACCTGACATCGGCGGCATGCGCGAATGGTGTCGTTGGCGTTGCGCCGGCGGCAGTGTCTGCTGCAACGGACCCGCAAACGCGCGCTCAAGCCGCCGTTTTGCCGGGACGGATGGTTGGACTTCCAGCGGGTAACCGGAGCGGGACATCCGCTGGTGCTGCGGGTACTTCGAGCAGCAATGGCGCGAGCACGGGTAGTGGAACCGCTAGTGCTGGAACGGCGGCTGGTCAGGGATCGACCGGAGGGCAAGGTGCGGGGTCGACTGGTTCGCATGGTGGCTCGAGTTCCGGTAGTACGGGGTCTGGTTCTGGGTCGGGTTCGAGTTCGGGTGGCGGGAGCACGGGGTCGGGTGGTGTAGGCGCTGGTGGTGGTAGCACGGGCGGTGGCAGCACGGGCGGTGGCAACACGGGTGGTGGCAGCACGGGTGGTGGAAGCACGGGTGGTGGAAGCACGGGTGGTGGAAGCACGGGTGGTGGCAGCACGGGTGGTGGCAGCACGGGCGGTGGCAGCACGGGCGGTGGCAGCACGGGCGGTGGCAACACGGGCGGTGGCAACACGGGTGGTGGAAGCACGGGCGGTGGCAACACGGGTGGTGGCAGCACGGGCGGTGGAAGCACGGGTGGTGGTAGCACGGGCGGTGGCAGTACGGGTGGTGGAAGCACGGGCGGTGGCAGCACGGGTGGTGGTAGCACGGGCCATGGCGGCGGCAGCTCCGGTCACGGCGACGGCGGTCATGGCGATGGTGGTCACGGCGACGGCGGTCACGGCGACGGCGGTCACGGCGACGGCGGTCACGGCGACGGCGGTCACGGCGACGGCGGTCACGGCGACGGCGGCCACGGCGACGGTGGTCACGGCGACGGCGGCCACGGCGACGGTGGTCACGGCGACGGCGGTCACGGTAACGGTGGCGGCAACGGCAGCAGCGGTGGTCACGGTGACGGCGGCCATGGCGACGGCGGTCACGGTAACGGTGGCGGCAACGGCAGCAGCGGTGGTCACGGTGACGGCGGCCATGGCGACGGCGGTCACGGTAACGGTGGCGGCAACGGCAGCAGCGGTGGTCACGGTGACGGCGGCCATGGCGACGGCGGTCACGGCGATGGCGGTCACGGCGATGGCGGTCACGGCGACGGTGGTCATGGCGACGGTGGTCACGGCGACGGCGGTCACGGCGACGGCGGTCACGGCGACGGTGGTCACGGTAACGGTGGCGGCAACGGCAGCAGCGGCGGTCACGGTGATGGCGGTCATGGCGACGGCGGACATGGCGATGGTGGCCACGGCGACGGCGGCCACGGTAACGGCGGTGGCAACGGCAGCAGCGGCGGTCACGGTGATGGCGGTCACGGCGACGGCGGTCATGGCAACGGCGGCGGCAACGGCAGCACCGGCGGTCATGGCAATGGCGGCGGCGATGGTGGTGGCCACGGTGATGGCGGCCACGGTAACGGCGGTGGCAACGGCAGCACCGGCGGTCATGGCAATGGCGGCGGCGATGGTGGTGGCCACGGCGACGGCGGTCATGGCAACGGCGGCGGCAACGGCAGCACCGGCGGTCATGGCAATGGCGGCGGCGATGGTGGTGGCCACGGTGATGGCGGCCACGGTAACGGCGGTGGCAACGGCAGCACCGGCGGTCATGGCAATGGCGGCGGCGATGGTGGTGGCCACGGCGACGGCGGTCATGGCAACGGCGGCGGCAACGGCAGCACCGGCGGTCATGGCAATGGCGGCGGCGATGGTGGTGGCCACGGCGACGGCGGTCATGGCAATGGCGGTGGCAACGGCAGCAGCGCTGGCGGCCACGGCGACGGCGGTCATGGCAACGGCGGTGGCAACGGCAGCAGCGCTGGTGGTCATGGCGATGGCGGTGGCCACGGCGACGGCGGTCATGGCAACGGCGGTGGCAACGGCAGCAGCGCTGGTGGTCACGGCGATGGCGGCGGCCACGGCGACGGCGGTCATGGCAACGGCGGTGGCAACGGCAGCAGCGCTGGTGGTCATGGCGATGGCGGTGGCCACGGCGACGGCGGTCATGGCAACGGCGGTGGCAACGGCAGCAGCGCTGGTGGTCACGGCGATGGCGGCGGCCACGGCGACGGCGGTCATGGCAACGGCGGTGGCAACGGCAGCAGCGCTGGTGGTCATGGCGATGGCGGTGGCCACGGCGACGGCGGTCATGGCAACGGCGGCAGCGCCGGTGGTCACGGCGATGGCGGCGGCCACGGCGATGGCGGTCATGGCAATGGCGGCGGCGCAGGTAGCACCGGCGGCCACGGCAATGGCAGCAGCGGCGGTCACGGCAATGGCGGCGGCGCGGGCAGCAGCGGTGGCCACGGCAACGGCGGCGGTGGTCACGGTGGTGGTGGCGGCGGCGGCGGCGGCGGTGGCGGTGGCGGTGGTGGAGCAGGCGGCCGCTAACCCACCCTTCGCAAACGCGTCGATCGGACCGCAATCCGGTCGACGCGAATCAAAAGCAAAGCCAACACAAAGCGCTAGAAGCACCCGATGCTGCCTTTGCAGCATTCAAACAGATTCAAACGTCAATCGACAACCGCGGGCCCGATGCAATCCGCCCGCGGCCGCAACAAACTTCCCTCCTCGATCTGCCCCATCGAATGCGCCATCCATCCCCCGCTTCGCGCGATGGAGAACAACGCGAACGCTGCACCCTCCGGTAACTCTCAATGCTCAACGAGCGCAGCCAGCGCGACGTCGATCGCGGGCTTCCTATCTGTCAGACGCTCGGCTTAATCGATCAAAGCACGCGCCACATCGGATGCCTCGAAAGCGCATAAAAGATCCGCGCGCGAATCGCCCTGCGGATAAGGCTCGGCGTGACGCGAGGCATGCCAAGCGCGCGCAAGACGCATATGCAACGGACGAGCAGCGAAAGCAAGCTCGACAAAGCTGCTCGCGAGTCGGCCGATAAGTTCGGCGGCGCACTAGAACATGCCTGCGAAATCGGCATATCGGTTTGAGTACGGAAGAAACGCGCCAAGCGATGGCCGAACGTAGTCGATGCGCTGGCCAAGCATTCCAACATTGCCAGGCCGCGCGATGAATCGAAACGACGTGCGGCGCGTATCGCCTGACGCCGGACGCCACAATCAGTGCGAACGCCCCGCCTTTGCAATCATCACGCCGCGTCCATCGCGCGGCTTCATGGCCGCGAAGAAGACGAGCGCCGCGGCCACGACCGACATCGCGGCGAGCCCCGTGAGGCCGCCTTCGATCGATCCCGTCTTCTGCTCGAGAAAGCCGAAGGTCGCGGGCGCCACGAAGCCGCCGAGATTGCCGAGCGAATTGATGAGCGCGATGACCGGCGCCGCGATGCGCGCGTCGAGATAGCCTTGCGGAATCGGCCAGAACAGCGACGACGCGGCCTTGAAACCCATCGCCGCAAAACAGATCGCCACGAACGAAAACACCGCGCTGCCCTGCCCCGCCGCATACATGCCGAGCGCGGCGATGATCAACACCACCGCCACCCACGCCTGCTGAAATTTGAAGCGCGCCGCGAGCATGGCGAAGACGTACATCGCTGCAATGGAGATGATCCACGGAATCGAATTGAAGAGCCCGACCTGGAAGTCGTTGAAGTGCCCCATCTTGCGGATGATGCTCGGCAGCCAGAACGTCGCGCCGTAGATCGTCAGCGACACGGAGAAGTAGATCAGGCAAAAGATGAGAATCTGCGGATCGCGCAACAGGCTCCACGTGGATGGCTTGACGGTATGCGACGCGTCACGTTCCACTTGTTCGCGCTCGATCTCGTCGATGATCGCGTCCTGCTCCGCACGCGTGAGCCACTTTGCATCGCGCGGCTTCGAATCGAGCCAGAACCACACGAAGGCCGCGAGCACCACGGAAGCGGAACCTTCGATCAGGAACATCCACTGCCAGCCATGCAGACCCATGCCGTCTATCAGCATGAGCGCGCCGGAGATCGGCCCGGATAGCACCGAAGCCAACGCGGAGCCGCTCAAGAAAATCGCCATGGCACGGCCACGCTGATTGCTCGGCAGCCAGCGCGTGAAGTAGAACACCACGCCGGGAAAGAAGCCCGCTTCAGCCGCGCCGAGGACCAGGCGCATGATGTAGAACGAAGTCTCGCCGCGCACGAAAGCCATGCCGACCGCCGCCAGTCCCCAAGTAATCATGATGCGCGTGAGCCACGCCTTCGCGCCGAAGCGCTGCAACAGCATGTTCGACGGCACTTCGAACACGGCATAGCTCACGAAGAACAAGCCCGCGCCCAGTCCATAAGCCGCAGCGCCGATCCCGAGATCAGCGCTCAGATGCTGACGCACGAAACCGATGTTCACGCGGTCGATGTAATTGACGATGAACATCACGACGAAGAGCGGCAGGATGTGCCACTTGATCTTGCTGACGGCGCTCGTCAGTGGATTCGTCGGTTCATCCGCGCGATCTGGCGTCGAACTGCTCATGGGCTTGTCTCCTCGTTGATCGTGCGTGCCGCTCAGAAGCGCGGATTCTTGCCGGTGAATTCCGGCTGATATTTGCGCATCTGCTTGAGGTCGTCACGATTGCGCACGCCGCACGAGAGATATTGCTCATGCAGTTCCGCGAGCCTGTCGCGGTCCAGTTCGACACCGAGGCCCGGCGTCGTCGGCACGCGCACCGCGCCGTTATCGAACTTCACCCGGCCGCCCTTGATGACTTCCTCTTCCTGCCACGGATAATGCGTGTCGCATGCATAAGTGAGATTGGGGATACTCGCGGCGACATGCGTCATCGCCATCAGGCTGATGCCCAGGTGCGAGTTCGAGTGCATCGACATGCCAAGCTCCCACAGGGCGCACATGCGTGCAAGCGTCTGCGTCGCGCGCAGGCCGCCCCAGTAGTGGTGATCCGACAGCAGCACCTTCACCGAGCCCATTTCGCAGCCGCGCCGGAAGTCGTCGAAAGTCGTGATGACCATGTTGGTCGCAAGCGGCAACCGCGTGTGCTTGGCGAGTTCCGCCATGCCTGCGAGACCCGGACACGGGTCTTCGTAGTATTCGAGCAGTTCGTCGAGTTCGGGCGCGGCCTCGATGCTCGTTTCGAGCGTCCAGTTGGCGTTCGGATCGAGCCGCAGCGGCGTGCCGGGAAAAGCCTCGGACAGCGCGCGCATGCAGGCAATTTCATGCTTCGGCTCGAATACGCCGCCCTTGAGCTTGATACTTTGAAAGCCGTACAGATCGATCATGCGGCGCGCCTGCGCCACGATCTGTTGCGGGCTGATGCCTTCGCCCCAGGCATCCGGCGCATACGGCTTGTCGATATGTTCCGCATACTTGAAGAAGAGATAGGCGCTGTACGGCACCGTGTCGCGCACCTTGCCGCCGAGCAGATCGACGACAGGCGCGCCGACCATTTGCCCTTGCAGATCGAGCATCGCGACTTCCAGCGTGCTGATCACTTTCGACGCGTTCTTGGCCGTGTGCGAGCCGGGTGCGAGTTCGAATTCCACCGCGCCCGGGCTTGGCTTGATGCTCGCACGCACGCGCTCCTCCATGCGGTTCAACTCAAACGGCGAGAGGCCGATGGCCAGTTCCTTCGCTTGTTCCAGCACGCGCAGCATCGGCTCATCGCCATAAGTTTCGGAGATACCGACGCGCCCGTCGCTCGTTTCCAGTTCGACGATGGCGCGCAACGCCCACGGCTCGTGAATACCGGCCGCGTTCAGGAGCGGACCGTCGCGAAAGGCGATCGGCGTGATGCGGACTTGCGTGATGGTGACGCTGCGGCTCATGGGAATCATCCGGGAGTGGAATCGATGTCCGCATCATAAACACTAATATATTAGTGCGTCAGTGGGGAAAGTACCCATCGTCGCTGCCGCGCCATGCGGCCGGAAATCGCTCTTGCAGGCCTTAAAATCGCGAATATCGCAATCAAACAGTCCGCCATGAAACTCATCGACGCCCCGGCTGCGGCAACCCGACAAGGCCTCGACCGGTCGCGCCACGCCGCGCCGCAAGTGTTCGAGCAGTTGCGCGCGCGCATTCTTTCGCTCGAACTCGCGCCGGGCACGGTGCTGTCGCGCGCCGATCTCGCCGCGCGTTATGGCCTTTCCCAAACGCCCGTGCGTGACGCGTTGATGAAGCTGGGCGAGGAAGGTCTCGTCGACATCTTCCCGCAGCACGCCACCGTGGTTAGCCGCATCAGCGTGACTTCGGCGCTGCAAGCGCATTTCCTGCGCCGCTCGATCGAACTGGAAGTGGTGCGCACGCTGGCGAACGCGCGCAATGCCGAGTTGGTGGAGCGGCTGCGCACGACCATCGAGAAGCAGATGGAGCTGCGCGACCTCAAGAATTACGAGCAGTTCTCGCTACAAGACCAGGCGTTTCACCGGCAAATGTACGAAGCCGCCGGCGTGCCGCAGTTGTGGGATCTGGTGCGCCGGTTGAGCGGCCATATCGACCGGTTGCGGCGGCTTCATTTGCCCGTCGAGGGCAAGACGCTTGCCGTGGTGCGCGATCACACCGAAATCGTCGATGCCATCGCGAATGGCGACGCCGAAGCCGCCGACGCCGCGTTGCGCAAGCATCTGTCCGGCACGCTGCATCAGATCGATCAGATTCGCACGCGTCATCCGACCTTTCTTGCGGACGACTGAGCGCGCTACCAGCACGCGTCGCCGATAGCGGTCAGCTTGTCGCGTCCGGCGACCTTCGCGCGATACAGCGCCTTGTCCGCGCGTTGCAACGCATCCTGAAAGCCTTGCTCGCCTTCGCTCACCTGCGCGACGCCGATGCTCATCGTCCATTCCGGCATGCCTTCCGTAAACGAGCGGCACGCGCGATGAATCTGGTTGGCGCACGCCTGTGCATAAGGCGCGCGCCAATCCGGCAGGATCGCGATGAACTCGTCGCCGCCCAGCCGCCCGAACTCGCCGCCGAGCGAGCCGACTTCCGCGCCCGCCAGCCGCGCCAGTTCCATCAGCACGTTATCGCCCGCGAGATGGCCGTGACGGTCGTTGATCTGCTTGAAGTGATCGAGGTCGATGGCGAGGATGGTCGCGCCCGGTGCGATCAATGGCCGCGCGTGTTGCTCAAAGCCCGCGCGATTCCATACGCTCGTCAGCGGATCGCGCAACGCGGCGTCGCGCAGACGCTGCTGCGCGCGCTCCGCCGGAATCGCGAGCAGGCCAAGATTGAGCACGGCCAGAAGCAGTTGATCCGAAAGCATTGGAATGACCGCGAGAAAATTCACGCGCGAGTCGCCCCACGCCAATGCCGCGAGCGTGATCGCGTAACCCGGCAGATAACCGAGCATCGCAAGACCGGCGATGCGCCCGCCCCGGATCTTCAGGCGGCGCGCGTCCAACACGAGCATGGCGCCCGCGATCAGCGCCGATATCGCGATGCCGATGGTATCGCCCGCGCGCGTCCAGGCGAACACGGCCGGCCGCGCGCCGAACGTCAACGTGGGAAGCACGTGGACCAGCACGGAGCCCGCAATGGGCGCGAGCATCCACCAGCGAAAAGGCGGCTTGCCGTCGAACGCGCGCATGCCCGTGATCAGCAGCATATTGCTCGCCGCCAGGCCGCCCAGCAGCAGGCCATCTAGGAATAAACGGTCTTCCCAAAACTCGAAGCCGACCAGAACCGCCGCATAGAGAAACGCGCTCGCCGACCAGTGCGCGAAGTAGCGTTCCGCGCGCGGTTCGAAGCGCACGAGCGCAAAGACGAGTCCGAACGCGCTGCTCGAAAGCACGCTGCAAAGACGTAGGGTTTCGGTGTCGGGTGTGGGGAACATGACCGGGCGACGCGGCCTGCGCGCGCGAGGGAGAAGGACACCGGTATATCGGCAGCCAAATCGTGGAACTTGAGCCACGGCGCGACGTTTTCGCGCGGCATAACCCTTGCTCGCCTTCAAGACGCCAAATCAACGAAACCAAGGAGGGGCACACGATGAAACTTTATTACGCACCCGGCGCATGCAGTCTCGCGGATCACATTGCCATGCACGAGGCAGGGCTCGATTTCGAACGCGTGAAGGTCGATCTGAAGACCAAGCTGACTGAAGACGGCCGTCCATTCGACGAGATCAACCCGAAAAGCTACGTGCCGGTAGTCGAATTGGACGATGGCCGCCGTCTGACCGAAAACATCGCGATTCTCTCGTGGGTCGCGCGTCAGAAGCCCGCCCTCGCACCATCCGACGATGAAGGCGGCACGCGTCTGCTCGAAACGCTCGCCTTCATCTCGACCGAAATCCACAAGCAGTTCGGCCGCGTGTTCCGCCCGACATCGGATGCGGAAGCGTCGGCGGCGCGCGAGAAGATCGGCCAGCGTTTTACGCTCATCGACAAGATGATGAAGGGCGACTATCTCTTCGGGGAATCCGCAAGCGTCGCGGATGCTTACCTTTTCACGATGCTGACATGGGCCAACAAGATGAGCATCGAAGTGCCGGCAAAGCTCAAAGCGTTCTACGAGCGCATGCGCGAGCGGCCTGCTGTCAAGCTCGCCCTCGAACACGAAGGCATTTCGCTTTGAACCTGACCATCTAACCAAATACGAAATCAGGTAAGAAGCATCGTTGAAATGATCGGTTCGCGATGACCGCAAGCAAGGCGAAGATGGGCGACTCCGCTCTCGAAACACTTCGTCCATGCTCCTTTCCGCCATCGCCACCAACACACCGGGGCGGCGCGCATGAACGCGTTGCCCCGGCGCCTGCCCGCCTCGTTCCCTGACGTTTTCCGCGAATCTTCGGCCGGTCGCCTCGACAACCGGCTGTGTGGGCGCGCGCGCCGCGTACTTTCCAACCATTTATCGGAGTAAGCCATGAGCAGCACATTCAAGGACCGGGTTGTCTGGGTGACGGGCGCTTCCGGCGCGCTGGGCGCGGCCACCGCGCGCACGCTCGCCGATGCGGGTGCGACGGTCGTCGCATCGTCACGCAGCGTCGATGAGCGATTGTTCGCAGCGTCGCCAAACGTGGTCCCGCTCAAGGTCGACGTGACCGATGACAAAAGCGTGAAGGCGGCGTTTGCGCAGATCGAAGAGCGCTTTGGGCGCCTCGATGGCCTCGTCACCAGCACCAACGTCTCCACTTTCGGCGACTTCCTCGAACTCACCGACGACGACTGGCAAAGCGTGATCGATGCCAAGCTGCTCGGCTCGGTGCGCCCGATTCGCGCCGCCTTGCCGCTCTTCATCAAGCAAGGGCGCGGCGCGATCGTGGCGATCTCGGGACGCGGCGGCATTGCGCCGCCGCCGAATCATTTCCCCGGTTCGAGCGTAAACGCGGCTATCGATCTGCTCGTGCAAGGTCTCGGCCGCCGCTACGGTCCGCAAGGCGTGCGCGTGAATGCCGTCGCGCCCGGTCCGATCCGCTCGCCGCGCTTCGATGCGCTCGCCGGCGCGCAAAGTCAGAACGAGCCCACGCGCCTGACCGCGCTCGAAGGTCCCGGCACGCCGGAAGACGTCGCGGCCGCGGTCGCGTATCTGCTTTCGGACGATGCCCGTTTCGTCACCGGTTCGCGTCTCTATGTCGATGGCGGCGGGCCGCCCTACGCGTAACTCGTAACGCGTAACGCATAGCGCCCGATTCGCCGCGTCAACCGAAACCCATCCAAGGACCTTCTTCATGTCACGTTTCGTTTCTCCCGCGCAATTGCGCACCCTGATCGCTCAACACAATGAACTCGCGGTGCTCGACGTGCGCGAAGAAGGCGTGTCGTCGAAAAAACGCCTGTTCTATTCATCGGTCGCGCCGGTCGGACGCCTGGGTCTCGTGATCGATCGGCTCACTCCACGGCGCGGCACGCCCGTCGTTCTCGTCGATGCCGAAGGCGCCGAGGACGGCTATGCGCAACGCGCCGCCGCATTGCTGGCGCGCTGGGGCTACACGGACGTGTCGATTCTGGATGGCGGCGTGGAAGGCTGGGCGCGCGCCGGCTTCGAAATTTTCAGCGGCACCAACGTGCCGGGCAAGGCGTTCGGCGAACTGATCGAGCATCGGCTGCATACGCCCAACATCGACGCCGAAACGCTTAAGGCGCGTCAGGATGCGGGCGACGATCTGGTCGTGCTCGACTCGCGCCCCTTCGGCGAATTCAACAACTTCAATATTCCCGGCGGCATCGACTGCGCGGGCGCGGAGTTGGTGTATCGCGCGCTCGCGGCGGCGCCTTCGCCGGATACGCTGATCGTCGTCAATTGCGCCGGGCGCACGCGCAGCATTCTCGGCGCGCAATCGCTCATCAATGCGGGCGTGCCGAATCCCGTCGCCGCACTCACGGGCGGCTCGATGGCTTGGCTGCTCTCGGGCCTCGAACTCGAACACGGCGAGATTCGCACCGCACCGCGTCCCGAAGGCGCGACCCTCGCGACCGCGCGCGAACTCGCGGCGGCCGCCGCGCGCAAGGCGAACGTGCCCGTGATCAACGGCGAAACGCTCGCGGCGCTCGAACGCGAAAGCGGCGAGCGCACGCTGTATCGCTTCGATGTGCGCGATCCGCTCGAATACGTGGCGGGGCATCCGGCAGGCTGGCGTTCGGCGCCGGGCGGTCAACTGGTGCAGGCGACCGACGAGTACATCGCCACGCTGCATGCACGCGTGGTACTGCGCGACGACGATGGCGTGCGCGCCCGCATGACCGCGTCGTGGCTCAAGCAACTCGGCTATCTCGATGTCCGCGTGCTCGACGATGCCGCCAGCGCCGCCCTCACCCACGACGCGCTCGAAGCCGGTCCCGAGCCGTTGCGCGTGCGTCCGCATGGCGCGCGCACGCGCTGGATCGAGCCGGATCATCTGCAACGCGCGCTCGATGCCGGTCGCGCGCAAGTGATCGATATCGACGCGAGCATTGCGTATCGCAAAGGCCATGTGCCGGGCGCACGTTTCGTGGCGGCAAGCGCAGTGGAAGACCACCTGCGCTCGGGCGTTTTCAAGCGCGATGCGCCCGTCGTGCTGACTTCGGAAGATGGCTTGCTCGCCGGACTCGTCGCCGCCGAACTCGCGCCGCGCTGGCCGGAGATCGCCGCGCTCGTGGGCGGCACGGCGCGCTGGAGCGCGATTGGCTTGCCGCTCGAAACCGGCGACGCGCACAACCTGACTGGCGACGACGACGCGTGGTATAGCCCGTATCACGTCGAGAAGGAACGCGTGGCCGAGCAAATGAATGCGTACCTCGCGTGGGAGCTGCAACTGGTCGAACAGGTGGAGCGCGACGCCATTGCATCGATCGATGTGCTGGACTTCAAGACGGCCACGGACAAGCGCAGCCGCGAACGCCTGGCATCATGACTTCACCGACGATACGCCCTGTCTTCGACGGTTCGACGAGTCCCGCCGACATTCCCGGCAGCGCGCTTCACGGCGCGTTTCAGCAACCGTTGATGCTCGGCCTCTTCTTGCCGATTCAGAACGGCGGCTGGTCCATCTCGACCTTGCCGCGCTCGACCGACTGGCGCTTCGACTACAACGCGCGGCTCACGAAGACAGCGGAAGCGCTCGGCTTCGATCTCGTCTTCGGCCTCGCGCAATGGCTTGGCAAGGACGGGCATGGCGGCGCGCTCAAGTATCGTGAGCAATCGCTCGATGCGTTCATCGCGACGAGCGCGCTTGCCGCCGTCACCGAGCGCATTTTGCTGATCTCGACGGTGCATGCGCTCTATGGTCCGTGGCATCCGCTGCATCTCGCCAAGTTCGGCGCGACGCTCGACCATATCTCGGGCGGACGCTGGGGCATCAACCTGGTGACGGGTCACGTCAAAAGCGAATGGGCGATGTTCGGCCAGCCGATGATCGAGCACGACACGCGCTATGAACGCGCGGCCGAATTCGTCGCCGTGCTCGATTCGTTGTGGCGCAGCGATGCGAATCAGAACATCGATTCGCCGCACTGGCAGTTGCAGGACGCGTTCGTGAGTCCGCGACCGCGCTTTCATCGGCCGGTGCTCGTGAATGCGACCGGGTCGCCCGCGGGGATTGCGTACGCGGTGCGTCACTCGGACCTGATCTTCATCACGAGCCCCGCAGGCGCGGATTTCAACGACGCCATCGGCGCTCTGCCTGCGCATACCGCGACCATTCGCGAAGAGGCCGCGCGGGTGAAACGCAACGTGCGCACGCTCATCAATCCGACCATCGTGTGCCGGCCGACCGAACGCGAGGCGCGCGAGTATCGCGATGCCATCGTCGCTCACGCCGATGAAGGCGCGCTCGACGGCTTCGTCGGCCAGCACGGCCGCAGCGACGCGAAGGCATGGGCGAATCACAAGCGCGAGCAGCGCATTCTCGGCGGCAATCTGCATCTGATCGGCTCGCCCGAGCAGATCGTCGATCAGTTGCTTGCATTGAAGCGCGCCGGTTGCGATGGCGTGCAACTCACCTTCTTCGACTTCGAACCGGACCTCGCGTATTTCGGCGAGGCCGTGTTGCCGCTTCTCGTCGATGCGGGCTTGCGACTGCCCGTGCCCGCAGCGAACTCCTTACCTAGGACGACGTCATGACCAAGCCTCGCCAATTGCATCTGAACACCAACATCACGGGCGTCGGGCGGCATCCCGCAGGATGGCGCACATTGGACAATCCGCGTGCGATCATCGACTTCAAGTTCTTTAGGGAGATTGCAACGACAGCAGAGCGCGGCAAGCTCGACGCCGTGTTTCTCTCGGATGCGCTCGCCCTGCGCAATCACGCCGAAGGTCCGCAGCAATCGTTCGAACCCACGGTGCTCCTCACCGCGCTCGCGGGCGCGACCGAGCATGTCGGTCTCATCGGCACGGCATCGACCACGTTCAACGATCCGTTCAATCTCGCGCGGCGCTTCGCATCGGTCGATCACCTGAGCGGCGGGCGCGTCGCGTTCAATGCCGTGACGACCTACGACGCAGCCGCCGCCGCGAATTTCAGCTTCAACACGCCGCTTTCCACGGAAGAGCGCTATGCACGCGCGCAAGAATTCGTGGATGTGGTGACGAAGCTCTGGGATAGCTGGGAAGACGACGCGCTCGTCGCCGATCAGGCCACGGGACGTTATGCGGACCCGTCGCGCGTGCACTCCATCGAGCATCGCGGTCAGTACTTTTCGGTGCGCGGCCCGCTCAATGTGCCGCGTAGTCCACAAGGAAGGCCCGTGCTCGTGCAGGCGGGATCGTCCGAAGGCGGACGCGCGCTTGCCGCCCGTTTCGCCGATGCGGTCTTCACCGCGCAAACCACCTTGCCGAGCGCGCAGGCGTTCTACAAGCAGATGAAGGAACGCGTGGCGCGGCATGGGCGCAACCCCGATCACTTTCTGCTGTTGCCGGGCCTGTATCCGGTGGTCGGCGGAACCGAACAGGAAGCGCGCGCGCATAAAGCCGAACTCGATGCGCTGCTCGACACCGACCGGGAAGTCGCGCGCCTGGCCGGCGCGCTCGGGCTCTCGCCGGACGATCTGCATATCGACAAGCCGCTGCCTTACGAGCGCATCGAAAAGGTCGTGCGCTCGGACTTGCCGCGCGGCTTCATCGACTCGACGGTTGCGCTTGCCAAGGCCGAAAACCTGACCGTACGCGATCTGCTCGATCGCAATCCGGGCGCGCATCGAATCATTGTCGGTACGCCCGAGCAGATTGCCAACGACATCGCGCAGTGGTTCGAGGAGCGTGGCGCGGATGGCTTCAATCTCAACGCGGATGTGTTTCCGAGCGGCCTTGCGGCGTTCGTCGATCACGTCGTGCCGCTCTTGCAGCGCAAAGGCATTTTCCGCACCGACTACGAAGGCACGACCTTGCGCGAACATTATGGTTTGCCGCGTCCTGACAGCCAGTATGCAAAGAGGCGCGAGGCCGCCTGATCTTTTATCGTCCGAGCCTCCAAGGGAGTTTCATGTCTTCTACTCTGGATCAACCGACTCTCGCGCAAGAAGCGCATCGCATTCGTACCGATGCAGAAGCGCTGGAAACGGCACAACGTCTCGAACATGCGTTCGCGCAGGAAGCGTCGGAGCGAGATCGCGAGCGGCGCTTGCCGCGTAAAGAACTCGAAGCGTTCAGCGCATCGGGACTGTGGGGCATCTCGGTTCCCAAGGCATTCGGCGGCGCGGATGTTTCCGTATGGACCATCGCGCAGGTCTTCGAATATATCTCGGCAGGCGATTCATCGCTCGGCCAGATTCCGCAGAATCACTTCGCCAATCTGGAACGCCTGCGGCACGACGGCACGCCTTCGCAGCAGGCGTTTTTCTTCGAACGCGCGCTTGCAGGCGAGCGACTCGGCAATGCGACGGCCGAACCCGGCGATCGCTTGCCGGGCTCGCATGAAACACGCGTGCGGCGCACGACGCGCGGGCTCGTCGTATCGGGCAAAAAGGTGTATTCCACAGGCGCGCTCTTCGCGCACTGGATACCCGTCGCCGCGCGCGATGACGATGGCTCGCCCGTGTTCGTCTACGTGCCGCGTCATGCGCGCGGCGTCGAAGTGATCGACGACTGGTCGGGCTTCGGGCAACGCACGACTGCAAGCGGTCGGGTGCATATCGACAATGTCGAAGTGGACGCGGTGCAAGTGGTGCGTCGCGAGCCAGGCGGCGAGATCGATACGGGCAACGCGGTTTCGCAGCTGATTCATGCGGCGATCGACCTGGGTATCGGCCGTGCCGCGCTCGATGAGACGAAGCGCTTCTTGCGCACGCTTGCGCATCCGGCACGAGGAAGTGGCGCCGCACATGCCACGGACGATCCGTTCACGTTGCGCGATATCGGCAAGCTGACCGTGGACCTGCACGCTGCGCGCGCGTTGACCGAGCGCGCAGCGGTGTTGATCGAAGCGGCGCGTGTGCCCGGTTCAGCGCGTGACAAAGTGAGCGCGGCCATCGTCGCGACGGCGGAAGCCAAGATTCTCACGACACACCTCGCGCTCGATGCATCGAACAAACTCTTCGAGCTTGCAGGCACGCAATCGACACGGGAAGAGCATAACCTCGACCGCCACTGGCGCAATGCGCGCACGCATACGTTGCATGACAGCGTGCGCTGGAAGTATCACGCGGTGGGGCAGTATGCGCTGAACGACTTGCTGTGCGATCCCTTCAGCTACGCGCATCCTTATACGGCGGTGAAGGAATGAACAAGCGGGCGTGTTCTGCGCACGCCCGCTTCAGGCATCAACGCGCAGCGACTGCTTGCGAATCGAATACCGGATTGAACTCGATATCCACCTTGATGTTGTTCTTGATATCGCCGGACTTGTAGAGCGTGTCCGCAATCTTCTGCTCGCGCGCGACGAGCGTCTTGTCGAGCGGATAAAACACGGAGCGTCCATTTTCCGCCGAGAACTTCGCTCGTGCCGGCGACTGCTTCATTTTCTCCGCATAGATCTTCTCGACGGCCGGCACGTTCTGCGCCCACCACGTCCACGAGCTCTTGAGACGTCCCAGGAAGTCACCGATGGCCTTGCTCTTCGCGGGATCGCGCAAGACATCGGTGCGGGCCGCGAACACCGAGAGCGCTGGAATATCCAGTTCGTCGCTCTTGACGATCACGCGTGCATCGCCCTTATCGACCGCTTCCTTCACCGGACCAAAGCCACCCGAATAAACCGACACCTGTCCCGCGTTGAAAGCGGAAGCCGACACGTTGCCATCGCCGAACTTGACCGCTTGAAAGTCCTTCGGCTTGAGATCGGCCTTCACATACGACAGCACGTATTGCAGATAATTGAAGCCGCCGAAGTTGTAGCCCCAGGTCTTGCCGCGCAGGTCCGCGAGCGTCTTCACGTTGGCTTCCTTGCGAACCACGGTGACGATAGGCGGATACGCGTTATCCGGGTTGCGCCATCCCGCGATGATCTGCAAGGGCGCGGTCTCCGGCGTCCATGTCTGACGCGCATTCCCCTGTTCGATGATGAGCGAGGTATCGCCCATCAGACCCACGTCGAGCACTTTCGAATAGAGCGCGGACAGTTGCGCGGCGGGTCCCGTGAGCACGGCCCACTTGACCTTGTACGGCGCGCCATCCAGCACGTGCGATGCCTCGACGATCAATGGCCACGCGGCATCCTGCGTGCCGATCTGAATGGTGAGCGGCTCTTCCGCGAACGCCGAAGTCGATAAAGCAAGGAAGCCCGTAACGAAGAGTGCGGTTAAGCTTTTCTTGATGCGCATGAAGTGAGTGGTCGGTTAAGGAAAGGAATGTCAGGCCGCGCTTGCTGTCGCGGCTCGTTGTGGTTCTTCTGTCGTCACGCCGAGCGCTTCGAGCAGTTGTGTTCTGAGTGCTATGGCGTTGCCGTCCGCACGCGAGCGCGGCCGCGGAAAGTCCACGGTGAAGTCCGCGCTTATCTCGCCTTGCGACAACACGACAATGCGGTCCGACAAGAGAATGGCTTCGTCGATGTCATGCGTCACCAGCACGACCGCCGGCGTATGCGCGCGCCACAAGCGTGCGACGAGGTCGTACATGCGGATGCGGGTCAATGCATCGAGTGCGGCGAAGGGTTCATCGAGAAGCAAGAGACGCGGCTCGCGCACGAGCGCTCGGGCCAATGCGACGCGTTGCGCTTCGCCGCCCGAAAGCGTCTTTGGCCAGCCTTCCGCGTGACTTGCAAGACCCACTTCGTCGAGCGCGGCGAGTGCGTCGTTTTTTGCGGCGCCCAACCTGTCATGGCCGATGACGACGTTCTCCCACACGCGCCGCGCCGGCACGAGACGCGGTTCCTGAAACACGACGGAGCGCGCATTCGCCACGCGCACGCGTCCTTCATCGGCCTTGTCGAGGCCCGCGAGAATACGCAGTAAAGTGGTCTTGCCGGCGCCCGATGCGCCGAGCATCGATACGAATTGGCCGCGCCTTATGTTCAGCGATACGTCCTTGAGTACTGCACGTCCGCCGAAGCGACGGCTCACGCCTTGCAATTCGAGTGCGATTTCACGATGATCGCGTACGTTCTTCAAGGCATCGATATCAGGCGAGTTCAAAGCGCGGCCTCCACGGAAGCGCGACATGTTCGAGACCGCGCATGATGAGATCGGTGAGAATGCCGAGCGCCGCATAAACCAGAATGCCCGCGATGATGATGTCCGCGCGCTGGTTCTGGTTCGCATTGACGAGGATGTAGCCAATGCCGTTCTGCGCGTTGATCTGCTCCGCGACGACGAGCGCAAGCAGCGCCACGGCGGACGCATAGCGCAAGCCGACGAGTATGGAAGGCAGCGCGGTCGGCAGAATGATGCGCAACGCTACTTGCCGGCTCGATAGCCCGAACACGGTGGCCGCTTCGAGCAGCTTGGGATCGACACCGCGCACGCCCGCGTAGGTGTTGAGGTACATCGGGAAGATGGTCGCAGCGAGAATGACCGCGATCTTCGCGCCCTCGCCGATACCGAACCACGTGATGAAGAGCGGAATGAGCGCGATGAATGGAATCGTGCGCAACATCTGCAAGGGCGCATCGACGACTTCTTCGCCTACGCGCCACAGTCCCGCGAACAAGCCCGCAATCAGGCCGATACCGCCGCCAATGGCAAGGCCAGTCGCCGCACGCGCAAGCGAAACGCCGATAGCGCTCTGCAATTCGCCATCCGCGACGAGTTCCTTCAATGCAGCAAGAATGACGGTCGGCGGCGGCAGCGTTTCGGGCGCGATGAGTTGCAGCGACGACACGAGTTGCCACAGCACGACAATCGCAATGGGCACGCCCACGCGCAAACTGCGCGAGCGGATGAGCTTCCAGTTCAGTGTCGTGGTACGGGCGCGTTCGCGTGTGGGCAGTTCGACCAGCGTCTGTGCGCCGGATGCGCGTGGCGCGGGCTGTTCGAGCGGCGTGCCCGGATCGAGCTCGAGTATCGCCGAGGAAAAGCGAGGGGCATTCATGGGCATTCTTCGAGTGAGAAAGAGAACACCCGATACTACGTTCGTGTTTGCCCCACGCAAACCAACGGTTTGCCAGATGCTATCCAAGGATCGCGCAATATCGTTTTGCGCGCCGCTGGCTCACATTCAGGCAAGATCCGTGCTGGTTTCCTCTTGCGTCACCGCATAGCGAGAACGCGGTCTTTCGAGACCAAGATGATCGCGCAACGTGCGCCCTTCATAGCCGTGTCGGAAGAGCCCGCGCCGGCGCAATTCAGGCAGCACCAGTTCAATGAAATCATTCAGCGAATCGGGCAGCAACGCCGCCATGACGTTGAAACCATCCGCCCCGTAATTGACAAAGCGCTCTTCCAGCGCATCCGCAACCTGCACCGGCGTGCCGACGATTTGCCAATGACCGCGCGCGCCCGCAATGCGCAAATAGAGCTGACGTATGGTCAGATTCTCGCGGCGCGCCAGGTCGATCATCAAGCCCTGGCGGCTCTTGCTGGCATTCGTTTCCGGCAAATCGGGAATGGGTCCGTCCAGCGGATAGCCCGAGAGATCGAAGCCGCCCGTGAGCGTCGAGACCATCGCTAGGCCGACCACGGGATCGATCAATGCCTGCAGTGCATCGAACTTTTCGCGTGCTTCTTCTTCCGTGCGTCCGACTATGGGCATGACGCCCGGCATGATCTTGAGCGATTCGGGATCACGTCCATATTGCGCCATGCGTCCCTTTACATCGGCATAGAACGCAACGGCATCTTCGAGCGTCTGCTGCGCGGTGAAGATCACTTCGGCGGTGCGCGCGGCAAGCGCCCTGCCCGCTTCAGACGATCCCGCCTGCACCACGACTGGATGACCCTGCGGCGCACGCGAAACGTTCAGCGGACCATGCACCTTGAAAAACTCGCCGCGATGGTCGAGCACGTGCCGCTTGTCGGGATCGAAATACCTGCCCGATGTTTTGTCGCGCACGAAGGCGTCGTCGTCCCAGCTATCCCACAGGCCCGTCACCACTTCGGCGAATTCCTCCGCGCGTTCGTAACGGTGTGCATGCGCGAGATGCTGATCGAGATTGAAGTTGCGCGCTTCATGCTCGCTCGACGAAGTGACGAGGTTCCAGCCCGCGCGGCCGCCGCTGATGTGATCCAGCGACGCGAACTTGCGCGCGATGTGATAAGGCTCGTTGAACGATGTCGATGCCGTACCGACCAACCCGATGCGCTCGGTCACGGCCGCGAGCGCGGACAACAGCGTAAGCGGCTCGAACTGCGCGACATAGCTGTGCGCGGTGCGGCTCAGGAACGCGGCATCGTCGCCGCGCGTGCCGGAGCCATCGGCGAGAAAGACGAGATCGAAGCTCGCCGCTTCCGCTGCCTGCGCGAGCGCTGCGTAATGCTTGAAGTTGACGCCGGCATCCGCGACGGCATGCGGATGACGCCACGCGGCAATGTGATGTCCCGTCGGATAAAGAAACGCGCCCAGGCGCAGTTGTCCGCTTCGTTTTGCCATGGCGTCGTCGATCAGTTGAGTGCGACAGCGGCCGCGGCACCCACCGGCGAGCCTTCGATTGCCACCGATGATTGACCGTCCGGTCCCACTGGAATATCGCCGACAAGCGTCGTGCGATATAGCTGTCGATCGAAATCCAGATCGAAGATATCGGTCGGCGCGAGATGCGCGGTCGTGCGGTTATCCCAGAACGCGATGCTGCCCGGCTCCCACTTGAAGCGCACGGTGAATTCCGGCCGCGTCACGTGTTCCCACAGCAGTTCGAGCAACGCCTGACTCTCGCGCGGCGCAAGACCCGCGATGTGCTTGAGAAAGCTCGGGCTTACATACAGCGCGCGTTCGCCGGTTTCAGGATGCACACGCACGAGCGGATGCTCGCTCACGAGCGTGTGCTGGTCGACCGCTTTCGCGAAAGCATCGGTGCCGGCGGCGCCTTGCGGCGGCGCGAAGCGATGCACGCCACGCAGGCCATCGACGAATGCGCGCAGCGGCGCCGAGAGCTTTTGGTACGCGGCCACGAGGTTGGTCCATTGCGTATCGCCGCCATACGGCGGAATGGTCACACCGCGCAAGATGGATGCATACGGCGGATTCACGGCAGCGGTGACATCCGTATGCCAACCGGTCCACGGACGCAATACCGACTGCCCTTCGAAGCGCGTGGCCTTGCGGAACTTGGAGATCGAATAAATCTCGGGATGCCCGTCCACGTGACCGAATACGGGGTGGCCCACCGTCAATTCGCCGAACTGCGCGGAAAACGCGACATGCTGTTCATGACTCAGGAATTGCTCGCGAAAGAACACCACGCGCCACTTCAGAAGCGCGTCGCGAATGGCCTTGACCTCGTCCTTCGACAAGGGCCGCGTAAGATCGACACCGCTGATCTCCGCACCGATATGCGCGGACAACGGCTTCACTTCGACACGCGCTGCGTGTTCGATGACGGCTGCGTTCATATGCCTGTCTCCTGATTGATGTTGATGCCGGCGCGGATGCTCGCGTCAACTGCCTTGCGCGTTTGCATCGTCCACGAAAAAGTAGTCGCGCCAGGACTTCGGTTCATGATGAATCACGCCTACGCGAAAAAGAAAAGCGCCTAATTGCAGTGTGTTTTGCGGTGTCGTCGTGAAGCTCACGTCTTTGTCGTCGAGAATGCGTGCGACGAAAGTGGGCGTGAGTTTCGACTCGTCCTGACGAAGATAGATGGCTGCGGCCTGTTGTTTGTCGCTCGTAATGAGCTTTGCGGCATCGACAAGTGCGGCGCGTACGGCTGCATAGGTCTTCGGATTGTCCTTGCGCCATTTCTCCGATGTCACGACCACGCTGCCCGTCGATGGACCGCCGAGAATGTCGGTCGAGCTGATGACCTTGTGGATCTTCGGATCGTCGAGTTCCTGATACTGATACGGCGCGTTCGAGAAATGCAGGTTGATGACCGAGTTGCCCGAGAGCATCGCGGTGGTTGCATCGGCATGCGGCATGTTCACTTCGAAGCGGTCGAGTTGCGCGTAGTTCGCGTCGCCGTATGCCTTGGCCGATGCCATCTGCAACAGCCTGCCCTGCTGCGAGACCGCGACGGAAACTACCGCGATGCGGTCCTTTTCGCCGATATCCTTGATGCTGCGAATGCGGGGGTCGTTCGAAACGAGCACGACCGGAACCGAGCTTTGCGCCGCGATTGCACGGAAATTCTGGTGACCTTGCGTGCGGTCCCAGATCGTCATGAGCGGTCCGATGCCGAGCGTGGCGATATCCGCCGCACGCGAAAGCAGCGCTTCGTTCACGGCCGCGCCGCCGGAGAGCGTGTGCCATTCCACGTCGATCTTGATTCCGGCGCGCTCGCCTTCCTTCTCGATGAGATTCTGGTCCTTCACGACCTTCAGCAGCAGCGAGCCGATGCCGTATTGATCGGCGACTTTCACTTCGCCTTCAGCATGCGCGCATTCGAATGGAAGCGCGATCGATGCGATCAGCGCGAGCGCGGCCATGCTGCGATTGCTTGAGCCTTTGATCGTCATGCGGGGATTTTTGCCGTGGATTCGTCGCGCCAAGACGATGAAATGTACAAGCCGTCTCGTCACGCGCGAACCAAGAAAACGCCATACGGTTATCTTCGTGCGAGATAAGGTGCGCGGCACGGCACTTGCACATGCTTACTGAATATCCTTAGCGCAAATCATGCGTTCCGATACGCACGTTCGCTGGCTATCATGTTTAGTCTGTCGGCTCGCCGTAAAACGAACGCGCGCGCTGCTTTACCTTTCATGGAGCGTTCACCTTGACTCGAAACACCTCATCGCGTCAGCCGCTGGTTGTCGGTATCGGCGGAACGACGCGGCCGGCATCGTCGACCGAGCGTGCGCTGGCTTTTTCGCTGCGCGGCGCACAGGAATCCGGCGCGCGCGTGCAGTTGTTCGGCGGCGCGTTCCTGCATAGCCTGCCGCACTACGCGCCTGAGCATCGCAATCTGACCGACGAGCAGCACGAACTCATCAAGGCGGTGCGTATCGCCGACGCAGTGATCATCGCGACGCCGGGCTATCACGGCGGCATCTCGGGGCTGGTCAAGAACGCGCTGGATACGCTGGAAGAGCTGCGTGAGGACGAACGCCCTTATCTGGATGGGCGCGCAGTCGGCAGCATCGTGACCGCTTACGGATGGCAGGCAGCAGGCACCGTGCTGACGTCGCTGCGTTCGATCGTGCACGCGTTGCGCGGCTGGCCGACGCCTTTCGGTGCGACCGTCAACACGCTTGAAACGCGTTTTGAAACCGCCGATACATGCTCCGACCCGAAGGTCGTCGAGCAGCTGCGCACCGTGGGCCGTCAAGCATCGAGCTTTGCGCTCGCATTCGCCGCGCACGATAGCGACGCTTATCACGATGTCGAACGACGCGTGGCCGTCGCGCAGAGTTAAACGACCTCGCCTTAACGAAAAAGCCTTCGCCGTGAGTGGCGAAGGCTTTTTTTCATGGGCGCTACGGCTTGTTCGCGATCATTATCACTAAGCCGATTCGGGCCATCCACCGAACTTGGCGATCTCGTCCAGCGCAAGGCGCGCACGTGGTGCCTGCTCACGTTCGGCAAGCGCTTCGGGCAACGCCTCTGCCTCGCCATGATGCGCGATGGAGATCATGCTCAAAGCCTGATAGCGCTCGGGAATGGCGAAGGTATCGCGCAATTTCGCTGCGTCGAAGCCGCCCATCGCATGGGCGGCGAGGCCGAGTGCATGCGCCTGCAACAATACGGCAAGACCCGCGGCGCCCGCGTCGTAACTCGCGCTTGGATTGATGGTGCCTTTGGCCGTGAGCGTGTCCGCAAGAACGGCGATGAGCACCTGCGCATGCGCGTTCCACGACTGATTGAACGGCACGAGCGTGGCGAATGCGCGCTCGAAAGCCGCTGCATCTTGGCCCTTCTCGAACACCACGAAACGCCACGGTTGAACGTTATAAGCGGACGGCGCCCAGCGTGCGGCTTCCAGAACAGCGACTACCTGTTCATGCGCTACGGGCTGCTCTGCATACGCGCGCGGACTCCAGCGCCCTGCAAGCAGCGGATGAATGTCGATATCGGTTGGAGCGGGACGATGTGTCATGCGTTTATCTTCGATGGATATGACCATGCTTCATATGCGAAGCTTGGCAGTCAAGGGAATGCATCAAGTGTCGCCGATGCGCGCGGCATGGACAAGTCGCTTCAGGCGTTCATGTGTTCGAGATGCGCGAGCAGCTTCGTCACCATCCACACGACGGTAAGTCCAAGCAACACGAAGAACGCTGCAAGCGGCGCCAGGATGTGGACCGATACGAAGCCCGCGAGTCCCATCATCACCGCCGATACGAGCAGCAATGCGCAACCGAGTATCGCGCTCGTCAGTCCAGCAATGTGGGGAAACAGCGAGTTGCCCTTGGCCATCAATGTCGGATACATGGCCCCTGCGCAGAAGCCCATTACGAGGACCGGTAGCGCAAGCGTCCACACATGCAGACCTATCGTCAACGAAAGCAATAGCATCACGATGGATGCGCCCGCCATGATCCGCGATCCATACTTGAGCCGTTGTTCTGCTGTCGGCAGACGCAGGCTATGAATACGGTTGGACAGGCCGCCGAGAAAGTACATCAAGCCGATGCCAAGCGCGAGGTAACCGAAGTACGTCGGCGGCTTATGCAACGTGTTCTGCACCATGAAAGGCCCGACGATGTTGAACACGAGCAGAATGCTGTAGCACAGTCCTTGTGCAAGAAAGCAGCTCTGAAAAACCGGGCTCGACAAGACCTTGCCCGTGTTCGCGACGAGCGTACGCAATTCGAGTCGAACAGGCTTGGGTAATGTCTCGCGATAACGCCACACGAGCACCCACATGACGATCGAATACACGAGCAGAAACACGAGACAGGCCTTCCAGCCGAACCACTCCTGCAAGTGCGCACCGATCACGGGCGCAACGATCGGCGCGAGTCCCCAAGCAATCGACATGTAGGTGAATGCGTGCAGCAGCGCCTGGCCTTTGAATGAATCGGTGATGATTGCCTTGGCGAGCAGATTGGTGGCCGCAATGCCGAAGCCCTGCAAACAGCGCGCCAACAGGAATGTTTCGAGGCTCGGCGCGACGAGTGACAGCAGACAGCCGACCGTATAGACGACGAGTCCGAAGGCCAGCACTGGCTTGCGGCCGTATGCGTCCGCTATCGGACCAAATACGAGTTGGCCTAGCGCATAAGCGGCCATGTAACTGGATACGCTCGACTGGATCGCTTGCGGCGAGGTATCGAAGAAGCGCGCCATCGCGGGCAGCGCGGGAACATAGATGTCGATTGCGAGCTGCCCTGCCGAAGCGAACAGGCATACGAGAAACAAGAGATAGCGCGGCGAATTCGATACGCGCGCGACGGTACTGGTGCGGCTGGGAATGTCGGATGGCATGGAGGCGTCGGGAAGCGGGTGGCGATGTGCGATGGCATCGCAACGTATTGTGCCTGCATGAGCGGGATTTGGCGTAAATGTCCACTGCACGCGCGGGGATTGGTACGATCTCAGGCTCGAGACCATGAATGCAGCACTGAGGAGAAAGGAGCAAAAAATGCTTGAATTACGGCCCGGTTGCGAATGTTGCGACAAGGACTTGTCGCCCGCTTCATCGGAGGCATTCATCTGCTCGTTCGAATGCACATTTTGCAGCGACTGCACCGAGCAAGTGCTAAAGGGCACGTGTCCGAACTGCGGCGGTGAACTGGTGAAGCGTCCGCGACGACCGGCGGAGAAACTGGAGAAGAACCCGGCATCGACGAAACGAGTCTTTAATCCAGCGTGCCGTTGATTAGTTCGGATGCCGTATAAAATCGAGTTTGACGGTCAAAACTTGACCTTGATCTGAAAGCCGAGCGTGAACGGCAAGTCGCTCGAAGGAATGGGCGGAATGAGGATGATGTTCGCGCCCACGCGCTTATAGTCCATCATGATGAGCGGCGCGGCCACGGGGCCAAGCGTGTGATTGTGCCCAATGCCCCAGCGGCCGTAGTCATAACCGGAGATCAAGCCACCCATGGCTGCGAGCCGCACGAAGCCCCAGTGAAGGAACTCGGGCGCCCAGACGCCGCCGCCGTAAAACGAAGGCTTCGAGAGCGAGTTGCGGAAATAGCCGCCGGTCACTGCCCATTGCGGCGAGACCCAGCATTCCACGCCAATGCCGGGATTGAACTGCTCGAAGTGCTTATCGGGATGAACGTGATGCGAGCCGATCATCGCATCGATCCAAACGCCGTCAGAGCACAGCGCGGCGTGCGCCGACGGCGTCCAAGATACCGTGATGGCAGCGAGCGCCGCCGCACACGCGGCGCGAGCGAATCGGAAACAGAGTGGCCATGAGCGCATGATTTAGGCGTCTTATTTTCGAGATGAAGGTCGTCGCGAACTCTACCTGATCGTGCCATTTTCGTGTGATGAACTGACACGCACGTGACGAATGCGCACTTTCCTTTTTCGGAGGAAACTCGTTTTTCGCGTCAAGGAGATACAGATCGATGAAAGTTTGGAAAAGCTTGCAATGCGTCGCGCTATTCGCGTTGATCGCAACGAGTGGATGCACGCCGCTTGCGGTCGTCACGCACAGTGTGTCCGCGAATGAATCGAGCGTGCCGCCCGGGATCTATCAGTTAGATGCACATCACTGGAATGTGAGCTTCGACGTCGATCATCTTCATTATTCGCGCTTTGTCATGCGTTTCGACAAGACGGCCGGACAACTCGACTGGAGCGCGGATGGCATGACGGAGAGCACGGTGCATGTGACTATCGACGCCGCGAGCGTCAATACGAATGTGCCGTTGCTCGACCGGATGGTAAAGGGCCCCGACATGTTCGATGTCGCGCGTTATTTGAACATCGAATTCGTCAGCACCGGCTTCACGCGTACGGGCAACGACAAGGGCACATTGGCAGGCAATCTCACGATTCGCGGAACGACACGACCCGTCACTCTGGATGTCACGTTCAACGGGCATTCGGTCGATCCACTGACCAAGCTGGAAACGTTAGGCTTCTCGGCCGACGGTCATTTCAGCCGCGCGCAGTTCGGACTGACGACGTGGTATCCGGCAGTCGGCGACGATGTTCACGTCGCCATTCAGGCCGAGTTCGCAAAAGAGAAGCAGTGAAGCGCTGACACTTACGCCGCGGTCCAGTCGAGCACGACCTTGCCGCTGTTGCCCGAAAGCATGGTGTCGAACGCGCGCTGGTAGTCGTCGACGGGGAATGTGTGCGTGAGGATCGGCGAAAGATCCAGACCACTTTGCAGCATCGCGACCATCTTGTACCAAGTCTCGAACATTTCGCGCCCGTAAATGCCTTTGAGCTCAAGACCTTTGAAGATAACCTGATTCCAGTCGATCGCAGTTTGTGCGGGTGGAATGCCGAGCAGAGCGACTTTGCCGCCGTGGTTCATCGCTTCCAGCATGGCGGTGAAAGCGCTCGGTACGCCGGACATTTCCAGGCCGACGTCAAACCCCTCGGTCATGCCGAGTTCTTGCATGACATCGCGCAAAATTTCATTGGAAACGTTGACCGCTCGCGTTGCACCCATCTTGCGGGCAAGTTCGAGACGATATTCGTTGACGTCCGTAATGACGACATTACGCGCTCCGACGTGCCGCGCAATGGCGGCCGCCATTACACCGATGGGTCCGGCGCCGGTAATCAGCACGTCTTCGCCGACAAGGTTGAACGAAAGGGCAGTGTGCGTCGCATTGCCGAAGGGGTCGAAGATCGCGGCGACGTCGTCGGAGATATCGGGCGGAATCTTAAACGCGTTGAAGGCAGGAATCACCAGGTATTCGGCAAACGCGCCTTCGCGATTCACGCCAACGCCAACGGTGTTGCGACACAAGTGACGGCGACCTGCGCGGCAATTGCGGCAGAATCCGCATGTGATGTGACCTTCGCCGGAAACGCGATCGCCGATGGCAAAGCCGCGGACTTCCTGTCCCATCTCGACGATCTCACCGACATATTCATGGCCGACGTGCATCGGCACCGGTATCGTCTTCTGCGCCCAGTCATCCCACTTCCAGATGTGAATATCCGTACCGCAAATTGCAGTCTTGCGGATGCGGATGAGGACATCGTTATGTCCGACTTCCGGCCGCTTGACGTGAGTCAAGGTAAGACCGGGGGCGCGTTCGAGTTTGGCGAGTGCTTTCATTGTTGGTGTTCCGGGCGGTTGTGTCGCGGCGCTGCTTGTGACCGCGCCGTGCATCTAAACGTCGGGGAACGTGTCCTGACTTTATGCGCATAAAGGACCCTGCGAAGCGTGAGTCCTAACGGATCACACCAAGCGAGCGGCCCACGCGCGCGAATGCATCGACTGCGCGGTCGATGTGTTCGGCAGTGTGGGCGGCGCTCATCTGCGTGCGGATGCGCGCGCGGCCCTTTGGTACGACAGGGTATGAAAATCCGATCACATAAACGCCTTCGTCGAGAAGCGCGTCGGCCATCTTCGAAGCAAGTTGGGCATCGCCAAGCATGACGGGAATGATCGGATGCTCGCCGGGCACTAGATCGAAACCTAAAGCGGTCATCGCTTGCCGAAACCGCGCGCCGTTTTCGCGAACGCGTCGCCGGAGCGCGGCGCCTTCATCGCTATCCAGCAACTCAAGCACTTTCAGCGACGCAGCCGCAATGCTCGGCGCAAGCGTGTTCGAGAACAGATACGGCCGGCTGCGCTGCCGCAACAAGTCGATGATCTCCTGATGCGCAGCCACATATCCGCCTGACGCACCACCGAGCGCCTTGCCGAGCGTACCCGTGATGATGTCGATTCGATCGAGCACGCCGCAATACTCGGGCGTCCCGCGTCCGTTCTCCCCGATGAATCCAACGGCATGCGAGTCGTCGACCATGACCAGCGCGCCGTAGCGTTCAGCCAGATCGCAGATGCCAGCAAGATTGGCGATGATGCCGTCCATCGAGAACACGCCGTCAGTTGCAATCAATTTGAAGCGGGCGCCGGCTGCATCGGCTTCCTTCAAGCGCGCTTCGAGGTCTACAAGATCGTTGTTCTTGTAGCGCAAGCGTTTTGCCCTGGAAAGACGCACGCCATCGATGATGCTCGCGTGGTTCAACTCGTCGCTGATGATTGCATCGTCCTCGGTCAGCAACGTCTCGAAGAGCCCGCCGTTTGCGTCAAAACAGCTTGAGTAAAGAATGGCGTCGTCGGAGTGGAGAAACTTCGCGGCTTGTTGTTCGAGCGCTTTGTGGACTGTTTGTGTTCCGCAAATAAAGCGAACGGATGCCATGCCAAAGCCATCTGCTTCAAGTCCGGCTTTTGCGGCTTCGACCAAGCGAGCGTCGTTCGCAAGACCGAGATAATTGTTCGCGCAAAAATTGAGGACGGTGCTCCCGTTGGCAAGGCGGATCTCCGAGGACTGCGAGCTAGCGATGACCCGCTCGCTTTTGTAAAACCCGGCGGCGCGAATCTCGTTAAGCGTAGTTCGCAAATGGGAGAGGTATCGGTCTTTCATCGGCATCTTTCCAGTATCCGGCTGTTTAGGAGTCGATGCGGACCAGCCAGGCTCGGCCACACCTTTAGCCCTGTTATAGTTCATTCATTGCATTGGACAGGTTCGGTATTTCGAACCGATTTCCAGTATATCGAACACTCTAAGGGAATGCAGCGTTCATGACAAGTTCTGTCACAAGCGGCAAGGCTGGTGATTCCTCAGGCAGCGGAACTGCGCCACCACGCGTTGGCGAGCAGATTCAGCGTCTACGCAATGAAAGGAAATTGACACTCGATGACTTATCCCGCGCCGCTGGCGTTTCGAAATCGATGCTATCGGAGATCGAGCGGGACAAGGCCAATCCGACTATTGCCGTGGCGTGGCGGCTAACGAATGCATTGGGTATCAGCCTCGATCAACTATTTGCGCAGCAGAAGGCCGGTGACGTCATACGCGTTGCAGGTCCGCATGAGATTCCTACATTGAATGGTGATAACGGCGGCTATCAGCTTCGCGTGTGGGGACCGATTGAGCTGGCTGGAAAATTCGAATGGTACGAGCTCACGTTGCACGCGGGTGCGGCGCTCATCTCGGACGCGCATGAGCCAGGCACGCGGGAGCATTTGACCGTGTTAAATGGCGCGATCGAAATCGAAGCATCAGGTGCTGCGAAGCGACTGAAGGCGGGGGAAACCGCACGTTACGCTGCCGACGACGGTCATGTCATTAGGAATGTCGGGCGAGGCGAAGCAAAGGCTTTGCTCGTGGTTATACATGGGTAATGGCCCGACTCGCGAGTCTGCGGTTTTCCGCGAGCAGGTGCTCCGCCTCTTCCTCCAGCGCACAGCAACGGTGGCATGGCACTTCTTTATGCGCATAAATTTCTGGCGCGTCCTGCGAAGACGTAGCATCCGTCTGCGTCGCGCGGCCGCCTTACGTTACTCGCCGCGCACTCCCACGCAGGACTGAACCGCCGATAAGCGAAACCGCACATACACGCAAGGCGACTGGCGAGACCCTACTTTCATGACGGCAAGTACTGTATATTTATACAGTATAAAGACCAGTCGGAAGGGGCGAATCATGGAGTCGAACGGCGAGCATCTCAGCAGGAAGCAGTTTGCACGTGCGGTACAAGATCTGGAACGCATTACGCGGCAGATTGCGGGCCGATACATCGATCTGGGCGTGCCGCTGACCTGGCGTTTGCTGCACGCCATCGAAGCGGAAGCCGTGGCGGACCTGGGCTTCGCTGGCCGGCACGAGGCTGCGTTGCGCGAACTTTTTGCCCGCCCCGACGACTTCCATTTCCCCGAAACCGACGACGTGGTCGATGTCGCCTCTTCCGACGCCTTGCCGGCAGTATTCGCATTCGCCGTCGACGCCTACGAATGCGCTGCACGACAAGGCCGACCGCAACTGGCCATCGCCGCACACTGACATGGGAACGATGCACGCCGCACATCGCTAGTCATCAGGCGGCAAAGTCCGCCGCCATGTCCGCATCCGTGCGCGCCATAAGTCTGCCGCTGCGGCAGGCCAAGCGGAACGCGTCGTAATCTTTTTCGACTTGATCCGCATAGGAGCTTGCGTATCGGACGAGCACTTCCGCCATGCGATCACCAGAACCCAGATAGCCGGAAATCTCAAGCGCGCAGCCGCTTGCCTTGGCATGCGCGCGCGCGAGCGCCCAGCCGCATAGCGACGCGTATCCGCGAAAGGCCTCGCCGCTGAATGTTTCGAGGTCGGCGGATATTTTCATGTCGCGCAGTTGGCGAACATAAAGCGGGCGTCCAACCGGGCCCGACGCCCAGCCTAGAAAAGGATCGCTCGCCGCCTGCATCAGGCGTTGCCCGTGAACGATGCGATGCCCGTCGTGCGTATGTTTCGTCGCGCCGACGTAGCGCGCCACCACGGACGTCGATGCCTCTTTCAACTGCAGGAAGAGCGCCTTACCAAGATGATCGGTAAGCAACAACACGAAGCATCGCGTTCCGACACTTCCCACTCCAACCACTTTGAAAGCGATGTCCTGAAGTGCGAATTGCGACAAAAGCGCGGCGCGCTCGGATGTCAGCGTCGAAACGTAATCGCGTATGAGCGGAGTCAGGATCGTGTGCGAATCGCCTTCGAGCTTCATCCACTCGTCGTCTTCGTCGACGAGCGTGCTTGCGCCGCGAATATGAAAGATCGCGGGCGGCGCGTCGCGAATTCGCCAGGCATCGCCCGATCGATCGGCGAGCTTCGGCAGCAGCTTTTCATGCGTGCGCCGGCTCGCGCGTTCGCTACCGCGCTTGATCCGACGTTTCACGTCTTCGTTTTGCACATCGTCGTACATCCTGTCGAACGTAATTCGTTCGTACCAAAGATCCAGCACGCCCATCTCGGCATACTCGCGCATGTGCTGCTGATAGCTCTGGGCCGCTTCGAAGCAGAGTGCTTCAGAGCCCGCGCGGCCGTGGCCCAGATGCCTGCCCGCGACCGCCACGCTCGCGACGAGTCGCTTGACGTCCCATTCCCATGGACCTTGTGCGGTTTCGTCGAAATCGTTCAGATCGAATACGAGCGCACGCTCGGGCGTCGCGAACCCGCCGAAGTTTGACAGGTGGCAGTCACCGCAGATTTGAACGGTCAATCCACTCGAAGGTGTACTAGCTAGATCGTGCGCCTGAACAATCGCGCTGCCACGAAAAAAAGCAAAGGGCGATGCCAACATGCGGCCGTATCGCAGCGGAATCAGCGCAGGGACGCGACCCATGCTGCTTATTCGCAGCAACTCGATGGGATCGCGATCGATGTCGCCGACAGCCTCTTGCGTGCCTCGTGGTGTTCGCTGACGCGCGGCACGTCCGCTAGCCCGGCGTTCCTGCCACGTAGACGTCGATTGCCCCGAGTCTGATGCAAAGCCTTCGCCCATGGATCACCTCTCGTTATTATTCGAAGTACGTCACATCGAAAACAGTAGTCGACGATTGCAAACACCGCTACAAGACACTTCACCACACTTATCCTGAAGAGTGCCCTTGACGGAATCAGTCCGAAGTCCGACGCTGTTCGCAACGCAACATGACGCTTAGAAGCGCACTTTGAACACCATGCCGAACACTACCGATCTCTTCGACCAACAGCGCGCTGACTGGCAAGCGGACCCGCATGCTGCTTTCGATGCGTGGCTCGCGCAACAGCAGTTCCGGGCATCGTCGGCTGATGTCTATCGGGCACAATGGGGCAACTTTCTTGAATGGCTCGCGGCCAGGCGCACAACGCTTCATACGGTGCAGCGACCGGTCATCGAGCAGTTCGTCTCTCAACTCGAGATTCGGCGGCCACAGCGCATGCGCTATCTACGCTTGATCGAACGCGTGCTGGATCACGTGCGCGAGATCGAATCGGCGTCGACGAATCCGGCTCGATTCATCGCGCAGGACGGCGAGGCGGCGTGGCGCAAGGCACGCGACAACGAGCCGACCGGCTTTCTCACGCATGACGAACGCGGCTTGCTGATCGCGCGACTCGATGCGCCGCTTGGCGCATTGTCGAGTGTGCAGCGGTGGCGCGAGCTTCGCGATCGAGCGCTCGTCGCGGTGTTTCTCGGCGCGGGGGTGAAGACCGGCGAGGCGGCGCAACTCACTATCGATTGCTATGCGCGCGGCGCGCCCTATGTCACCGTCGACGCCTCGAATCCCATGCTGATCCGGCAGGCCCGGCTCTCGCCTTTTGCCGTCGATGTGCTGGATCGGTGGATCGACGAACGAAAGGTCGCCGGACTCTCGGGCGCGCTGCTCTTCCCGGCCGCGCCCGCCGGTCGGCCGATGCACAAAGCGACCATGCTGCGCGCCATCGATGCGGTGGTCGCAGCGGCGGGAATCGCCGAGTCACGCGCCGCGCGCGCGAGCCCGCAAACGCTGCGCAATACCTATGCGGCTGAACTTTTCGAGAACGGCACAGACCCTGAACGCGTTGGACAATGGCTCGGATTCCAGCAGATGATCTCGGTTCATCGCCTGCATCGGGCGTGGCAGGACTGGATGGGTGAGCAAATACGGGAGCGCGATATGGCCGAGGCTTGCGGGCAAGACGGGATGGAAGATCGGTTCATCGATCCCGAAAACTCTCACCTTTGACCTTCGACACCCGCGTGCGGGCTAATCAGCCTTCAATCGCGGGGCTTCGATGAATCCTTCAATTGCGGCCAGCTTCGACGCGGCCGCGCCCGAAGTGCGCTCGCAATTCGGACAAGAGAGCTCGAACTCGTCTTCGTGACGCTGCAGTTCTGGCTCGCCGATTTCGCAGGCCGGGCACGCGGTGGGGGTCACGAAATACGCATCGACCTGGGTGCCGAGCGCCGCCAACTCTTCGGGGTTCAGTCGGCCGTCCTGGGCCATCGACGCCAGCAGTTTGCCAATCTCGGCACTCATGCCCGCTCTGACGCGATGCGCGTCTCGCTCGCGAACCAGAGCATCGATCTCGTCCGACTGCGTGCGGACCTGCGATTCCAGCCGATCCGCGCGGCCCCTCGCGGCGCTAAGTTGTTGAATGAATTCGAATTCTTTCTGACCTGCCTCTCGCGTGCCGGCCTGATACGTCGCCGCCATGCCGCGTAACGCATCCAGTTCGACGAGCATGGGCTTGACCCGGCGCTCCGCTTCCTTGACTGCATCCTTGATCTGCTGCGCGTAGTGCTCGCTATTTCGACGCGATTCGTCCTGAAGCGCATCGATGCGTTCGCGCAGCCGCGCGCCATGCGCTTGCTCTTGCGAAAGACGATCGGAAAGGGACGAGTTTTCCTTTTCCAATCGCGCGATGACTTCACGCAGGCCTGACTGCGCATCGATCTGCTGCTCACGGGCCACTCTCAAGTCGGCTTCAAGACTTGCGATTTGCCCCATCGCCGTGTCGAGATGCGCTTTTGCTTGCTGATGCGCTAGCTCGATCGCTTCCCTCCGGATTTCGGCCTCGCGCGCTTGCATTTGAGCCGCGCTGACAGTCGCATCGACTTGCGTGCGCTCGGCATTCAGCTTCGAGCGGGCTTCTTCTTGCGCATGTACGAATAGTTCCGTGAGCAGCTCGCCAGCGCGCTCCTGTAAGGCTGCAGGCAGCCCGCCGGCATCGATTCGTACGCGCATCGACGAGCGCACGGTGGACCAGAACGCTTCAATGTCTTTGGGAATGTCGCCAGCGCTACCCGTCTGCGTGAATTCTCGGACCGTCGTAACTGACGGACGAACGCCAAGATCGAAAAACAGGCGCTTACACGCGTGCATGGACAAGTCCTGCCTGCGTGCGCCTGACGCCCTCATCTGTTCTATTTCTTCGCGCAAGGACTCGCGAGTCGCCATTTTCATATCAATTTCCAGCGCATTTGTATCGAACGGTACGTTTTACGTTTTGAGCGTTATACGGCAGCAGATCCACTCGAGTCAAGAGTTGTCGATGTGCGGTGGCACCGACTGAGTACTGCAAATCTTAGTACTTTGAACATCAGAGCGTGAAACATCCTTAGCATTTCCATCTATCATGTTGATATTCTTGAATGATTTCTGCTGCGACTGGTTTTTGCGAGGTTTCACGTCGTACTGAGCCGGGACGGATCGTTTTGTTTAGAGCCAGATGCTCGCGCGGCTCGTTTGAGAGTAATAAAAGTAAACACCTTTGAAACCTTGTTAACCCTGTTAACGCCTTGGCAAAACCTTACTGCATAAGGCTTTCCAGGCCGTCGGGTGAGATGTTTCAGGATAGAAGGTGAAGCTATTCGGGACACTCTGGTGATGTCCTTCAGGGCCGTACGTGAGGACTCGCGGGAGGCTTGGTGAGCGGATTCAGGGAGCCCGTTTTTAATGTAGGTGAGATTTTCCGGGGGCTTAGTGCCTCAGTTCTCCCGCCATGGTTGGATTGTGGTCGAAATCCTCGATCAACCGAGGTGAGGCTTATCGGGATTGGCCGATTGGTGTCCGTCACCGGATAAAACGGGTCGATTTTACCGATAGGTGAGGTATTTCAGGCGCCAAAGCGTTCGTGCGGTGAGACTTTGCAGGACCAACAGCCATAAAACGAGCGAAATCGGACCCCGAAGCCTTGGAGGTGAGGCTTTACGGGGAGATGTGAGGCCAGAGAGACCGCTACGTTTTGTGCAATGCTTCCCTTGAAGCGGGCCAAAATAGGAGAGGTGAGCTTTTACGGGGGCCTATTCGTGGTCATTCCCGCATTGGCTTGCTCGACGGAAGACACTTCCTTTGTCCTACTCCGAAATAGCGTGACATCGCTGAACCCGGTTCAAACACCTCATCTTCAGAATACCTTCTTTAAACAATGAGTTAGCACAAGCGCCTGGGCTATGCCAGCGTTAGGGTGAGAGTATTCGGGACCTCGTCGCGATAAGGCAGCGCTCACGGAATATCTCCTAGGGTGAGAATATTCAGGATCGGGCATTCGTCACGTAAGCCTTTCGAGCCGTCTTCGGAGCCTTATAGGGCGAGTCTCCAGCGGACGTAGACCGCGAAGGTGAGCTTTCTCAGGAGCTTCAAGTGAGCCTTTGCAGGACCGAAACGCGCCTCGAATTTTCCTTCAAGGTGAGCCCTTTCGGGATGCCAACACGCATGAACCAAGACGGCGCCTGGAGACGGCTTTGCTCACGTTTGTCCTATATTCCGCTTAAGGTGAGGTATTACAGGAGCGTTTTGAAGTTCGTCGACTTAAGGAGATCCACATATGCCCTTTTTCTGTTGCTTTTGGCGACGATCGTCATCCCAAATGAACGCGTCGTGCGTGTGCGACACGCCATTTTTGGGGAAAATTTTTTTCGGTGAGATTTTTCGGGACCTGTGCCGCGATGCCGTGATGCCCGCTGGCGCTTGCCGCTCCCGTTTACCCGCGTGGCTTCTAGGGATGGCGCCTGACGCTCAAAGGTGAGTGGTGAGAGTTTACGGGACCGCACCGCAGTGAGCTTCCGTTTGTTCTCGTACTTCACCCCAAACGGTGAAGGCCACCCCGTAGACGTTAATCACCGCACTCGGTATGCTGCTGGCAATCCCGATACTGTCCGACGCATGGCAACCAAACGCGCAAAGAAAACCGATGTTGTCAGCCCGAGCTCGGCTGAGTTGCGCAAGGCGGTCGAAGCCATCGCGATTCAACCGAAGAGCGGCAAGATCACGCTGCTTACTCGCAAGCTCTTCAACGTTCTGCTCGCCGTGGCGCAGCAGGCGGACGAATCTGGCGACACCTACCGCGCGTTGCTGTCCGACATCGTCGCGAATTCCGCATTCGATTCGAACGATACAGCGCTGGTCAAGGAGCATCTGCGTCGCATGGTGTCGGTGCAGGTCGAGTGGAGCACGGGCACGTCGAGCCAGAAGCCCGGCCGCAAGTGGGGCATCTCGACGCTCATCGCCGACGCGGAAATTCTCGAGGACCCGACGACGCGTCGCGTGTGGGTCGAATTTTCCTTCGCTCCAAAAATCAAAAAGAAGCTGCTCGATCCGGTGCAGTATGCGCGTCTGAGCCTGCAGTTCCAAAGCCAGTTGCGCAGCAGCGCGGGTCTTGCGCTTTATGAAATATGCGTGCGTTATCTGACCAACCCCAGCCATCTGACGATGCGCGAAACGTGGGAGTGGTGGCGGCCGATTCTATCCGGCACGCCAGATACCGAGGCTGGAGACGAGGCCAAGCGAGAGTACAAGTATTTCAAGCGCGACTATCTTCGTCCCGCAATCGCGGAAGTCAACGCCGTCACCAACATTTTCGTTGAACTGGTGGAACACCGAGAGGGTCGTCGCGTCGCCGAGATTCAGTTCCGCGTCACGGAGCGCAAGCAGCCGATGCTGGCGCTCGACGAACATCCGAACGTCTTCGACAGCACGCTGGTCGACAGGATGGTAAAGATCGGCATTCCGTTGAAAGAGGCGCAGACGCTGTACGCCGACAGCGAGGAAAATCGCATTCGGGCGGCGTTGCAGATGACCGAGCAACGGTTGCGCAGCACGACGCTTCCGCCTATCAGAAGCGCGGCAGCGCTGTTCAAGGACGCGCTCAAGAAGGGCTACGCGCCGCCGCTCGAAGCGCTACCGCCGGCAACGGCCAACGGCGCGCCGCGGTCGACAGCGGGATCGGCATCCGGCGCCGATGATCTCAAGGCACGCCTGCTTGGCGAGTTCTCGGCATATAGAAGGAAGGAAGCGCGTGCGCTCTACGACGAGCAAGGTGAGCGGGAACGGGAGCTGGCGCGGCAGAGTTTCGAAGACGACGTATTGCCGGAACTCGGCACGCATATGCGCGACGATTGGCGTAAGCGCGGCCTCGATTCGAAGCTGGCGGAAACGTCATTTTTCGACTGGCTGGCTAGGAAGACGTGGGGCGAGCCGACCGATGGGGATTTGCTCGCCTTCACACTTAGCCAGACACGCGCTAACTGAACGCGTCTGGCAGAGGGCGGACGCTGTTATTTCTTCTCTTCGTTGAACTGAAGCATGGTTTCGATCTGACGCAGCAGTTCATCTCGTCGATCCCGTGACAAGCCGCGCAACCGCAACTCAAGGCGATCCTCGCCATATGACTTGAGATCGCCGACCGCGACGCCGTCCAGTTTAATCTCCATTCGTTGGGCATAGCGTTGCCGGCCGGGTGGCTTGGGCACTTCTTGTCCGCTTGCGCGTCCCTTCACGATATCCGCGACTTGTCGCGTGCTCAGATCATCCGACGTGATCTTGTTGATGAGGCGCAGCGTGGCATCGCTGCCACGCGCCGAGTGGTAGCGCGTGATTTGATAGGCCATGTTCGACCCGAATCGATCAGGCCGAGCGACCATTTCCTGCATGACGTTTTCAGGAAGCTTCGCAACCGATAGCGCGACAGCGATAGTAGATTCGTCTAGCCCAAGATGGTCGGCCAATTCTCGTTGGCTCTGGAAATGTTGCTCGTCCAGAAAGCGTCGCCAGACGACGGCATTATCGAAGACGGTTTGCGAATCCCGCTGAACGTTCAGATCGTAGCCAAGCTTGTAGCTTTGAATTCCAATAGGCAGATCGACGACGATCGCTTTGACGGTTTCCTTGTTGGCTTCCTTGAGCGCACGGACGCGACGGCCACCGTCGCTTACGAAGAAGGTCCCAGCGTTATCGTAGTCGGGGATGACGTGGATGGCCTGCTGCTGTCCCTGCCTTGCAAGGTTGACGGCTAGCTCCGCGATTGATGCTTTCAGATAGAAATGGCGCGGATTAAACGGGCTTGCTTTGATCGCCTTTAGCGGCAACTCGATGACCTGCCCGGGCGTGTAGCGATTCGCACGTCGCCAGGCGCGAAACTGCTCGGATTCGGTGCTGACGTCTGCGTCGGCCTGCTCGTCGGATACGAAAGTGCTTGCGCGTCCATTCGCGGCCTGTCCGACGCTTTGTATATCGACGATTCCATCGATGGCGTTCAGGCGATCTAGAGCGGTTCGCTTCTCGCTGCTTGTCGTATCGGGGCGGGCCTTGAAGCCTTTTGCCAGTTGGGACGGTTTCATTCAGGGTCCTTTATGCGCATAAAGTCAGGAGAGCATGCCGAGGATTTCATCGGCGCACGCGCGAATCTCGGCAGCAGCGAGGCGCGAGCCGCGGTCGGACATTTGCAAAACGGTTTGTCCCAGCGCCATGGCCTGCTTGTAGCACTCTCGGGTTGGGATCTGCGTTTTTAGTAGCGGAAAGCCCAGTTCTTCAAGAGCGACCTTCAGCTCGCGCGTGAGCATCCGCTTCTCTTCCGTCTTGTTCAGCAGAAACACCGCGCGCAGATCTTCGTTCATCACCTGCGCTTGCTGAACCAGTTTGACGAGGCCGACGCTCGACCAATAATCGGCAGGCGATGATGATGTCGGAATCACTGCCACGCTCGCGGCTAGCAGAACGACGCCTGACACCTTCTCTGTAATTGACGGCGGGCAATCCACCACGATGATGTCGTAGTCATTCACGAACTTTCTGATTTCACGATGGATTTGTCCGCCCGCTTCCGAAAGATTCACGACAGGAAAGGGGATGCCGCTCGCTTCGTCTGACGCAGCGCTCGACCAGTGGATTAACGTGTTTTGACCGTCTGCATCGACGACGAGCACGCGCTTCTTCTTTTCGTGAAAAGCTGCGCCGAGGTGCATTGCAATCGTGCTCTTGCCAACGCCGCCCTTCTGCTGCGTGATCGCTATGATTTCCGCCGCCACTTTAATGCTCCGGTTTTTGCAGGCGGTTGAATTTTACATTGAGGTTTAGTAATTTCAACTTTAATTCGACATTTAATGTGTCGTTAGCCATTTGGCATAGGGTGAGCTTTAGTTGATTTTGTGAAAGCGCGGACGTGGGGCCTGATGGATGCAATTTCAAATCGCACATCATGCTCGACAGCAAGAAGCTGAGGCGTAAGACCAATATCTCCTCGTCACGGCTTTAGGCGTCTTGGAAATTATTAAGCGGTGCCGCGCGGCCGGACCAGCTTTATGCGCATAAAGTCACGGCACCCCCGAAGCCCGAAGCCCCGAAGCCCGAAGCCCGAAGCCCGAAGCCCGAAGCCCGAAGCCCGAAGCCCGAAGCCCGAAGCCCGAAGCCCGAAGCCCGAAGCCTCGCAGCCCACAGCCCGAAACGACACCGCACGCCCCACCCCCAAAATCGCCTATCCTAACCCTGCCTCAACCGCCATTCGCCGACCGAGTCCGGAGCTCCGTAATGACCGTTCGCAACCTGGACATCTTGTTCGCGCCGAAGTCAATTGCTGTGATCGGCGCATCAACGCGGCCGGGCAGCATCGGCGAAATGGTATGGGCCCGCGCCAACAGCGCTGGATTCAAAGGCCCAATCTGGCCAGTAAATCCAAAGCACCAAACCATAGGCGAACAGCCGAGCTTCGCCGACTTAGCTCACCTTCCTGAAGCGCCGAGCGTTGCGGTGCTATGCACGCCCCCTAAAACTTGGCCTCAACTAGTTGAACAACTCGGAGACTGTGGGACCAAAGCTGTCGTCGTTATTGGAGAGGCAGCGAGACACCCCGCGAGAGCCGAATTCATCTCCAATGCAGAGTCCCACGAATGGACTGCCCGTACCCTTGCCGCCGCGCGTCCCTTCCTGCTGCGCGTGGTAGGACCGGCAAGTCTCGGCGTAGTGTCTCCCGCCGTCGGCGCATGCCTCGGGGCGCCAGCGTGCAGTGTCAAATCGGGCGGCGTCGCTTGGGTATCAGGCTCGAATGCGCTAACCAATGGCGTGCTCGGCTGGGCCCGCGCGCGGGGCCTCGGCTTCTCACGCATCGTCGCGTTGGGCGATGAAGCCGACGTCGATTCCGGCGATATCCTCGACTTCCTCGCTACCGACGCATCGACCAAAGCGATTCTTCTTGCGATCGAAACCGTCCGCGCCGCACGCAAATTTATCTCCGCCGCGCGCGCCGCCGCGAGGAATAAGCCGGTACTCGTTCTACGAACCGGACACGACGACCCATTCGATCGCCTATACGGTGCAGCCTTCCGCCGTGCCGGACTTGTACGCGTGGATTCGCTCGACGATCTGCTCGACGAAATCGAAACCCTGGGCGTGGGAAGCGTCGCAGCCGGCGACGTGGCAACCGTCATCACCAGCGATCGCGGCGTCGCCACTTTGGCAAGAGATGCGTTCAGCAAAGCCGGCGATGATCTGGCGCAATGGCCACTCGCCGCACGCGACGCCGTCTCGCTCGCGTTACCCCGAGCCGAATCCGGTAATCCCCTTTTGCTCGGCGACGATGCATCGCCCGCCGATTTCGGCATCGCGGTGGAAACGCTGGCTCCGCATCGCGACACCGGCACCATCTTCGTCGTACACGCGCCGACGCATAGCGCGCCCGTCGCGGACGTCGCTCGCACATTGATCGCCGCGCGCCGCCAGGCTCATCGCGGATTGCTCGCGTGTTTCTTCGGTTGCGTGGATGCCGCCACCCGCGACGCACTCCACGCAAATGGCATCCCGGTTCACACTACCCCGCAGCGGCTCGCACGTGGCTTTGCACGCCTCGTCGATTTTCGTCAGGGACGCGAATTGTTGATGCAAACACCCGACGGACTTCCAACGGAAATTCCAGAAGAAATCGATATTGCGCAAAACGAAATTCGAATCGCGTTGGAAAACGGCATTGCGGAATTGAATGGTGAACGTGCGGCGCGCATCCTCGCCCGCTTCGGCATCACGGTGAAGCCGGGACCGCCCGATTCCTTTTCCGCCGATGCAGTCGAGATACAGGCGCGCCTGCTCAACCATCGCGTCTTTGGACCGGTGTTCGAATTCAAGGCCGAAGGCGCGCTCGGACTTGCCGATGCGCTTCATGAATTTGCGTTGCCTCCGCTCAACCCTGTCCTTGCGCGCGATCTCGTCATGCGTTCGCCGCGCTCGCGCGAATTGCCCACCGACATGCTGTTGAACGCGCTGACCGCGCTGTCGCAAATGGTTTGTTATATAGAGGAGATCGTCGCACTGCGGCTGACGTTGCGTGTCACGCGCGATTCGGTTGCGGTGCACGAGCCGCAATTGACCTTAGGCGCGTATCGCAAGCAGCTAGCGATCGTGCCGTATCCGCGATGCATGGATGAGACGCTCGACTGGCGCGGCATGCGTATTACCGTGCGGCCCATTCGTCCCGAGGATGAAGATGCGCATCGCGCGTTCGTATCGGCGAACACGGCCGAAGATTTGCGCTTGCGCTTTTTCGGTGCCGTGCGCAGTTTCGATCATTCGCAACTCGCGCGGATGACCCAAATCGACTACGACCGCGAAATGGCGTTGATCGTGACACGGAGCATTGCGGAGGGCGCCACGGAAACGCTGGGCGTCGCACGCGCCATTTCCGATCCGGACAACGAGACTGCGGAGTTTGCCGTCGCCGCGCGCTCGGACATGAAAGGGAAGGGCTTGGGCTCGCTGCTGCTCACGCGAATCATCGACTATGCGCGAGAGCGTGGAACACGCTGGCTGGTGGGCGAAGCTTTGCGCGAGAACACGGGGATGATCGCGCTCGCGCGCAAAGCCGGTTTCGAATTGATCAGAACCGAAGATCCGAGCGTCGTTGGTTTTCGGATGCGACTCGGTGAAAAACCGACCTAGCCGGCCGTTCGCGATTAGCCGGCCAGTCGCCCGGACGCCTCGTCGATCTGCGCTCTCGTTATCGCCAACTCTTCGAGCAAAGCATCGGGATACGAACTTCCCGTTTCCTTTTCGAGTCTCGCGATCGTCAGCGCCGAGCGCGCCGAGTCTTTCGGCGTCGCGATGAACGACTTCACGGAATGTCCCGCCGAGAATGCTTCGAAGAGCGGTACACGAATCTCTTCCGGCAGCGCACGCGAAGTCCATTGATAAGGCTTGCCGTTATGCGTCAGTTGCGGCGGCAGTGTGCGTTCCTTCTTCGCGGCCGGAATAAGGCCGAAATTGCGCGCCGCTTCCGCGATCTGCTCGGCGGAAAAAAGCTCGTCCGGCGTGATGTCGAACTGCGCGATATGCGCTTCGAGCGCTTGCATTGCAGCGGCGCGATCGTCGCGCTTCTTCTGTGCGCGCGCGACGATATCGCGCAATTCGTCGGCCTCGTCAGGCGTGATCGTAAAGCTCGCCTGTTTCTGTTGAAGTTCGGAAAAACGCTGGAATTCTGAATCGGAAAGGAGTTTTGCCATGAACCGTGAAGATAGAGCGCGGCGTGCGCGTGAACCGGCTGCCGCTTTTTAGGAGGGCCGCCATTCTAACGCGTGTATCAGCCTTGATTCAGTCCCGCGTCATCGAAAGCTCGCTCGCGGCGCCGCGCAAAAGCGCCGTTACTTCTTCGATGGAAGGCGCGACGTATTCGTCGATACGCCGCATGAAAGGGCAGGTCAGCGCCGCGATGGCTTGGCCCGATGGCCCAAGCAACGGAAAAGTCACATCGGTGACGCCGAAGGTCTGCTGGCTGTCCTTTTGTGAATAGCCGAGCTCGCCGATCTTTTCGTAGTCGGCATCGAGTACTGCGCGATCGAGCGCCAGTTCGCCTTTCACCTTTGTATGTTCCGCCAGCATGTGCTCGCGCTGCTCCTCGGTTTGAAACGCGAGCACCACGCGACCGGAGCCGGTGTCGATAAGGCCGACGCGTGACCCCAGCCGGACCGAAATTCCCCACGTGCCGGGACCGTCCACTTGCGCGATCACCAGCAGGTTGCCGCGATCGTAGACGACCAGGTGAACCGACTGCTCGGCGGCATCGGCGAAACGTTGCATCACGGGCAGAGCCTCGGCAATTAGCCGGTTCATCGGCGGATGCCGGTGCGCAAGCGCGTACAACTTCAGGCTCAGCGAATAGCGGTCGCCCTCGGGCGAGCGCACGACGTATTGTCGCGCGACCAGCCGTTCCAGCATCCGATACATCTCGCTTGCATTGCGCCCGAGCATCTTCGTGATCTCGGCGCGCGTCAGTCCCGATTTCTGTTCCGAGAGTAATTCGAGAATGTCCAGTCCCTTGTCGAGCGCGGGCGCGCGATAGCGATCCGCGTCGCCATCGGTGTCGGTTACTTCAACGTCCATGTTAGGTATGCGTCGATTCATGAATTGGCGCCGAGTTTAAGCCTTTCGTCAGCAATAGCGTTGCCCGCGCTAGGGAAAGCACCAACTGACTTCTGATTGTCCGTATATGAATAATACGTTCACTGATGAATATGCGTATCGACAGTTTCCCGTAGTCACCCACACGGCCGTAGTCGCAAAAAACACAAGATCAGGAGACAAGCATGACGTCCTCAACTTCCTTTCGCCGCCTGGCCGTAAAAGCCGGCGTGGCGCTCGCCGTACTTTCGACCACCGGTGCAGCTGGCCTCGCGCAAGCCGCCGATGCCGGCAAGGTCGGCCTCGGTCTCCCGCTTCTGACTTCGCCGTTCTGGCAGTCGTACAACAACTATCTGCCGAAGTACGCGAAGGACATGGGCATAGACATCCTTGCGCCCGTCAACTCGAACGGCGATCCCGCGCAGCAGATCACCGACATGAACAACCTGCTGAACCTGGGCGCGAAGGGCATCGTGGTCGGCCCGCTGGATTCGGCCGCAATCAGCCGCGCGCTCGACGCCTCGGCGGCGAAGAACGTGCCGGTCGTCGCCGTCGATGTCGCGCCGACGCAAGGCAAGGTCGCGATGGTCGTGCGCGCCGACAACCGCGCGTATGGTTCGAAGTCGTGCGAGTACATTGGCGAGCACGTGAAGTCGGGCAAGGTCGTGCAGATCATGGGCGATCTGGCATCGGTCAATGGCCGCGATCGTTCGGAAGCGTTTCGCGAGTGCCTGAAGAAATTCCCGTCGCTGAGCCTGCTCGAGATTCCCGCCGCATGGAAGGGCGAGGCCGCCGCGACCGCGCTCGACAGCCTGCTCACCGCGAACCCCGACGTGAAGGCGATCTATATGCAGGCGGGCGGCGTCTATCTGTCGCCGACGTTGCAGACCTTGCGCCGCAAGCAGTTGCTGGTGAAGGCGGGCGATCCGAAGCACATCGTGATCGTGAGCAATGACGGCATTCCGCAGGAATATGATGCGATCCGCCGTGGCGATATCGACGCGACCATCTCGCAACCCGCCGATCTCTACGCAAAGTATGGCCTCTTCTATATCAAGGCGGCTCTGGCGGGACAAACCTTCAAACCGGGCCCGACGGATCACGGCAGCACGATCGTTCAGCGCGGTCCAGGCATTCTCGAAGATCAATTGCCCGCGCCGCTCGTGACGAAAGCCAATGTCGATGACAAAACACTTTGGGGCAACACCGTCAAATGAGCGCGCCCGTCGTTGAGACAGTTGGCCTGACGAAGCGCTATGGCTCGACGCCCGCACTCGCAGATGTGAGCATGCGCGTGCTGCCCGGCGAGTCGCATGCGCTAGTCGGACGCAACGGCGCGGGCAAATCGACGCTCGTGTCGATGATCACCGGCCTGAAGAAGCCGGACGCTGGCGAGATCCGCTTCAACGACGCGCCCGCGCCGCCGCTCGCCGACCGCGATGCATGGCGCGAGCGCGTCGCCTGCGTCTATCAGCATTCGACGATCATCCGCGAGTTGTCGGTGGCCGAGAATCTGTACATCAATCGGCAGCATCAGAAGGGCGGCGTGATCGACTGGCGCGCCATGCGCCGTGATGCCCGCGCGCTGCTCGACCACTGGAAGATCGACGTGCGCGAAGACGCACGCGCGGGCGATCTGACAGTGGAAGCGCGGCAGTTGGTGGAGATTGCGCGGGCGTTGTCGTACGGTGCGCGCTTCATCATTCTCGATGAACCGACTGCACAGTTGGACGGCGAGGAGATCAAGCGTCTCTTCAAGCGTATTGAAGAGTTACAGCGCGAAGGCGTCACTTTCCTGTTCATTTCGCATCACTTGCAAGAGGTGTACGAAATCTGTCAGGCAGTGACAGTTCTGCGCGACGCTCGGCATATCGTCAGCGCGCCGGTTTCGGCATTGCCGCGCGACCGGCTCATCGAAGCGATGACGGGCGAGCAGGGAGGCCTTGCCGTCGCGGATGCCGCCGCGCGCGCGCCCCTGCCCGCTGGTGCGCCGCAAGCGCTGCGTGTCGAAGCGTTACGCGGCGACGACTACGAGAACGTCACGTTGAGCGTTCGCAAGGGCGAAGTGATCGGCCTGACCGGCGCGACGACGAGCGGCCGGACGAGCGTCGCCGAAGCCATCGCCGGATTGAAGGCGCAACGCGCGGGCACGATCAGCGTCGATGGCCGCGTGCTGCCGCCGGGCGACGTGCCGGCCGCGCTGGCGCATGGTGTCGGCTGCGTGCCGAAAGACCGGCATCGCGAAGGCTTGGTGCTGTCGCAATCCGTCGCGGAAAACGCGTCCATGACGATCGCGCGATTGCTCGGCCGCTTCGGTATTGCGACGCCCGCGAAAAAGAACGCCTTCGGACGCCGCATGATTGCCGCGCTCGGCATCAAGACGCAGGGCCCGGAACATATCGTGTCGGGCTTGTCGGGCGGCAATCAGCAAAAAGTGGTGATGGCGCGCGCGCTCGCCACTGATCCGGACGTGCTCGTTCTGATCGATCCCACCGCTGGCGTCGATGTGAAGTCGAAGGAAGCGCTGCTCGGCGTCGTCGAACGCGTGCGCGAGGAAGGAAAGGCGGTGCTCGTCGTATCGGGCGAGCTGGACGACTTGCGCACGTGCGACCGCGTCCTGGTGATGTTTCGCGGCGCCATCGTCGCCGAATTCCCTGCCGGATGGCAGGACCATGAACTCATCGCATCCGTCGAAGGGGTGAATCTCCATGAAGCATGACGTACCCAACCCGGCGATGACCGGCGCGAGCATGGCCGTGGCGCGCCCGCGCATCGAACTGGCGCGTTTTCGCGACCTCGCATTGCTGCCCGCGCTGGCGCTCTTGCTTGCCATCGGCGCGTTCGTCAGCCCGAGCTTTCTCACGCAGGCGAATCTCATCAGCATCCTTGGGGCATCGGCGGCGCTTGCGCTTGTCGTGCTGGCCGAATCGCTGATCGTTCTGACAGGCAAATTCGATTTATCGCTCGAATCGACGGTCGGCATTGCTCCCGCTGTCGGCGCGATGCTCGTGATGCCGGCGGCATCGGCGGGCTTCGGTTTCGAGTGGCCGGCGGCAGCGGGACTTGCGGCGATCGTCGTGGTCGGTGCGCTGATCGGCTTCTTCAACGGCTTTCTGGTCGTGCGGCTGCGGCTGAACGCGTTCATCGTCACGCTCGCAATGCTGATCGTGCTGCGCGGCATGCTCGTCGGCGCGACCAAGGGCGGCACGTTGTTCGACATGCCGCCTTCGTTCTTCACGCTGGCCACGACACTCGTGCTCGGTCTGCCGATCTCGGTATGGCTCGCGGCGGCCGCGTTCGCCGTTGCCGCGTTCATGCTGCGTTACCACCGCCTCGGCCGCGCGCTTTACGCGATCGGCGGCAATCCCGAAGCGGCGCGCGCGGCAGGCATTCGCGTGGAGCGCATCACGTGGGGCGTGTTCGTGCTCGGCAGCGTACTGGCATCGATTGGCGGTTTGATCGTCACAGGCTACGTCGGCGCGATCAACGCGAACCAGGGCAATGGAATGATCTTCACGGTGTTCGCGGCGGCAGTGATCGGCGGCATTTCGTTGGATGGCGGCAAGGGCACGATGCTCGGCGCGTTATCGGGCGTGTTGCTGCTGGGCGTCGTGCAGAACTTGCTGACCTTGGCGCAGGTGCCATCGTTCTGGATTCAGGCGATTTACGGCGCGATCATCCTGGGTTCGCTGATGGTGGCGAGACTGGCGGGTGGAGATGCGCAGAACTGAAGCGGGAGCGCAGCCGCACGCGTCTCGCGAAATCGGCTGACGCGTCCAGCGCCCGGACGACGAACGTCAGCAGGCGGCTGCTGAAGATGCCGCGAGCATACGGCTCAATGTCCACGACGACACGGATTTCAGAAGGAACGAGATGCCCGACACAGAGACAGAAACCACCGACCCCCGCCTGATCCTCTTGAGCAAAGAAGACAACTGTCTGATAGCAGCAGCCCGCCTAATCGCAGGCGAAACGCTTCAGATAGAAGGCGAGCCAGTCAAGCTGGAAACGACGATAGAACTGGCTCACAAAATAGCCCGCCGCGCGTTGAAGAAGGACGACAAAGTCCTGCGCTACGGCGCGATCATCGGCCACGTGAGCACAGACGTTCCCCGCGGCGCGCATCTCCACACTCACAATCTGGAGAGCGACTACATCCCCACCTACACGCACGACGCCGGCCATGCCTACGTGCAGCATTGAGAGCCATGAACACATCAACATTGCTGGGCTTCCCAAGAGCCGATGGCCGCAAGGGCATCCGCAACATCGTCGCGGTGGCGTACATGGTCGAGTGCGCGCATCACGTTGCCCGCGAGATCGTCACGCACTTCCGCCCATCGTTCGACGCATTCGACGCCGCGCAAAACGAAGCGCCGCCCGTGCACCTGATCGGCTTCCCCGGCTGCTATCCGAATAGCTACGCCGAAAAGATGCTGGAGCGCATCTGCACGCATCCGAACGTGGGCGCGGTGCTGTTCGTGTCGCTTGGCTGCGAAAGCATGAACAAGCACTATCTCGCCGATGTCGTGCGCGCGAGCGGCCGCCCCGCCGCCGTCGTGACGATCCAGGAAAACGGCGGCACGCGCAGCACGATTCAGCACGGTCTCGACTGGGTACGCGAAGCGCGCGCGACGCTCGCCGCGCAAGAGAAAGTGCCGATGGCGCTCGATGAACTCGTCATCGGCACGATCTGCGGCGGCTCGGACGGCACGAGCGGCATCACGGCGAATCCGGCCGTGGGCCGCGCCTTCGACACCTTCATCGACGAAGGCGCGGCGTGCATCTTCGAGGAAACCGGCGAACTCGTCGGCTGCGAATTTCATATGAAGACACGCGCGGCGCGTCCCGAACTCGGCGATGAAATCGTCGCGTGCGTGGAAAAAGCCGCGCGCTATTACACGACGATGGGCCACGGTTCCTTCGCGGTCGGCAACGCGGACGGCGGGCTCACGACGCAGGAAGAGAAGTCGCTCGGCGCGTATGCGAAGAGCGGCGCGTCGCCTATCGTCGGCATCATCAAGCCGGGCGATGTCCCGCCGACCGGCGGCCTTTATCTGCTCGATGTCGTGCCCGACGGCGAGCCGCGCTTCGGCTTTCCGAACATCAGCGACAACGCGGAAATCGGCGAACTCATCGCGTGCGGCTCACACGTAATCCTCTTTACGACGGGGCGCGGCTCGGTGGTCGGCTCGGCGATATCGCCCGTCATCAAGGTCTGCGCAAATCCGGCGACGTATCGCAACCTGTCCGGCGACATGGACGTGGATGCCGGCCGCATCCTGGAAGGCCGGGCGACGCTCGACGAAGTAGGGCGCGAAGTGTTCGATGTCACCGTGGCGGTGGCGACGGGCGCTGCGTCGAAATCGGAGTCGCTGGGGCATCAGGAATTCATCCTGACTTACAAAACCTTCGAGCCCGTCGGCCCCGCGTGTTTGCCTGGCGGCGCGCAACGCGTTAGTGTTGCGTCTCGCGGCACCGCAGAAGTCGTTTCGAACTGAACAATCGACTGAGGGTTGCACAATGAACGGAGACACGCAGGAGGCCGTCACGCGCCGACGCAAGATCGGGCGGACGGATCTGGAGGTGACGGCACTTTCGCTCGGCACGGCGCCGCTAGGCGGGCTTTATCACGAACTGACGGAAGACGAGGCGCGCGCTACAGTCGATGCGGCGTGGCAAGCGGGCATCCGTTTCTTCGATACCGCACCGCATTACGGACACACGAAGGCAGAACACCGTCTCGGCGATGCCCTGCGACGCCACGCGCGAAGTGACTACGTGCTCTCGACCAAAGTGGGCCGCCGCTTCGTGCCGCGCACCGCGCCCGACGACGGCAGCGAAGGCTGGGCCGCGCCGCTACCGTTCCAGGCCATCTACGACTACACCTACGACGGCATCCTGCGCTCGTTCGAAGACAGCCAGCAGCGGCTCGGCATGATCGACATCGATATCGTACTGATACACGACATCGGCCGTGTCACGCACGGCGAAAAAAACACGCATTATTGGCGTCAGCTCACCGATGAAGGCGGCTTTCGTGCGCTCGATGAACTCAAGCAGTCGCGCGGCGTGAAAGCAGTCGGCCTCGGCGTGAACGAAGGCGCGGCGGTGCGCGAGGCAATGGCCGAATACGACATCGACTGCGCGTTGCTCGCTGGCCGCTACACGCTGCTCGAACAGAACACGCTCGACGATCTCTTGCCCGAGTGCGAACAGCGCGGTGTGAGCATCCTGCTTGGCGGCGCGTTCAATTCGGGCATTCTCGCGCGCGGTCTCGATGCCGACGCGCAAGGCGATCTCAAGTTCAACTACGGCGATGCGCCCAAAGAGATCGTCGATCGTGTGGCGAGGCTGGAACGCATCTGTCGCGAGTATGGCGTCGCGCTGTCGACAGCCGCCCTGCAGTTTCCTTATGCGCATAAAGTCGTCGCCACGGTGTTGATGGGCGCGCGCAAGCCCGAGGAAGTGCGTGAGAATGCGGCGTCATTCGCCACGCCGGTTCCTTCGGCGTTGTGGGACGCTTTGCGTGCGGCTGGCTTGCTGCATGAGAAGGCGCCAACACCGCAATGAACATCGACGCTCATCAACATTATTGGGACCCGGCGCGTGGCGATTACGGTTGGCTCACGCCCGATCTCAAGCCGCTCTATCGCGTCTTCGGTTCCGATGATCTGGCGCCGCTCCGCAAGATCACGAATGTCAAGCAAACGGTCGTCGTGCAAGCGGCGGCGACCGTCGATGAAACGCGTTATCTGCTCAATCTAGCGCGCGATGACGAATCCATTGCGGGCGTCGTCGGCTGGGTTCCGCTCGATTCCGTCGACGCGGTAGAAATCATCGACGAATTCGCGCGCGACAAAAAATTCAAAGCCGTGCGGCCGATGCTGCAAGACCTGCCCGACGATACGTGGATAGACCACGCGCCGCGCCCGGAAGCCATCCAGCGTCTGATCGAGCTCGATCTTGCTTTCGACGCGCTCATCTTCGCGCGCCACGTGCCATCGCTCGTCGAGTTCGCCGGGCGTTATCCGGCGTTGCGTATCGTCGTGGATCACGGTGCGAAGCCGCCCATCCGCGATGGCGAAGCGGGCTGGCAACCGTGGGCCGGTGGCATCGCGCAACTCGCTGCCTTGCCGCAGCGCCTCTATTGCAAGCTATCGGGGCTCGCGACAGAAGCGTCGCCTAGCTGGACCGCCGACACGCTCGCGCCTTACGTCGCGCATCTCATCGACCAATTCGGACACGAGCGCCTCATGTGGGGCAGCGATTGGCCGGTACTGAACTTAAACGGTTGCTACACTGATTGGCACGCCGCCGCGAGGCGCTTGGTCTCGCATCTCGAAAAAGCCGAGGAAGACGCGATTTTCGGCGGAAACGCCCGTGCGTTCTATCGCCTCTGAAGCCGCTGATATACCCGGCATGTCTTAAAATCAACTTCCACTGGAGCAGTAGATGGTACAAAGACTGGCAGGCAAGACGGCGCTGATCACCGCGGCGGGACAAGGAATCGGGCTCGCGACGGCCGAGCTTTTCGCGGCGGAAGGCGCGCGCGTGATCGCAACCGACATTCGTATCGAAGGGCTCGAAGGCAAGCCGGTCGAAGCTCACAAGCTCGACGTGCTCGACCCCCAAGCCATCGAGGCGCTCGCGAAGGAAGTCGGCGCCATCGACGTGCTCTTCAACTGCGCGGGCTATGTGCATCCCGGTTCGATTCTCGAAGCGAGCGAAGCGGACTGGGACCTCGCCTTCAATCTGAACGCGAAGGCCATGTATCGGACGATCCGCGCGTTCCTGCCGAAGATGCTGGAAAAGGGCGGCGGCTCGATCGTCAATATGTCGTCGGCGGCGTCGAGCGTGAAGGGCGTGCCGAACCGCTTCGTGTATGGTGCGTCGAAGGCGGCGGTCATCGGGCTCACGAAATCCGTCGCGGCGGATTTCGTCACGCGCGGCATCCGCTGCAACGCAATTTGTCCGGGCACGGTGGAGTCGCCGTCGCTGAAGGACCGCATCGCCGAGCAAGCCAAGGCGCAGGGCGCGACGATCGACCAGATTCAGGCGGCTTTCGTTTCGCGTCAACCAATGGGCCGCGTCGGCCGCACGGAAGAAATCGCGGCGCTCGCGCTGTATCTCGCCTCGGACGAGTCGTCGTTCACGACGGGTCAGGCTCACGTCATCGATGGCGGCTGGTCCAACTAGGACCGGCCGCTGCGTTTTCAACCTTTGCATTTCGAAATACGAGGATCTATTCAGATGAAGCTGCTTCGTTACGGCCCCAAGGGTCAGGAAAAACCGGGTTTGCTGGATGCCGAAGGCAAGATTCGCGATCTGTCGAAGGTCGTGGACGACATCTCCGGCGCTACGCTGACCGATGCGGGCCTGGCCAAGCTGCGCGCGACCGACCCGGCGTCGCTGCCGGTGGTGGATGGCAATCCGCGTATCGGGCCGTGTGTCGGACGTGTGGGCAAGTTCGTGTGTATTGGCCTCAACTACGCGGATCACGCCGCCGAATCGAATCTGCCCGTGCCGACCGAGCCGGTCATTTTCGGCAAGTGGACGAGCGCCATTTGCGGCCCGAACGACGACGTGGAAATTCCGCGCAATTCGAAGAAGACCGACTGGGAAGTCGAACTCGGCGTGGTGATCGGCAAGGAAGCCAAGTATGTCGATGAAGCCAACGCGCTCGACTACGTGGCCGGTTACTGCGTGATCAACGACGTCTCCGAGCGCGAATGGCAGCTCGAACACGGCACGCAATGGGACAAGGGCAAGGGCTTCGACACGTTCGGGCCGCTCGGCCCGTGGCTCGTGACGAAAGACGAAGTCGCCGATCCGCAGAAGCTCGATCTCTGGCTCGAAGTGGACGGTCATCGTTACCAGAACGGCAACACGAAGACCATGGTCTTCACCGTCGCGCAACTGGTCGCGTATCTGTCGAAGACGATGAGCCTGCAGCCCGGCGATGTAATCTCGACCGGCACGCCTCCGGGCGTCGGCATGGGCGTGAAGCCCAGCGCCGTGTACCTGAAGTCCGGGCAGACCATTCGCCTTGGTATCGAAGGTCTCGGCGAGCAGCAGCAGAAGACGGTCGACGCGTAATTCCTTCGCGCTGTGAAAGCAAAAAACCTCGCTGCGGCGAGGTTTTTCGTCTTCAGGACGGAAGGTTGAGGTTCAGGCGTTATAGAGCGCTTCGGCCGCGCTTTCGCTGATGCGCGTGATCGTGCCTTGCGCCACCGCGACGAGCGTTTCGGCATTGCCGTCGGTGACGAAGACATCGCACTGGCAGGTTGCCTGCGTCATGCCGGCATGCACCACGCGCGCCCGCGCCATCAGCGTGCCGGAAACCGCCGGGCGCAGATAGTTGATCTTGTATTCGCCGGTGACGACCTTCGGACCGAGCCTCAGCGCGCCTGCGAACGTCAGCGCGTTGTCCACGAGATAACTCACCACCCCGCCGTGCACGAAACCGTGTTGTTGCCTCAGCTCATCGCGGATCTGCAGACACAGCGTGAGACTCGCTGCATCGACCTGCATCAGTTTCGTTCCGAGCAAGGCGCTAAACGGTTGCGCATTCAGCGCACCGCGCGCGATATCGACTAATTCGGCCATTCGGACACTCCTTGGGGTGGGTTCGGCGCCGTCCTGCAAAGACAATAGGTAGGGTTTCTTCGCACTGCAAGGACGTTCGACAAAAATCGTGCGAACGCAGCATGCGCGCGCCCGCCGTTTCGGCAAGCGCGCCGGTCATCCCGCTCGCGCAAAGCGGCATCGACGCCAAACAATTCAAGCTGGCGCGCTTCATTGCCGTAAACCCGGACTTCCGCCGTAGTCATACGGCTCATTCGTTCGGGTTCTTGAGAAATGTTTGCAAAGATCAAGGTTTCATCCGGTTTGCTCGCCGTGCTGGTGGTGTTTTGCCTATTCCAACTGGTCACCGAAGGGCTTGGCTTCTGGTCGCTTTCGCGCACGCATGACGATGTGGGCAACCTGTCCGATATCGCGCTCAAGCAAGTCAACGCGGTCAACAAGACCACGCAGCATCTGATGGATGCGCGCATCAACCTGTCTCGCGCCGGCACGCGCATGGTGCGCGGCGGCACGGAGCCGGTCGAGATCGTGCAGCACGCGCGCGAGCAGATCGCGCAGGCGGACAAGTCGTTCGCGGCCTTCCTCGACGCGCCGAAGACCGGCGATGAGAACAAGGCGCTCATGGCCGCGCTTCAGGCCAAATACGCGGAGTATTCGAAGGCGCTCGGCGAGCTCGTCCAGTATCTGGATGCGGGCAACATTCAGGCGTTCCTCGATCAGCCGACACAGGGCTTTCAGGATCGCTATCTCGCCGAACAGCAGAACTTCGTCAACTTCGGCAATGCGGCGAGCAGTGCGTATCTCGAATCGATCGATACGCGCTACGCCTGGTTCCGCGCGGTCGGCATCGCCATTTTCGTGGCGCTGGTCGCGGGTGTCGCGGCGGTGCATTTTGCGCTGCGCCGTGGCGTGATCGCGCCGCTGGAAGAAGCGGGACGCCATTTCGAGCGCATTGCGCAAGGCCGCCTCGACGAACGTATCGCGGAACGCGGCAGCAATGAAATCGGCAGGCTCTTCGCGGGACTCGCGATGATGCAGGCAAGCGTCGCCACGACGGTAAAGACCGTGCGCGAGACGTCCGATTCGATCAACTTGGGCGCCGATGAAATCGCGAGCGGCAACGCCGATCTGTCCGCGCGCACGGAGAATCAGGCGGCATCGCTCGAGGAAACGGCGTCGAGCATGGAAGAATTGACGGCGACGGTGCGTCAGAACGCCGAGCACGCGCGCGAGGCCAACACGCTGGCGGGCGTGGCGCTCGAAGCGACTTCGCGCGGTTCGGGCGTGGTGGATGACGTCGTGGAGAAGATGCGCGGCATCGCTAAAAGCTCGGACAAGATCGCGGAAATCATCTCGGTCATCGACGGCATCGCGTTTCAGACCAACATCCTCGCGCTGAACGCGGCCGTCGAAGCGGCGCGCGCCGGTGAGCAAGGGCGCGGGTTTGCAGTCGTCGCGGGCGAAGTGCGCGGCCTCGCGCAACGCTCGGCGCAATCGGCGAAGGAAATCAAGGAACTGATCGGCGAATCGGTCGCGCAGGTCAGCGACGGCTCGACGCTGGTCGAACGCGCGGGCACGGCGATGCGCGAGGTATCGACCTCGATTTCACGCGTCACGCAGATGATGGCGGAGATCAGCGCGTCGTCGCTGGAGCAGAGCGTGGGGATCGAGCAGGTGAACCAGGCCGTGACGCAAATGGACGAGATGACTCAGCAGAACGCCGCGCTCGTGGAGCAGGCCGCGGCTGCCGCGCAGTCGCTCCATGAACAGACGCGGCAGTTGAAGGATGCGGTTTCGGTGTTTCAGGTGGCTTGACGAGTGGATGACTTCGGCGTCTGTCGGGCGCCTGAATTTTCACGGCCCTGACGCTTTCGCTCGTCGAATGCGCAGGGCGGCTATCGATTGCAGCCGCAAGTAATGCCGTGATGCGATGGCGATCCAACCGCTCAATCCGGCAACGCCGCGTATGCCGTCGCCAAATGATACGGCGTGGTCGAAGGCATCTCCGACCTTGTGATCGCGCCGTCAGCCGAGCGGCACTCGATCCACCCGCGCGCATGTAGGAACCGTGCGCCGAAGCGTTCGATCTGTTCGCCGACGGCTTCGCCGCGCGTTGCCAGCGCGCGTAGATATTCGGTTTGCGCCCAGATGCGCTGCGTGCCATCGATCACGCGTCCCGCTTCGTCCAGCGCGGCGCTCACGCCGCCAGTCGACTTGTCGACGCCATGTTTCCGCGCGAAGTCGAACGCCTGTTCGAGCCGCGCGTTCAGTCCCGCCGCCTCGAATGCGGGATGGCCGCTGCCGATTGCCAGGAAATACCACTCGAATTGATGTCCCGGCTCCAGGCGATTGCCCGGCGCGCCAATCGGCAATTCGGCGATACTGCCGGTCGCCTCGTGCACGAACGTGCGCGCGACCGATTGCGCCAGCACAGCGAGCCGCTCGTCGAAAGCGATGTTGCCCGTGGCATCGCGCGCGGCGAGCCACGCTTCGCTCAAATGCATGAGCGGATTTTGCAGCGGACCTTCGAGCATCGCGCCGAAGTCTTCGCTGTACGCGGCGTTCAGCAAGCCGCCATCGCTACCCGCGAACTTCGTTTCGATAAGCCGCGCGGTTTCATCGAGCAAGGCGAATGCGTCCGCCGATCCGCTCTTTTGCGCGAAATGCGCGCACGCATAAACCACGAACGCGTGCGTATAAAGGTCCTTCTGGCGCTCGTGGGGCGCGCCGTTTGCATCGACGCTATAGAACCATCCGCCGTTTTGCTTGTCCTGAAAATAGTGTCGCAACGAATCGAACAGCACCGACGCGTGCGCGAGATCGCCCGCATCCGTGAAAGCGAACAACTGACGGGCGCATGCCATCGCGCGATAACGCTTGGGTGGCAACGGCGCGTGATCGTCGGGCGTAACGGCTTCGAATGGCAGGTGAAGCGCTGTGTTGAAGCCGGGACCGCGCCAAATGGGCAGCACGATGCTCGTGTAGTGTTCGCGCAATGAAGTGCCGTTTGAGTGCTGTTGCTGCATAAGACAAGTTCCAGCCTGATGGTTCGGAAGAGATGAGCCCTTTGAAAACGGCTCGGCACAGCCGGATAAGCATAGCAAAAGCGCTCCGGCAGGAGACCGGCCACGACGACAGGAGGTCAAAGATGTTGGGCAACGTAGAACTCGTTTCACGACTCATCATGGCTGCGGCGCTCGGCAGCGTGATCGGTTTCGAGCGCGAACGGCTTTCATGGGCGGCGGGCTTGCGCACGCACATGCTGGTGTGCGTTGGCTCCGCGCTCATCATGATCGTGTCTGCCTACGGTTTCGAAGAGGCGCTCAAGGCCGATCACGTCGTGCTCGATCCATCGCGGATCGCGGCGCAGGTCGTGTCCGGCATCGGCTTTCTCGGCGCGGGATCCATTCTGCTGCGTGGCGAGATCGTGCGCGGGCTGACCACCGCCGCGAGCTTGTGGTCGGTTGCGGCGATCGGGCTGGCGGTAGGCGGCGGGCTGTACACGGCATCGATCGCGGCGACGGCCATCATCCTCGTCATTCTGGCGGGACTCAAACCGCTGGAGCGGCGCTTCATCAGCGTCAAGCAGCAGCGGCAATTGACGATGCTGGTCGATCGCGGCTCGCTGTCCTTTCACGGCCTGCACGAAGCGCTCGGGCCAGGCAGCGTGCGCGTGAAGCAGTTCGTCGTGCAGCAAAGCGACGAATCGCCGGAACTCGATGAAGTGCAGGTCGTGCTTTCGCGGCTTTCGACGCAGGAATATCGGTCGATTTGCGAGCGGCTTAAGCATCTGAGCGTGGTGCGGGAATTCCACGAAGAGGATGGAAGCTGACGGCATCGCCCGCGCGACGCAAGACATGCACGAACACGATGTGGGATAAGCCGCCGCGCCGTGCGACAATGCCGCCTCTCGAAAATCATTGCCGAACCGCATGTGCGCGTTTCGCGCCGGTTGTCCCGGTCACCGCCTTTCGACCTATGCCAGATCCTGCTGTTAAGCGTCACCGCCATACCTTCGATACACCCGCCGACGCCGTCGCTCCTCTCACGCGACCGCGCCGTGGCCGCGCCGCCGAGGCGTCATCGGCCGACAGCGCCGACACCGAAAAGAAACTCGCGCGCGCCGTGCGTTCGGCGCAGCGTCTTGCCCAGTTGAGCGCAACGCAGCGCTGCGCGGGCGAGACGCTCGATCTCTTCGCCGAAGACGCCGAGCGCGCCAACCTTCAGGCGCTGAACACCGACATTCGCCAGGGCACGTTCGAAGGCTTCGAACTGCCGGACGTGTTTTTGGCGGCGGTGCAATCGAATGGCGCATTGGCCGTGAACAAGCGGATGGCGCCGCGTTCGGAAGCCGCGCCGCATCCGGCATCGGTTCAGGACGAGTTGCTCGTCGTGGCCGAAGGCGATGAAATCGACGCTGCGCCGCCAACTCATGCGCCAGGCGAACTTGCTGCATCGATCGACTCGCATTCCGCGGATATCGTCGCAGGCTCATTGAGCGCCGCGCTCGTTGATGCACGCATTGCGCATGAGGACGCGTCCTTCGACCCGGTGCTGGATCGCGCACGCGTGACGGCGTTCACCGACACAATCGACGCGTTACGCGCCGTGATCTCCGAGCAGCGCGGATCGACTGCCGCGCACGCCCGCCGCATGAAGACGCTGCTGACGATCATCGTGTGCGTCACGCTGCTGACGGTGGCGACCGGCGTCGTGCAAACGGTCGTGCTGATGCGTATGGGTCGCGACACCACGTTGCAGCAGGAGCGCATGGAGCAACTCATGCTCAATCAGCAGGCGACACTTGCTTCTCTCTTCGATGCGCATTCCGAAACCGACGCCAGTAACGGCGCTGCGAGTCGAGAGACGGCGCGTGCGCTCCACTCGCAACGTCACACGCGCTGATTCCCGCCAAAAACTGTTACTTTGACGCGACATTCCGTCTCAAGACGGACTGTCGCGTAAGTTTTTCGTCACTTTCTGCGTGCTTGCTGGAAGGCCGTCTCCGAGCTGTCCCCGTTTTCGCGAGAAAAAGTCACACTAAAAAATGTAGAAAAACTACCAATTTGTTCGGTCGTAAATGTTGCATTGCACTAGGAATAGCTAAGGGCAAACCCTATAATCGGTCCTAAGGGAAAACCCTCTTATCACCAACCGGAGTTTGACATGAGCTACCTCTTCGCCTTGCTGCAAAAATTCGCTTCGCTGTTCGAATCGCCGCACCTGCCGATGGACAGCGACTACTCGTATCAAGCGCGTTTCCGTGAATCCGAGCGTCAACGCAAGTCACGCGGTACCGCTTTCGGCGTTCGTCTGTAATGCGTAACTAATGGCGGTGCGGGACAACCACAACTAGCAATGCGAGACGGCCTGACGCCGTAGACCCCGCCCGCCGATTAGTCTTAAGTTTGTAGTTTTTCTAGCAGATTCCCTCTAACTTTCCGCCTTTAAGATCGCCCCGACCGAGCAATTTGGCCGCACGATCATCCTTCTTCCCCGCATCTGCATTGCAAACGCGCGAACACTTGTTCTTGCGCGACACGCGCAATTCGCCGAATCTTGGCCATTCGACGCCAAAAAATCCTTGCGTCACAAGGGCTTACCCGCGCCCGTCCAGAATCCTCCTTATTCCATTGTCGTATTTCGACATGCAGTTGTCGCAAATAGTCGGCTAGCGATACTTTTTTCTGGCAACTATGTATGCACAGCGCGGACGCACGTCCGCCACGCTATGGAGATTTCGATGAATTCCCCAAAGGTAGTAGTCGAAGGGCTATGCAAGGTGTTCGGCAACAGCCCCAAGCAGGCGATCGACATGCTCGCCGGCGGCGCGACGAAAGAAGAAGTCTTTGCGCGCACCGGGCAGATCGTCGGCGTACATAACGTTTCCTTCGACGTCAAGGAAGGCGAGATCTTCGTGCTCATGGGCCTTTCCGGTTCCGGCAAATCGACGCTGATCCGTTTGATCAACCGTCTCGTCGATCCCACCGCCGGCAAGGTGCTGATCGATGGCCGCGACGTGGCGGCCGTGCCGCGCTCGGAACTCACGGCGCTGCGCCGCAAGGACATGAGCATGGTGTTTCAGTCCTTCGCGCTGATGCCGCAGCGCACCGTGCTTTCGAACGCCGCATTCGGTCTGGAAGTCGCGGGCGTCGGCAAGAAGGAACGCGAGAAGCGCGCGATGACCGTGCTCGAACAAGTCGGCCTTGCATCGTTCGCGCAGAAGTTGCCAGCGCAACTATCGGGCGGGATGCAGCAGCGCGTGGGGCTTGCGCGGGCGCTGGCGGTGAATCCCTCGCTGATGATCATGGACGAAGCGTTCTCCGCGCTCGATCCGCTCAAACGCAAGGAAATGCAGAACGTCCTGCTCGACTTGCAACGCGAGCAGCAGCGCACGATTCTCTTTGTCTCGCACGATCTCGAAGAAGCCATGCGTATCGGCACGCGCATCGCGATCATGGAAGGCGGCCGCGTGGTGCAGATCGGCACGCCGCAGGAAATCATCCAGAACCCCGCCGACGACTACGTGCAAGCGTTCTTCGACGGCATCGATACCAGCCGCTATCTAACCGCCGGCGACCTCATGCAGACCGATGTCGTGCCGCTCATGAAGCATTCGCCGCAGATCGACGCATCGAGCGTGGCGGAGACGCTCAACGGCAGCGCGGACTATGCGTTCGTGCTTGACGGCGAGCGGCGCATTCGCGGTTTCGTCGGCCGCGATTCGAACGGCAATCCAGTGCCGCAGATCAATCACATCGAGTGTATCGAGCGCAACATGGCGCTCGATGACGTCGTGCACCGCGTGGTCGCGAGTCCCGCGCCGCTGCCGGTGGTCGACGCCGAGGGTTTCTATTGCGGTTCGGTCAACAAGTCGAACGTCCTGAAGGTCTTAACCCGCCATCGAGGTTCCCATGTCTGAAATCATTCCGCTCGGTAGCTGGGTCGATCACGGCGTCCATTACCTGCTCGACCACGACGCCAAGACGTTCGATTCAATCGGCAAGGTCATCGAGAGCTTCGCCGCTTTCATCGAACACAGCCTCCAGGCCGTCCCGATGTGGGCGCTCATGGCCATCTTCGTCGGCATCGGCTTGTGGCGCGTGGGCTGGCGCTTTGCCGCCTTCACGTTGCTCTCGCTCTTGCTGATCTACGCGACCGGCTTCTGGGATCAGATGGTCATCACGCTTGGTCTCACACTCTCGTCGACCTTCATCAGCCTGTTGCTCGGAATTCCGCTCGGTATCTGGACGGCGAAGAGCAAGGTCGTGGAGATGGCCGTTCGTCCCGTGCTCGACTTGATGCAGACGATGCCCGCCTTCGTGTATCTGATTCCCGCCGCGATGCTGTTCGGCCTCGGCCGCGTGCCCGGCATTCTTTCGACCGTGATCTTCGCGATGCCGCCCGCCGTCCGTCTTACGTCGCTCGGTATCAAGCACGTGAACCGCGAGATCGTGGAAGCGGGTCAGGCGTTCGGCTGCACGCCGTGGCAACTGCTCTACAAGGTGCAGATTCCCAACGCGCTGCCTTCGATCATGACAGGCGTGAACCAGACGATCATGATGGCGCTGTCGATGGTCATCATCGCGTCGATGGTGGGTGCGGGCGGTCTCGGCAACGACGTGCTCGCGAGCATTCAGCGTCTGGATATCGGCCTCGGCTTCGAGAGCGGCTTGTCCGTCGTGTTGCTGGCGATCATTCTGGACCGTATCACCGAGAGCTTCGGCCGTTCGCCCGGCATGGCGCGCGCCCCGCTTCTTTCGGGCATTCGCAGCGTCATGAAGGTGCGCCGCGCACCGGCCGCGCAACAAGGCTGATGCACTCATGAAACGCGACGCGCTCGTTCCGGCTGCCTCGGAATCGCCGTTGTCCAACCTCGCGCACTTCGGCTTCCTCACGCTGCCGAATTTCTCGATGATCGCGTTCACGAGCGCGGTCGAAGTGCTGCGCATGGCCAACTACGTCGGCCGCGCGCAGCACTACACGTGGTCGGTCATCACACCGGATGGCGAGCCTGCTCGAGCAAGCAATGGCATCACCGTGAAGCCAACCACGACGCTCGACGAAGCCGGCATGCCCGATGTGCTCATCGTCTGCGCGGGCTGGCACGTGACGGATCACGTGGACGATACGATCATCGAGCTATTGCAGCGCGTGCACGAAGCGGGCGTTCCGCTCGGCGGCATTTGCACCGGGCCTTATGCGTTGCTCGCGGCCAAGCTGCTCGACGGCTATCGCTGCACTGTGCATTGGGAAGACATGTCGCCGCTCAACAAGCGCTTCCCGCATGTGCGTTTTGCCGATGAGCTCTTCGTGATCGACCGCGACCGCATGACTTGCACGGGTGGCACGGCGCCGCTCGATCTCATGCTCAATCTCGTGAGCTTGCGGCTTGGCCAGGCGCATGCGGCGCAAGTGTCGGAGCAGTTCATCGTCGAACGCATTCGCTCTTCGACGGACTATCAGCACATTCCCGTCGATGCGCGCGTCGGCTTTTCGCGTGCCGAACTCGTCGAAGTGGTGCGCCTGATGGAAGCGAATATCGAAGAGCCGCTTTCGCTCGAAGAACTCGCGCGGCTCGTGCATCTTTCGCAACGACACTTGCAACGCATGTTCAAGATGTTCCTCAATGTATCGCCGACGCATTACTACTTGACGCTTCGCTTGCGGCGCGCACGCGAGTTGTTGCGCAACACGGATGCATCGATTGCACGCGTCACCAGCATCTGCGGATTCCATTCGCCTTGTCATTTCAGCAAGGCGTATCGCGCGCAATTCGGACACGCGCCGAGTGTGGAGCGGCGTCTGTCTGCTTGACCTAATCGACATCGTTCTGGCTTCGCGCGTTCTTCATGGACCGCGCGTGAGCCTCTCATCGTCAATTGAAAACAGCAACGGGAGATAAGGCATGAATCGTTCGTGGATCGCATCGTTTGCTTTCGCGGTAACTTGCGCTGCGAATGCGGCCGAACCCGCTGCATGTAAGAACGTGCGTTTCGCCGATGTCGGATGGACCGACATTGCCGCGACCACCGGGCTTGCATCGACGGTCCTGCAGGGACTTGGTTATAGCCCGACGAAAACGATCGCATCGGTGCCGATCACCTTCGCCGGCGTGAAGAGCAAGCAGATCGACGTGTTCCTCGGCTACTGGTCGCCGACCATGGATCCGATGATCGATTCGTTCAAGAAAGCGAATCAGGTGAAGGTGCTGCCGACGCCGAATCTCATCGGTGCAAAGTACACGCTGGCGGTGCCGGAATACGCGTACAACGGCGGCATCAAGACGTTCAGCGATATCGCGAAGAACTACGACAAGCTCGACGGCAAGATCTATGGTATCGAGCCGGGCAACGACGGTAACGCGCTCATCAAGAAGATGATCGACAGCAATCAGTACGGGCTCGGAAAGTTCAAGCTGGTTGAATCGAGCGAGGCGGGGATGCTTGTCGAAGTGAATCGCGCCATTCGCGACAAGAAGCCGATAGTGTTTCTGGGCTGGGAACCGCATCCCATGAACGTCCAGATGAAGATCGATTATCTCTCGGGCGGCGACGATGTCTTTGGCCCCAACTACGGCGAAGCGCGCGTGCTGACCGTGACGCCGACCGATTACGACACACGTTGCCCGAATGTCGCGAAGCTCGTATCGAATCTGCGGTTCACGACGGACATTGAGAATCACGTCATGCTGCCGATCATGAACAAAACCGACGCCAACAAGGCCGCGCGCGAGTGGTTGAAGCAGAATCCCGCGGTGCTCGATAAATGGCTCGCAGGTGTCAAAACCTTCGATGGCAAGGACGGGTTGCCGGCGGTGAAGGCTTATGTCGCCGGCAACTGAAGGTCAGGTGCGATAGTCCGTCTTGCCGCCCTCGATCATGCGCAAGGCGGCTTGCCATTGCAGCGCGATGATCCCTTCCGACTCGTCCCTGCGATACTGCGCGGCAGTCGTTTCGCAAACCTTCTGCGAAGGCAGATTCAGCTCGCCGCCGCCCGCGAGCGCACGCAGTTGAATCTCGCAGGCGCGTTCGAGGAAATACATCTCTTGAAACGCCGAGGGAATCGACGGACCGCAAGTGAGCAGCCCGTGATTGCGCAAGATCATCGCGTTATGCAGGCCGAGATCGTTGACGAGCCGGTCACGTTCCGCGAGATCGAGCGCAATGCCTTCATAGTCATGGTAAGCAATGTGCCCGTAGTACTTGAGCGCATGCTGGCTGATCGGCAAAAGCCCTTGTTTCTGCGCCGATACCGCCGCGCCCGCCGCCGTATGCGTATGCACGACGCACACGACATCGTGACGCGCCATATGAATGGCCGAGTGAATGGTGAAGCCCGCCGGATTGACGAGAAACCGCTCCGGATAATCCCGCGCAGCCGGATCCACCGCGCGTCCTTCGCTATCGATCAAAACAAGGTCCGACGCGCGCATCTCGTCGAAGAGCACGCCGTATTTGTTGATGAGGAAGTGATGCTCCGGCCCCGGCACGCGCGCACTGATGTGCGTGAAGATCATGTCGGTCCAGCGAAAATGCGCAATCACGCGGTAGAGCGCCGCCAGATCGCAACGCAGCGCCCATTCTTCCTTCGAATAACCGTGGTTCTCCATGCCGTTCCTCCTTGGGTTGTAAGCCGCGGATAACGTGGATAGATCGTGTTAGATCGCCTGTGCGCGGCCCGGGAAAGTCTCGTCGTAGTCCAGCGTCTGATTCTCTTCTTCGGCGTTGCCAGAGCCGCCTTGTTCACGATACATCATCGGCGGAAGACCGTATTGCTTGCGGAATTCGCGGCCGAGATGCGAGGCATCGGAAAAGCCGCAACTCGATGCAATATCCGCTACCGTCTTGTCCGAACTCGTGAGCAGCCACGCCGCCGTGCGCAAACGCACTTGCTTTGCGTAGGCTTGCGGCGCCTTGCCGGTTTCCGCCTTGAACAGACGTTCGAGTTGACGCGTGGAAAGGTCAAGCTTGTGCGCGAGTTCGTCGAGCGTGAGCGAGCGTCCCACGTGCTGTTCCATCAGCAGAATGGCGCGCTTGACCTTGGGATGCGTCGCCGGCGCAAGTCCCGGCGGATGCGGCTGCGGCGCGTTGCCCTTCTGCATGTCGTCGACGAGGAGAATGCGCAATGCCTTTTGCACCGTCGCGGTCTCGAAGTGACGCAGCAGGATGGCCGCCGCGACATCGATGGATGCGCGTCCGCCCGAACACGTAATGCGCCGCCTGTCGATCACGAAGAGCCGATCCGCCACGAGCGCCTGCTCATCCACGTGCGGAAAGCGTTCGACGAAATCCCAGTAGTGAAACCAGCTCACGCAGATTCGATGCCCTTCCAGCACGCCCGCACGCATCAGCGAGAACACGCCCGTGCACATGCCGACGATGGTTGCATCGAGGGCGGCGGCGCGGCGGATGAACTGCAAGGTGGCATCGCTTGCGGAGGGCCCCGAGTGCAAGAGACCGCCGACCACGACGACGTAATCGAAGTGCTCGGCCTGATCGAAAGTCTCCCACGGCGTGATCTGGATGCCGCAGCTTGCGCGCACGGGTGCGAGCGTCTCGCCGATCACGCTCCACGAACAGCGCACGGGGCGGCTGAAATCGCCTTCATCGGCGGAAAGGCGCAAGAGATCGACGAAACCGGAGAACGCGGTCAGCGTGAAGTTCGGCAACAGCACGATGCCGAAGCGAATACGCGATTTGGATTGACCGTCGATGGAAAGCGGCGGAAGCGATTCTGCGGGGTTCATGCGCGTGAAGTGCGGCGGCCTGGAAGTATGCCGCGAGCATATCACTCGTGCGTGGAGCACGGGCGCATGGTCAGAAATGAGAAGGGCCGCGATACGGCGGCCCTGAAGGAAGACTAGTTGCCCAGCACGGCGATGGCCCAGGCGAACGCCGAGCCGACGAGCGCGCCGGTGGTTCGACCGAGCAGGCTTGCGACGGTGTAGTCGGCCCAGCGCTGTTCGACTTCGGCCTTCAATACGCCGAAGTAACGCAAGGCGGGATCGACGCAACACGCGACCATCAACGCGGCCCAGGTGGGCGCTTCGCGCGTGAGAACGTGTTCGGGAGAAATGATGTCGATGGCCTGAAGCAAGCCGACCACGGCGGCGCCGACAATGAAAGCAAGAGTCCAGGATTTGAAGAACTGATCGGGAAGAGCAGAGCTTTGCATGGATACAGAAGACGAAGGAACAACAGAGAAACGAGCGACGCGTCAAGCCTTGAAGGGTGGCCGCTCACGGACTTAGGGAATATACCGAGACGTCCTCTTTCGGCCCGTAGGATCAGTCTCAAAATTCCCGCGATCTGCAACGAAGCTGCGCAAAAACGCGCCAACCTCGAAATGCTCTGCTACCGCCGCGTTCGCGTGGCGGACTCATGCGGCGACTTTCGATCAAACGTCATGAACCTTGGTAAATCCGTCATTGGGGCGAGCGTTCCCGCGCGCTGACGCCGCCATCCCATTTCGATGCCGCTTTTGTTCTATCGGACGGATTTGCGGTTTGGTGCAATGAGCACAGTCGCGAAAGGTGGGCAAGCGGCCCATGATCCAACCAGGAATGCACATGAACGTCAGCGTTTTCGATCTGTTCAAGATCGGCATCGGTCCTTCCAGCTCGCATACCGTCGGGCCGATGATCGCGGCGTGCCGCTTCGCCTCGCACATCGAGGACGCGAATCTGCTTGGCTTCGTCACGCGGGTGCGCGCTGAACTGTTCGGCTCGCTCGGCGCCACCGGCAAGGGCCACGGCACCGACAAGGCCGTGCTGCTCGGCCTGGAAGGCAATCTGCCCGATCTGATCGATCCCGACCTGATCGCGCCGCGCCTCAAAGAAATTCGCGAAACGAAGCGCCTGATGTTGCTCGGCAAGCATGCGGTCGCGTTCGAAGAGCGCGAACACATAGGCTTTTATCGCAAGCTGATGCCGGGCGCGCCGGGATCGAGCATCGTGCATCCGAACGGCATGCGCTTTCAGGCGTTCGACGAGAACGGCCAGCTGCTCGTCGAGAAAGAATACTTCTCGGTCGGCGGCGGTTTCGTCGTGAATCGCGAAGGCGATCGCGTCAACGGACTGCGCGCGGGCGGCAGCGTGCCGTATCCGTTTCGCACCGGCGACGATCTCATGCGCGTGTGCAAGGAGACAGGTCTGTCTATCGCCGAGGTCACGTTGCAAAACGAATGCGCGAATCGCAGCGAACAGGAAGTGCGCGAGGGCATGCTCGCCGTGTGGCGCGTGATGGCGGCATGCGTCGAGCGCGGCTGCAAGGAGCGCGGCGAGTTGCCGGGACCGATGCACGTCAAGCGTCGCGCGGCGGATCTTTCGTCGCAACTGCGCTTTCGTTCCGAAGAGTCGTTGCGCGATCCGCTTTCGATGCTCGACTGGGTCAACCTCTATGCAATGGCCGTCAACGAAGAGAACGCGGCGGGCGGCCGCGTCGTCACCGCGCCGACCAATGGCGCAGCGGGCGTGATCCCCGCCGTGCTGCACTACTACGTGAAGTTCATGCACGGCTCGAACGACGATGGCATCGTGCGCTTCCTTCTTACGGCAGCCGCCATCGGCATCATCTACAAGGAAACGGCTTCGATCTCGGGTGCCGAAGTGGGCTGCCAGGGCGAAGTGGGCGTGGCCTGCTCGATGGCCGCCGCCGCGCTGGCATCGGTCATGGGAGGCACGCCCGCGCAAGTCGAAAACGCCGCCGAAATCGGCATGGAACATAACCTTGGCATGACCTGCGACCCGGTGGGCGGCCTCGTGCAGATTCCCTGCATCGAGCGCAATGCGATGGGCGCGATCAAGGCCATCAACGCCGCGCGCATGGCGATGAAGGGCGACGGCCAGCATTACGTCTCGCTCGATTCGGTCATCAAGACCATGCGCGAAACCGGCGCCGATATGAAAACGAAATACAAGGAGACGTCGCGCGGCGGACTGGCCGTCAACGTCATCGAATGCTGAATTCAGTACGTCACGAAGGAAAGGAAACACCATGACCCGCTATTCGATCTTCAGCCTCTTGCGCAACGGCATGTCGTATCACGAGAACTGGGAGCGCCAGTGGCGAAGCCCCGAGCCCAAGCGCGAATACGACGTGGTGATCGTCGGCGGCGGCGGGCATGGTCTTGCGACGGCGTATTACCTGGCGAAGGAACACGGCATCACGAATGTCGCGATTCTGGAGAAGGGATGGATAGGCGGCGGCAATACCGCGCGCAACACGACGATCGTGCGCTCGAACTATCTGTGGGACGAATCTGCGGCTTTATACGAAAAGGCAATGAAGCTGTGGGAAGGCCTTTCGCAAGACCTCAACTACAACGTCATGTTCAGCCAGCGCGGCGTCATGAATCTCGCGCATACGCTGCAGGATGTGCGCGATACCGAACGCCGCGTGAACGCCAACCGTCTCAATGGCGTCGATGCCGAGTTCCTCACGCCCGCGCAGATCAAGGAAATCGAGCCGACTATCAATCTCAATAGCCGCTATCCGGTGCTGGGTGCGTCGATTCAACGGCGCGGCGGCGTCGCGCGTCACGATGCCGTGGCGTGGGGGTTCGCGCGCGGCGCGGATCAGGCGGGCGTGGACATCATCCAGAACTGTCAGGTCACGGGAATTCGGCGCGACGGCAGCCAAGTCACGGGCGTCGATACCACAAAGGGTTTCATCAAGGCGAAGAAGGTCGCGGTGGTCGCGGCGGGCAATACGACATCGCTTGCGGATATGGCCGGCGTGCGTCTGCCGCTCGAAAGCCATCCGCTGCAGGCGCTCGTGTCCGAGCCCATCAAGCCGGTGGTCAACACGGTCGTCATGTCGAACGCGGTGCACGCTTACATCAGCCAGTCCGACAAGGGCGATCTCGTGATCGGCGCGGGCGTCGATCAATACACGGGCTTCGGGCAGCGCGGCAGTTTTCAGATTATCGAAGGCACGCTAGAGGCTATCGTCGAAATGTTCCCGGTGTTCTCGCGTGTGCGCATGAATCGCCAGTGGGGCGGCATTGTCGATGTCTCGCCGGATGCTTGCCCGATCATCAGCAAGACGGATGTGAAGGGCCTCTATTTCAATTGCGGCTGGGGCACGGGCGGCTTCAAGGCGACGCCGGGCTCGGGCTGGGCGTACGCGCACACCATCGCGAAAGACGAGCCGCATGCGCTGAATGCGCCGTTCTCGCTGGAGCGCTTCTATACGGGTCATCTGATCGACGAACACGGCGCGGCTGCCGTGGCGCACTAATCGCACTTTAGGGAGTTAGGAACATGTTGCTGATCGAATGCCCCTGGTGCGGCCCGCGCGCCGAAAGCGAATTTTCCTGCGGCGGCGAAGCGGATATCGCGCGCCCGCTCGAAACGGACAAGCTCACCGACAAGGAATGGGGCGATTACCTCTTCATGCGCAAGAACTCGCGCGGCAAGCATCGCGAACAATGGATGCATGCGCAAGGCTGCCGCCGCTGGTTCAAGGCGCAACGCGATACGGTTTCATACGAGATTCAGGGCTACGAGACGTTCGACCGTCCGCTTGCCGTGATGGACACGAATAACGGAGGCACGTCGAAATGAGCCAGAAAGACCGACTCGGCGCGGGTGGACGCATCAACCGCGCGATTGCGTTGACGTTCACCTTCAACGGCAAGACGTATCAGGGTTTTCAAGGCGATACGCTCGCCTCCGCGCTGCTCGCCAACGGCCAGCATTTCGTTGCGCGTAGCTGGAAGTATCACCGGCCCCGCGGCATCGTCACGGCAGGTGTGGAAGAGCCGAATGCCGTCGTGCAGCTCGAAACCGGCGCGTACACGGTGCCCAATGCGCGTGCCACCGAAATTGAGCTGTATCAGGGACTCGTCGCGACGAGTGTGAATGCGAAGCCGAGCATCGAGAACGATCGCATGGCCGTGAATCAGAAGATCGCGCGCTTCATTCCAGCGGGCTTCTACTACAAGACCTTCATGTGGCCGCGCAAATTCTGGCCGAAGTACGAAGAAGTGATTCGCGATGCAGCGGGTCTCGGCAAGGCGCCCGAGCAACGCGACGCGGATCGTTACGACAAGTGCTTCGCGCATTGCGACGTGCTCGTGGTCGGCGGCGGTCCTTCGGGACTCGCGGCGGCGCATGCGGCGGGTTTGTCGGGCGCGCGCGTGATTCTCGTCGACGATCAAAGCGAACTCGGCGGCTCGTTGCTCTCGTGCCGCGCGGAGATCGATGGCAAGCCCGCGCTGCAATGGGTGCAGAAGATCGAAGCCGAACTGCGCAAAATGCCCGACGTGAAGGTACTTTCGCGCAGCACGGCGTTCGGCTATCAGGATCACAACCTCGTGACCATCACGCAGCGTCTGACCGAGCATCTGCCGGTGTCGTTGCGCAAGGGCACGCGTGAACTGCTGTGGAAGGTGCGCGCCAAGCGCGTGATTCTCGCGACGGGCGCGCACGAGCGGCCTGTCGTGTTCGGCAACAACGATTTGCCGGGCGTGATGATGGCTTCCGCCATATCGACGTATCTGCATCGCTATGCGGTGTTGCCGGGACGTCGCGCGGTCGTGTTCACCAACAACGATGACGCGTATCAATGCGCGCTCGATCTGAAGGCGGCCGGCGCGGACGTCACGGTCGTCGATCCGCGCCCCGCGGAAACGAAAGGTGCGTTGCCTGCTGCCGCGCGTCGCTATGGCGTGCGCGTCATCAACGATGCGGTCATCACGGCGGCGCACGGCAAGCTGCGCGTGTCGTCAGTGGAAGTCGCGGCTTATGCGAAGGGGCAAGTCGGCGCGAAGCAGTCCGACCTGCAATGCGACCTCGTGGCGATGTCGGGCGGCTGGAGTCCCGTGTTGCATCTCTTCGCGCAATCGGGCGGCAAGGCGCACTGGCACGAGGATAAAGCCTGCTTCGTCCCCGGCAAGGCCATGCAACTGGAAAGCAGCGTGGGCGCGTGCGCGGGCGAGTTCTCGCTGGCGCGCGGCATCCGCTTCGCACTCGATGCGGGCGCCGACGCAGCGCGCGCGGCAGGGCTTCTCGTCGCGCGGCCGAATCCGGTGCAAGTGGCCGAGATCACGGAAGCGCCGTCGTTGCCGTTGTGGCTCGTCGGTGGACGCGAACTCGCGACGCGCGGCCCCAAGCAGTTCATCGACTTCCAGAACGACGTCTCCGCTGCCGACATCTTTCTCGCGGCGCGTGAAGGCTTCGAATCGGTCGAGCACGTGAAGCGTTATACGGCGATGGGCTTCGGCACCGATCAAGGCAAGCTCGGCAACATCAACGGCATGGCGATTCTCGCGCAAGCTCTGAACAAGACGATTCCCGAGACCGGCACGACGACCTTCCGCCCGAACTACACGCCGGTTTCCTTCGGCACGTTCGCGGGCCGCGAACTGGGCGAGTTTCTCGATCCGGTGCGCAAGACGGCGGTTCACGAATGGCACGTTCAGAACGGCGCCGCGTTCGAGGATGTCGGCAACTGGAAGCGTCCCTGGTACTACCCGAAGGCGGGCGAGGATATGTACGCGGCAGTCGCGCGCGAATCGCTCGCAGTGCGCGAAAGCGTCGGCATTCTCGATGCATCGACGCTCGGCAAGATCGACATTCAAGGCCCGGATGCGGCTCAGTTGCTGAACTGGGTCTATACGAATCCGTGGAGCAAGCTCGAAGTCGGCAAGTGCCGCTACGGTCTCATGCTCGACGAAAACGGCATGATTTTCGACGACGGCGTGACCGTGCGCCTGGCCGACCAGCATTACATGATGACGACCACCACGGGCGGCGCGGCGCGCGTACTCACGTGGCTCGAACGCTGGCTGCAAACCGAATGGCCCGACATGCGCGTGCGGCTTGCCTCCGTGACGGATCACTGGGCCACGTTCGCGGTCGTGGGACCGAACAGCCGCAAGGTGCTGCAGAAGGTGTGTCACGACATCGACTTCGCGAACGCCGCGTTCCCGTTCATGAGCTATCGCGAGGGCACGGTGGCGGGTGCATCGGCGCGCGTGATGCGCATCAGCTTCTCGGGCGAACTCGCATATGAAGTGAACGTGCCGGCCAATGTCGGACGCGCGGTGTGGGAAGCCATCATGGAAGCGGGCGCGGAATTCGACATCACGCCCTACGGCACCGAAACCATGCACGTGTTGCGCGCGGAGAAGGGCTACATCATCGTGGGCCAGGATACGGATGGCTCGATGACGCCTTACGACCTCGGCATGGGCGGGCTAGTCGCGAAGTCGAAGGACTTCATCGGCAAGCGTTCGCTCACGCGTTCGGACACCGCCAAGCCAGGACGCAAGCAGTTCGTCGGTTTGCTCTCGGACGATCCTTCGTTTGTCATTCCGGAAGGCTCGCAGATCGTCGCGGGTCCGTTCCAGGGCGACTCGGCGCCAATGCTCGGTCATGTCACATCGAGCTATTTCAGCCCTATTTTGAAGCGCTCGATTGCGCTTGCCGTGGTGAAGGGCGGTCTCGACAAGATCGGCGAGGCGGTCACCATTCCGCTTTCGAGCGGCAAGCAGATCAACGCAAAAATCACCAGTTCGGTGTTCTACGATAGCGAAGGAGCACGTCAGCATGTGGAATGAAACCAGAGGTTCCTCGACGGTCGTCGATCGCGTCACGGTTGGACAAGGGGTGTGGCAGGAGTCACCGCTCGTCGGCGCGGATGCGTTGATGAAGGCGCATCAGGCGGGCTCGCCGAAAGCGTTTCGTCTTTCCGAGCGGCCGTTTCTCCAACTCGTCAACGTGCGTGGCGATACGCGCGATGCGGCCTTCGTGCAGGCCGTGCAAAGCGTGATTGGCTGCGCGCCGCCCGACAAACCGAACACCACCGCGCGCGGCAATGGCCACGACATGCTGTGGCTCGGCCCCGATGAATGGCTCGTGCGCTCACTGACCGCGCACGATGCCGCACGCCCCGCGCCGCTCGAAGCGAAGTTGCGCGACGCGTTCAAGGGCGCGTTCGCGGCAGCGGTGGATATCGGCAGCGGCTATACGGTGCTCGAAATCGATGGGCCGCGCACGCGCGATGTCCTTTCACGCGGATGCCCGCTCGACTTGCATCCGAAAGCATTCGGCGAAGGCCAGTGCGCGCAGAGTCATTACTTCAAGGCTTCGCTCACGCTCGTGCCGTTAGGCGGTGACCGCTTCGAACTGATCATCCGCCGCAGCTTCGCGGACTACTTCGTGAAGATCATGCTCGATGCCGCCGAGCCCTTGCTCGCATGAAGCCGTTCGAACCGCTTGCCATGGGCGGACAGGGCTGGCGCGTCGTCGTCGATGAACTGATGGTGACGACGCGCGTCGGCTTGTACGAACATGAGCATCGTGCGCCGCAGCCGGTTGCTATCGATGCAAGCCTGCGCTATCGAAGCACGCCGCATGAATCGACGGATGGTCTTATCGATTACGAAGCGTGGTGCGACCGCGTGAGTGCGTTTCTCGAAACGAAGCCGCATACGCGTTTGCTCGAAACGCTCGCGATGGAAATCGCCGCGTTCTCCTTCGATGAATGGCCCGCGCTCGACGGTCTCACGCTCGCGTTGCATAAGCCCAAGATTCGTGAAGGCACGCGCCGTCTTGCGTTGGAACTCGACTGGCGTCGTGCCGATTTCGACGCGTGGCGCGCACAGAACGCAGCCGCGCTTCAAGCTTCCTGACCTTCACGACGATGACTTCATCGCGCGACACGGCGGCGTTGCTTTCCGAGCGCGCGGTCAAGGAGCGCGATGCGAACGCGGCGCTCGCGCTTCTCGAACGCAGCATTGCGTTGAAGCATCGGCGGATTGCGTTGATTCGCTATCTGCATGCGCAGTATCTCGACGCGCCGCTCGATGCGCGTCACCACGAGTACGTGAAGGCCATCGCTGCAAGGCTCAGCGTTGATGCGCTCATGCGTATTGCCGCGGCGGCGCGCGCACGCTATGACGCATGACGCGTACGTTCCATCCCGATGACGCGAATCTTCTATGTTGCGGATTTATGTCGGCGTCTACTGAAAACGCTTTGACTTCTGTACGCCACGTCCACGCGGTTAGCGCCGCATCGAGAGAGGGATGACATGTCCACCGCCACGCAATCGCGCGCGAGCGCTGCTGCACGGCTAGAACGCCTGCCGTTCTCCGGGTATCACCGCACCATTTTCATCATCATTGCCGTTGCGTTTTTCTTCGATTCGGTGGACCTCGGCACGATGACCTTCGTGCTCGGTTCGATCAAGACGGAGTTCGGTTTGTCGACCGCGACTGCGGGCCTCGTTGCAAGCGCAAGCTTCTTCGGCATGGTGCTCGGCGCGGCCGTCGCGGGCTTGCTTGCGGACCGCTTCGGACGCCGGCCCGTGTTCCAGTGGAGCATGGTGCTGTGGGGACTGGCGTCGTACCTGTGCTCGACGGCGCATTCCGTCGATGCGTTGATCTTCTATCGCGTGCTGCTTGGTATCGGCATGGGAATGGAGTTTCCTATCGCGCAGACGTTGCTCTCCGAGTTCGTGCCGACGGCGTCACGCGGCAGACTGATTGCGTTGATGGATGGCTTCTGGCCGCTGGGATTCATCGCGTCGGGCGTGGTGTCGTACTTCGTGTTGCCGCAGTTTGGCTGGCGCACCGAGTTTGCGCTGCTCGCGATACCCGCGGTGTTCGTGCTGATCGTGCGGCGCGTGGTGCCCGAGTCGCCGCGATGGCTCGAACATCACGGACGTATCGAAGAAGCGGATCGCGTGCTCGATGAAGTCGAGGCGAAGGTCATGAAGGCCAGCGGCTTGCGTGCGTTGCCTGCGCCTTCGATGCTGGCGGAACCGCCTGTCAGGAAGGGCTCCGGAGCGTTTCGTGAGATCTGGAGTGCGGCATACAGGCGTCGCACGATCATGGTTTGGGCGCTTTGGTTCTTTGCGTTGCTTGGCTTCTATGGATTGACGTCGTGGCTCGGCGCGTTGATGCAACAGGCCGGTTTTGCCGTCACGAAGTCCGTGCTTTATACGGTGCTGATCTCGCTTGGCGGCGTGCCGGGTTTCTTGTGTGCGGCGTGGCTCGTGGAACGGTGGGGACGCAAGCCGACTTGCATCGCATCGCTTTTGGGTAGCGGGTTGATGGCGTACTTGTATGGCCAGACCGCGTTGCATGCTGAAACGCCGACGCTCCTGATCTGCGCGGGACTTGCCATGCAGTTCTTCCTCTTCGCGATGTGGGCCGTGCTTTATACCTATACGCCCGAGTTGTATGGGACCGGCGCGCGCGCGACGGGGTCGGGGTTTGCATCGGCGATCGGGCGTGTCGGGTCGTTGATCGGGCCTTATGTCGTTGGCGTCGTGTTGCCGGCCTTCGGACAAGGCGGAGTCTTTTCGCTGGGCGCCGCCTGTTTTGTGGTGGCGGCGTCGGCGGTTTGGATTCTTGGGATCGAGACGCGCGGGCTCGCGCTGGAGACGCTGGTTTCGGAGGCAGAGGTGGTGGAAGGGAGCGGGGTGCTGGTTTCGGCTCGGGAGTGAGGGATCGCGGCGTGGCCCACACCGTTGATCCCGAAGGCCGATGGTACGATGTAAAAAACGAACATCTCACTTCAAAGCGAAAATCGGCGAGAGACGGGACAAAGCCAGCGTATGACACGTTTATTCTTGCCCGGACCCAAGCGGCAACCAGTCCCGCGCCATGTTGTTCGATCGACCTCGCGCGCGGGATCTCCCCGATGAACAAGCATCCCGCGCAGCCTGACATGCAGGCGATCACGCCGCCCGATCGCGCGACGCTCCTGCGCGAAATCGACCGGACCGCGTGCTGGGATATCGTGGTGATCGGCGGCGGCGCGAGCGGTCTAGGCACGGCTGTCGATGCCGCGTCGCGCGGCTATCGCACCTTGCTGCTCGAAGCGCGGGACTTCGCGAAGGGCACGTCGAGTAAGGCGACCAAGCTCGTGCACGGCGGTGTGCGTTATCTCGCGCAAGGCAACATCCCGCTCGTGCGCGAGGCTTTGCATGAACGAGGCCTGCTTGCACGCAATGCGCCGCATCTGGTGAACGCGCTGGGTTTCGTCGTGCCCGCTTACCGCTTAACCGACAAGCTGTTCTACGGCGCCGGCCTGAAGGTCTACGACTGGCTTGCGGGCGCATTGAATCTCGCGCCGAGTCGTGGTCTCGGTCTGCGCGAAACGCACGACAAGGCGCCCATGCTCGCCGGCAATCTGCAGGGCCGTGCGCTCCGTGGCGGCACGCTCTACTATGACGGCCAGTTCGACGACGCGCGCCTCGCCATCGCACTCGCGCGCACGGTTTTCGATCTCGACGGCATCGCGCTGAACAATGCGGCAGTGCGCGGTATCGAAGTGGATCGCGCGGACAGGACGCATCGGATTGCCTTCGAAGACACCGAAACGGGCGATGCCTTCTCAGTGCGCGCCCGCTGCGTGGTCAACGCAACCGGCGTCTGGGTGGATGCCATTCGCGCAATGGACGATCACCGCGCGCGTCCCATCGTGGCGCCGAGTCAGGGCGTGCATCTCACGTTGCCCGGCCGCTTCCTCAAAAGCGATAACGCCATTCTCGTGCCGAAGACGAAAGACGGCCGTGTGCTGTTCGTGGTGCCGTGGCATAGGCAGACTATCGTCGGCACGACGGATACACCGCAGAGCGACGTGCCGCTCGAACCGCGTGCAAGCGACGCGGAGATCGACTTCATCCTGAGTTCGGCGGCAGATTATCTCTCGCTCAAACCGACGCGCGACGATGTCTTGAGCGTGTGGGCCGGCCTGCGTCCGCTCGTGAAGGGCGATAGCGGCGCGTCGACGGCGGCGCTGTCGCGCGAGCATACGATCGAATCGAGTTCCACCGGAATGATCACGGTGACGGGCGGCAAGTGGACGACGTATCGACTGATGGCGGAACAAGTGGTCGATCTGGCCATTGCAAACGGTCTGTTGGCGGCTGCGCCATGCCGCACGCGCTCGTTGCCCTTGCATGGCGCAACGGGCGTGCAAAGCGGGTACTACGGTTCGGATGCGGGGATCATTGAACGATTGCCGGGCGCGGACACGTTGCTCGTCGAAGCAGGCGGCCTGACCGAAGCGCAAACGCGTTTCGCGGTGCGCGCGGAGCTGGCGCGTTCGGTCGAAGACGTGCTTGCGCGCCGTAATCGCGCGCTCTTTCTGGATGCCGCCGCAGCACGTGCGGCGGCGCCCGAAGTGGCGCGAATCATGGCTCAAGAACTCGGCCGCGACGCTGCCTGGGAGTCCGCGCAAGTCGCCAGTTTCGAAGCCTTCGCCCGAAACTGGACCTTGCGTTGATGCGCTGAAGTAAGCGTCAGAACGCGTGCCGCATGCCGATCATCGCGATGAACTGCGACGGCCCGGACGACGGCGTGGTGTTCTGCGAATCGCCGACCACCGCGACTGCATCCGAAATTCTCACACCGCCCGCGCCATTCGCGATCAAAGACTGACCGCTCGCGTGCTGATAAGCCTGCAACGCGTAGAACGTGGTGCGCGCGGACAAAGCATAAGTCTGCTCCAGCGAAATCTGTTGATAACGCGCCGGGTCATTCACGCCGTTCGACTTGCTGGCCCGTGTGTAGCTGTAGCCCGCCGCTGCGGCGAAAGCAGGCGTGAAACGATACGACGCAATCGCGCCGTACGAGTTGAACACGGCTTCGTCCGAGAACAGTGAGTGCGCGCCCGGTGCGTATTGCACGTTCGAATAGTTCAGACCCACCATCAGGTCCTTGAGCGTGTAGCGCGCGGCAGCGGCGATCATCTGCACGCCGCCCGACGTGGCGTAGCCGTTGTTGACCGGCGAATTGTTGGCGAAGCTGCCGATGGCGCTGCTCGTCGCGACGTCTTTAAGGTGCACATAACCCGCTGCGATCGAGACGGGCTTGAAGTCGTAGCGCAACGCCGCGCTGAGGTTGGAGCCGCTCGCAATGCTGCCGGCTTCGCCGCCGAGTCCGGCTTGTGCGGCGAGCGTCAGACCCGCGATGTTCGGCGAGACATACGAGACCGAGTTATTGAAGCGCAGCGTGGTGTCGAGCGCATCGACATCGCCGGGATGTGCGCCGGTCGCGCCCGTGAGCGCGCTGGTCGGGCCGAGCGCGCCGACGAGATTGAAGTAGGGCGTGTATTGCCGCCCGAGCGTCAGCGTGCCGTAACGGTCGTTGGAGAGACCGGCATAGGCTTGTCGATTGAACATGCCCGCGGAGCTTGCCGCTGCGCCGTTCAGGGAATTGAAGCCGCTCTCCAGACGAAACACGGCTTTTGTGCCGCCGCCGAGATCTTCCGCGCCCAGCAGGCCAAACTTGCTCGCCTGCAAACTGCCTTGCGACATATACACGTTCGACGAGCCGCGCTGATTGCTGGCATAGGCGAAGGCGTTATCGACTACGCCGTACAACGTGACGCTGCTCTGCGCTGCCGCCGATGCGGACACGACCGCCGCTGCGAGCGGCAGACACGCGATGGCAAGCGCGCGCGTGGGTTGAAGCTTTGAGACTTGCATTGCTACTTCGGTCCTTCAGTTTAAAAGTGTTGATCAAATGTTGATGTTCAAGGTCAGATGTAGCCAACCCTGTTCGGTGCGCTCACTGATCACCGTGCCATTCGTGCATGAAGCACGGCGCGCGTCGGAAGCGGGCACGCTGATGCGCACTTCGTTCTGCGAGCGCGGCATGTTACCTGCTCGTTCGACGGCGATTCGCAACGTTTCGTGGTCGCTGTGTATTCGCACGCGCCAGCGGCCTTGTTCGCCGCGACGCCATGCTTCGCTTTCGCCGTCACATTTATTTCCATTCGGTACGGCGACGGGAACGCTTCGGAATACGAATGGGCTGCGATCGTAATAATTGAGATGAAGACGAGGCACTAGGGAAAACCATGCGTCGGATGCAAAGGTCGCCGCCGGTTATCGAGCCGAAGAGTTCGGCTCGGAGGAGGTTTCTCTGGAAATGCTCAGATGCGCGAGGTGGCGGAGTCGCTCGTCACGTCACTTTTGGCACGCTCGACCAGTTCCTTCTGCAACCAGCCGCTGTCGCGCGCGCGCTTGCCGTTCGCCACGAAGTACGGCGTCTCGACGCGTGGCAAGGCATCGCGCCCGCGAATGCGATCCGCGATCTTTTCCGCGAGCATGATGGTCGGCGCGTTGAGATTGCCCGTCGTGATCTGCGGCATGATCGACGCATCCACTACGCGCAAGCCTTCCATGCCGTGCACGCGTCCTTCGGCATCGACCACGGCCATATCGTCGTAACCCATCTTGCACGAGCACGACGGGTGATATGCGGTCTCCGCTTTCGCGCGGATGAAGGCATCCAGATCCCGGTCGCTCATGCTCTTTGCGCCGGGATTCAACTCGCGTCCGCGATATTTGCTGAGCGCCGGCTGCTGCATGATCTCGCGCGTGATGCGAAGCGCATCGCGGAACTCGCGCCAGTCGAGCGGATCGGCCATGTAGTTGAAGAGGATGCCCGGATGCGCGTGCGGGTCGCGTGACGTGAGCTTGACGCGTCCACGGCTGGGCGATCGCATCGACCCGACATGCGCCTGAAACCCATGCATCTCGATGGCGTTCGAACCGTTGTAATTGATCGCCACCGGCAGAAAGTGATACTGGATGTTCGGCCACGGATCGTCATCGCGCGTGCGGATGAAACCGCCCGCCTCGAACTGATTGCTCGCGCCTATGCCCGTGCCTTTCAGAAGCCATTCGAGCCCGATAGCAGGCTGATTACGCAGTTGCAGCGCGGGATAAAGCGAGACCGGCTCCTTGCATTCGTATTGCATGTACATCTCGAGGTGATCTTGCAGATTCTCACCGACTCCCGGCAGATCGTGCACCACGGGAATCTCGAGTTCCCTGAGCCAGCTCGAACGCCCGACACCGGAACGCTGCAGCAATTGCGGCGAAGCAATGGCGCCGCTGCATATGAGCACTTCACGCCGCGCATGCGCGCGCACGCGTTGCGCGCCATGCAGATAAGCCACGCCAGTCGCGCGCTTGCTCGCGAACAACACACGGTCAGTAGTTGCATGCGTAACTATCGTGAGATTGCCGCGATGCTTCGCGTGATCCAGATAACCACGCGCCGTGCTCGCGCGCCTTCCGTTCGGCGTGACGGTGCGATCCATCGGTCCAAAGCCTTCTTGCCGATAGCCGTTGAGATCGTCCGTACGCGGATAACCCGCCTGCACGCCTGCTTCGACCATCGCCGCGAAGAGTGGATTGTTGCCGGGTTTGCTGGTCGTGACATGAACGGGACCGTCGCCACCGTGATAATCGTTCGCACCGATATCGCGTGTCTCCGCTTTGCGGAAATACGGCAGACAGTCGAGATAGCTCCAGTTTGCAAGACCCGGCCGCATGGCCCAGTTGTCGTAGTCGAGCGCATTGCCGCGTATGTAGCACATGCCGTTGATGAGCGACGATCCGCCGAGTCCCTTGCCGCGTCCGCATTCCATGCGACGATCGTTCATATGCGGTTCGGGCTCGGTTTCATACGCCCAGTTGTAGCGCCGCCCTTGCAGCGGATAAGCAAGCGCCGCCGGCATCTGCGTGCGAAAGTCGAAGCGATAATCCGGGCCGCCCGCTTCGAGCAGCAGCACCGTCACGTCCTCGTCTTCGGTGAGACGCGAGGCAAGCACGTTGCCCGCCGATCCCGCGCCCACGATGATGTAGTCGTATTCCATCGCGCTCATCGAAAGCTCCTTAAAACACGGGCTGATAAGGCCCGAGCTCGACCTGCACGGACTTGATGCGCGTGTGGGCATTGAGCGTCACTATGCCGTTTTCGCGCCCCACGCCCGATTGCTTGTAGCCGCCCACGGGCATTTCCGCGGGCGATTCGCCCCATGTGTTGATCCAGCAGATACCCGCTTGCAACCGATGAATCACGCGATGCGCACGCGATATGTTCTCCGTGACCACGCCCGCCGCAAGCCCGTATTCGGTATCGTTCGCGCGCGCGATGACTTCGTCTTCGTCGTCGAAGGCAAGAATGCTCATCACCGGTCCGAAGATTTCCTCGCGCACGATACGCATGTCGTCGCGGCAATCGGCAAACACGGTCGGTGCGACATACTGGCCGCGCGCGAATGCACCATCGCTCATGCGCGCGCCGCCGGCGATGAGTCGCGCGCCTTCGCGCTTGCCGCTTTCGATAAAGCCGAGCACTTTATGCAGTTGCGCCGCGCTTGCAAGCGGGCCGAAGTTGGTGCGCGGATCATCCGGCGCGCCAATGCGAATACGCTTTACGCGCTCCAGCACCAGCGCTTCGAAGCGTTCGATCACGCCGCGCTCGACGAACACGCGCGTGCCGTTCGTGCATACCTGTCCCGAGCTAAAGAAGTTCGCGCTCATGGCAATGTCGGCGGCGCGTTCGAGATTGGCGTCGTGAAATACGATGAGCGGCGACTTGCCACCCAGTTCCATCGTCACTTCCTTGAGCGTCGAGCCGCCCGCATGCGCCATGACCTTCTTGCCGGTTTGCACCCCGCCCGTGAACGATATCTTCTCGATACCCGCATGTTCCGCGAGCATGGCGCCCACGCGGCCATCGCCTTGAACCACATTGAAGACTCCGGCGGGCACGCCCGCTTCGGTATAAATCTCCGCGAGCTTCAGCGCGGTGAGTGGCGTGATCTCGCTTGGCTTGAAGATCATCGCGTTGCCGGCCGCGAGCGCGGGCGCAGACTTCCAGCAAGCTATCTGGATCGGATAATTCCATGCGCCGATGCCCGCGCACACGCCAAGCGGCTCGCGTCGCGTATAGATGAACGACGATTCGCGCAGCGGTATTTGCGTGCCTTCGATGGCCGTCGCGAGTCCCGCGTAATACTCGATCACATCCGCGCCGGTGACGATATCCACGGCGCGCGTCTCCGCAATCGGCTTGCCGGTGTCGCGCGTTTCGAGCGCGGCGAGTTCGTCGTTGTGCGCGCGTAGCAGGTCGACGGTGCGTCGCAGGATGCGGGAGCGCTGCATCGCGGTCATCGCGGCCCATTGGCGTTGCCCTTCGTGTGCTGCGTGCACGGCGCGATCGACATCCGCTTGCGACGCCTGCTGGACGTGCGCGATGGATTCACCGGTGGCGGGATCGAGCGTGACGAAGGTTTCGCCGCTCGTGGCATCGACGTATGCGCCGCCGATGTAAAGGCGTTGCTCTTCCATGTCGTGCTCCTTTGAGGATGGAGGGTTTTAGCCGCGCGCTTCGAGCACCAGGTCGATGTAGTCGTAAGCGAGGCGCAACGCCGACTTCGTATCGAACGGTTCGCCTGCAAGCGCGCCGCGCAGCCAGAGACCGTCGATAAGCGCGGCAAGACCGCTGGCCGCACGGCGCGCGGCGGGCTTCGTCAAGGCGCGCGAGAAGTCCGCGCATAGATTCGAATAGAGTCGCCGCGTGTTGACACGCTGCAAACGCCGCAACTCGGGCTTGTGCATGCTCTCGGACCAGAACGCGAGCCATGTCTTCATGGCGGGGCCGTTCACCTGTTCGACATCGAAATTCGCGGCGACCACTGCGCGCAACTTCGCCCGCGGCTCGGCTTTCGCGGCCTTGCGGCGACGCGACGTGGCCTGCCAGAGATTACGCAGCACATGACGCATGGTGGCTTCGAGCAGCCCGTCCTTGTCGCCGAAATAGTGACTGACGATTCCCGTCGATGTGCTCGCGCGCTGCGCCACCGAGGCGAGCGTCGCACCGCCGAGGCCCGCTTCGTCGATGGTCTGCAAGGTCGCGTCGATGAGTTGCGCGCGACGAATCTCGCGCATTCCGAGTTTGGGCATGGTCGCTTCGGCTGTCAGTTCGATTCGATGTTAGGGGGTTTTATATTGAACGGTCAATCAATAAAAACCGCCGAAGAGCGTCATGTCGGTTTGAGTCAAACCCGCGTCGCATTGGAGATCGGTCGTGCGCGACTAGCGGCGCTACGCTCGACGAACGGGCGCGATGAACCGTGACGGTGCATCGCGCGAGCCGTCCACGAGACATGGAGACGATCAATGAGCAGCAATCGCGGCGTCGTATATCTGGGGCAGGGCAAGGTGGAAGTGCAGTCCATCGACTATCCGAAGATGGTCGATCCACGCGGGCGCGACATCGGCCACGGCGTCATTCTTCGCGTAGTCAGTACCAATATCTGCGGCTCGGATCAGCATATGGTGCGCGGCCGCACGACGGCGGAAGTCGGCCTCGTGCTCGGGCACGAGATCACGGGCGAAGTGATCGAAATCGGCCGCGATGTGGAGACGCTTGCCATTGGCGATCTCGTTTCGGTGCCGTTCAACGTGGCATGCGGGCGCTGCCCGACCTGCAAGGCGCAACATACGGGCGTGTGTCTGAACGTAAACCCGTCGCGTGCTGGCGGCGCGTATGGTTATGTCGATATGGGTGGCTGGATAGGCGGCCAAGCGGAATACGTGATGGTTCCGTATGCCGATTTCAATCTGCTGAAGTTTCCGGACAAGGCACAGGCCATGTCGAAGATACGCGACCTCACGTGTCTCTCCGACATCTTGCCGACGGGTTATCACGGCGCGGTGATGGCGGGCGTGAAGCCGGGTGCGACGGTCTATATCGCGGGCGCGGGACCGGTTGGAATGGCGGCGGCGGCATCGGCGCGCATCTTGGGCGCGGCGTGCACCATCGTCGGCGACATGAACGAAGAGCGCCTGGCGCACGCGCGCAAGATGGGTTTCGAGACCATCGATCTCTCGAAGGACGCGACGCTCGGCGAGCAGATCGAGCAGATTCTCGGTAAGCCGGAAGTGGATTGCGCGGTCGATTGCGTGGGCTTCGAGGCACACGGTCACGGCAGCGGCAGCGGCGAGGAAGCGCCGGCCACCGTGCTCAATTCGCTGATGGAGATCACGAAGGCAGCGGGCGCCATTGGCATTCCCGGCCTCTATGTCACCGATGACCCCGGCGCCGCCGATGCCGCCGCGCGCAAGGGCAGTCTCAGCATTCGCTTCGGCCTTGGCTGGGCGAAGTCGCATTCGTTCCACACGGGACAGACGCCGGTGATGAAGTACAACCGCAATCTGATGCAGGCCATCTTGTGGGATCGTTTGCCGATTGCGGATATCGTCAACGTGTCCGTGATTTCGCTCGATGAAGCGCCCGAAGGCTACAGAAAGTTCGATGGCGGCGCGCCGAGGAAGTTCGTGCTCGATCCGCACGGATTGTTGAAAGCGGCGTAATCGGCCTTTTTGTTCGAACCGTTATCAGGCAACCAGCGCCGAAGGTGCAACCGCCGCAAGTGAAGGCGCTTGCTTGCGGCGTTCGCGCGTGGGCGCGGTTCCGAAGGCATCGCGATAACTCTTCGAGAAGTGGCACGCCGACTGGAAGCCGCAAGCCATGGTGATATGCATGATCGACATATCGGTTTGCAGCAGCAGTTCGCGCGCGCGCCGCAGACGCAGCGTGAGATAGTAGTGCGTCGGCGTCATGCCGAGATGCTCGCGAAAGAGCCGCTGCAATTGCCGTTGCGACATGCCGGCAAGACGCGCCAGTTCCTCGCGCGACAGCGGCTCCTCGATGTTGTTCTCCATGAGCGAGATCACTTCGAAGAGCGACTTGTTGGCCGATCCGAGTCGTGCCACGAGCGGCATGCGCTGCTGCGCGCTCGTATCGCGTACATGTTCGACGATGAATTGCTCGGCGATCTGCGTCACGCGCGCCGTACCCACGCGGGATGCGATGAGATTGAGCATCATGTCGAGCGGCGCGACGCCGCCGGTACACGTGACGCGATCGCGGTCGATCACGAACAGTTCCTTCAGGAAGCGCGTGTCGGGAAACTCTTCCTTGAGCGCCGACATGTTCTCCCAGTGGATGGCGCACGCATAGCCCGCGAGTAAGCCCGCACGAGCCAGTGCATAAGTGCCGGTGCAGAGGCTGCCGAGCACGCTGCCCATGCGGGCGAAGCGGCGCAGCGCGGCGAGATGTGCGGGCGTGGTCGCGCGCTGCACATCGATGCCGCCGACCACGAACACGATATCGGGTTGTCCCACGCATTCCACCGGACCTGTGTCGACGGACAAGCCGTTGCTCGCGGTGACGGGACCGCCATCGGGACTCACGATCGACCAGCGATACAACGGCTGCCCCGTCAGATAGTTCGCCATGCGCAGGACTTCGATCGCGTTGGTGAAAGCGATCATGGTGAAGTTGGGAAGCGGCATGAAAGCGAAGTGCGACAGCGACGCCGTGCGATCGGGGGACATGTGAGGAATGATTCCTTCGAATCTATTGTTTGACGCCGTCAGATGCGGCGCTTTGCCACTTTTTGCATTTTGGTTTCGTTTGCAACTACCATGCCATCAGGCTAAACCCTGAGCCTCGCGAGGCATCGTGCATGCTTCATATAGACGCGATTTCCTCGCCGACCCTCCACGAGCAAGGGCGCGCACCTTCGAAGCGCACGGGCGTTCCGCGACAGTGCAGCGGCGCACCGAATAAATCGCTACACCGAAATCCATCGGGCCACTTGTCGAAAAAAGACGCGCATGTCGGAAAAGGCCAAGAACACGTCTAAATTCGTAAATTGACCGGCAGGACTAAAGTCAAGAATAGACGCAACGATTACGGCCGCGACGGCAAACGGAAAAGTATCCGAAGAGCCACCCGCACCGCCGTCGAACGACCGTCACACTTGACCCACGGACCTGCCAATGTCGAACTCGAATCCCTTCTTCGAAGCCCCGCTTGCATCCAGCGACGCTTCGGTGCGCGGCGCGATCCTGAAAGAACTGGAGCGCCAGCAATCGCAAATCGAACTGATCGCGTCGGAAAACATCGTGTCGCGCGCCGTACTGGAAGCGCAAGGCTCGGTGCTCACGAACAAGTACGCGGAAGGGTATCCGGGCAAGCGCTATTACGGCGGCTGTGAATTCGTGGATGAAGTCGAGGCGCTCGCCATCGATCGCATCAAGCAGCTCTTCAACGCGAAGTTCGCCAACGTGCAGCCGCATTCGGGCGCGCAGGCCAACGGCGCCGTGATGCTTGCGCTCGCCAAACCCGGCGACACCATTCTCGGCATGTCGCTCGATGCGGGCGGTCACCTCACGCATGGCGCGAAGCCCGCGCTTTCGGGCAAGTGGTTCAACGCGGTGCAATATGGTGTGAACCGCGACACCATGCTGATCGATTACGAGCAGATCGAGGAACTCGCGAAGCAACACAAGCCGTCATTGCTGATCGCGGGATTCTCGGCGTATCCGCGCAAGCTGGACTTCGCGCGTCTGCGCAAGATCGCCGATAGCGTCGATGCGAAGCTCATGGTCGATATGGCGCATATCGCGGGCATCATCGCGGCGGGGCGTCACGATAACCCCGTGGATCATGCGCACGTGGTCACGTCCACCACGCACAAGACCTTGCGCGGTCCGCGCGGCGGTTTCATCCTCACGAACGACGAAGACATCGCCAAGAAGATCAACTCGGCCGTGTTCCCCGGCCTGCAAGGCGGCCCGCTGATGCATGTGATAGCAGGCAAGGCGGTGGCCTTCGGCGAAGCGCTGCGGCCGGACTTCAAGACGTATATCGACAACGTGCTCGCAAATGCGCAAGCGCTCGGCGAAGTGCTCAAGGAAGGTGGCGTCGATCTCGTCACCGGCGGCACGGACAACCATCTGCTGCTCGTCGATCTGCGCCCGAAAGGCCTCAAGGGCAATCAGGTCGAGCATGCGCTGGAACGCGCGGGCATCACCTGCAACAAGAACGGCATTCCCTTCGATACCGAAAAGCCGACCGTCACCTCGGGCATTCGCTTAGGCACGCCGGCAGGCACGACGCGCGGCTTCGGCGTCAACGAGTTCCGCGAAACCGGCCGCCTGATTCTCGAAGTCTTCGAATCGCTGCGCGAGCATCCGGAAGGTGATCCGCAAACCGAACAACGCGTGCGCCGCGAGATCTTCGCGCTGTGCGAACGCTTCCCCATCTACTAAGCACACGGAGTTATCAACGATGAGCACTCTGCACGACAACAGCATCATCATCGACGGCCTGAACATCTCCAAGTTCGAGCGCTCCGTGTTCGAGGACATGCGCAAAGGTAACGTCACCGCGGTGAACTGCACGGTTTCGGTCTGGGAAGACTTCCAGAAGACGATCGACAACATCGCCGAGATGAAGCAACAGATTCGCGAGTACAGCGAGATTCTCACGCTCGTGCGCACGACCGACGACATTCTGCGCGCGAAGAAGGAAAACAAGACAGGCATCATCTTCGGCTTCCAGAACTCGTATGCGTTCGAGGACAACCTCGGCTATATCGAAGTGTTCAAGGAGCTCGGCGTGAACGTGGTGCAACTCTGCTACAACACGCAGAACCTGGTCGGCACGGGCTGCTATGAACCGGACGGCGGACTCTCGGGTTATGGCAAGGAAGTGATCCACGAGATGAATCGCGTCGGCATCATGGTCGATCTTTCCCACGTGGGCGCGAAGACTTCTTCCGATGCCATCGCCTGCTCGAAGAAGCCTGTCACGTACTCGCACTGCTGTCCCTCGGGACTCAAGGACCATCCGCGCAACAAGACCGACGATCAGCTGAGAGAGATCGCGGACGCCAACGGCTTCGTCGGCGTGACCATGTTCTCGCCGTTCCTGAAGAAAGGCCCGGACGCGACCGTCGACGATTATCTCGAAGCCATCGACTACGTGATCAACGTGATCGGCGAAGACAAGGTGGGCATCGGCACGGACTTCACGCAAGGCTACAGCACCGAGTTCTTCGACTGGATCACGCACGACAAGGGCCGTTATCGCCGTCTGACGAACTTCGGCAAGGTCGTGAATCCGGAAGGCATTCGCACGATCGGCGAGTTCCCGAACCTCACGGCCGCGATGGAAAAAGCGGGCTGGGGCGAGACGCGTATCAAGAAGGTGATGGGCGAGAACTGGATGCGCTTCTTCGGCGAAGTCTGGAACGTCTGACTCCAACAAGAACAGGGAACCCGCGATGCAACCGCAACTGCCTATCGACGTCGATCAAGAAACGGGCGTCTGGACTACCGACGCGCTGCCCATGCTGTATGTGCCGCGCCACTTCTTCACCAACAACCACGTGGCCGTGGAAGAAGCGCTCGGCCGCGAAGCTTACGCCGCGATTCTCTACAAGGCGGGCTACAAGTCCGCTTATCACTGGTGCGACAAGGAGGCGGACAAGCACGGCATAGCGGGCATGGCGGTGTTCGAGCATTACCTGAAGCGCCTGTCGCAACGCGGCTGGGGTCTCTTCGATATCGTCGAATCCGACCCGCAGAGCGCCATGGCGCGCGTGCATCTGCGTCACTCGTCCTTCGTGCTCGCGCAACCGGGCAAGCACGGCAAGCTTTGCTACATGTTCGCCGGATGGTTCGCCGGCGCGCTGGACTGGGTCAACGACACCGCACCCGACAGCACGAAGAAGGGGCCGCGTTCGCACTCGGTCGAAACGCAATGCGCCGCGGAAGGCTGCGAGCATTGTGTGTTCGAAGTGTCGCCGCTCGCATCGAAATAAAGGCTTCAAAGCAAAACCTTTCCGAGGTCGCCCGCAATGCGTTACCCGAACCTTTTCAAGCCACTCACGCTGAACAAACTGACCTTGCGTAACCGTATCGTCAGTACCGCGCATGCCGAGGTCTATGCCGAGCCAGGCGGTCTGCCCGGCGACCGGTATATCCGCTATTACGAAGAGAAGGCGAAGGGCGGCGTGGCGCTAGCCGTTTGCGGAGGTTCGAGCCCGGTGTCGATCGAGAGCCCGCAAGGCTGGTGGAAGTCGGTGAACCTGTCGACCGACAAGGTCATCGACCCGCTCTCGCGGCTGGCCGAAGCGATGCATCGGCATGGCGCGAAGATCATGATCCAGGCAACGCACATGGGCCGGCGTTCGGCGTGGCACGGAGAGAGCTGGCCGCATCTGATGTCGCCTTCGGGCGTGCGGGAGCCGGTGCATCGCGGCAACGCGAAGATCATCGAAGTGGAAGAGATCAAGCGCATCATTCAGGATTTCGCGGCGGCCGCGAAGCGCGTGAAGGATGCGGGCATGGATGGCGTCGAGATCTCGGCGGCGCATCAGCATTTGATCGATCAGTTCTGGAGTCCGCGCACCAACTTTCGCACGGACGAATGGGGCGGTTCGCTCGAAAACCGTCTGCGCTTCGGTAAGGAAGTGCTGCAGGCCGTGCGCGAAGCCGTGGGCGCCGACTTCGCAATTGGCTTGCGCATGTGCGGCGACGAATTCCATGAAGACGGTCTCGATCACGAACAATTGAAAGAGATCGCTCAAGCGATGGCTGAAACGGGCCTCATCGATTACATCGGCGTGATCGGTTCGGGCGCGGATACGCATAACACGCTCGCCAACTGCATGCCGCCGATGGCGCTGCCACCCGAGCCTTTCGTGCATCTCGCGGCGGGCATCAAGTCGGTCGTGAAGCTGCCGATCATGCATGCGCAAAGCATTCGCGATGCGGGTCAGGCGGAACGTCTGCTCGCCAACGGCATGGTCGATCTGGTCGGCATGACGCGTGCGCAGATTGCGGACCCGCATATGGTGATCAAGATTCGCGACGGCCGCGAGGACGAGATCAAGCAGTGCGTCGGCGCGAACTACTGCATCGACCGGCAGTACAACGGACTCGATGTGTTGTGCGTGCAGAACGCGGCGACATCGCGTGAAGCGACCATGCCGCATGTCATCGAAAAGACGCGCGGGCCGAAGCGCAAAGTCGTGGTGGTCGGCGCAGGGCCCGCGGGACTCGAAGCGGCGCGCGTGGCGAAGTCGCGCGGTCACGATGTCGTGCTGTTCGAGAAGAACGATTACGTCGGCGGCCAGATCATGCTTGCCGCGAAGGCGCCGCAGCGCGAGCAGATGGCGGGCATCGTGCGCTGGTTCGACATGGAAACGAAGCGGCTCGGCGTGGATCGTCGTCTCGGTGTCGCCGCCGACGATAAGGCCATCATGGCCGAGAAGCCGGACATCGTCGTGCTCGCGACGGGCGGCTCGTCGTTCACGGATCAAGTGCCTGCATGGGGCGTCGAACGAGGTCTCGCGGTGAGCGCCTGGGACATTCTCTCGGGCAAGGTCGAGCCGGGCAAGAACGTGCTCGTTTATGACGGCGTGAGCACGCATGCGGGCGCGGGCGTCGCGGACTTCATCTCGAGCCGTGGCGGCAATGTCGAGATCGTGACGCCGGACGTGAAGGTCGCCGATGACGTCGGCGGCACCACGTTCCCCATCTTTTATAGAAGGCTTTATGCGCAAGGCGTGATCCATACGCCGAACTACTGGCTCGACAAGGTGTACGAGGAAGACGGGAAGAAGATTGCCGTGATCCGCAACGAGTACACGGAAGAACAGGAAGAGCGCGCGGTGGATCAGGTCGTGATCGAGAACGGCAGCACGCCCAACGATTCCCTGTACTGGAAGCTGAAGCCCGAATCGCTCAATCGCGGGCAGGTGGATGTGCACAAGCTCTTTGCATCGGAAGCGCAGCCGTGTCTTTCGGAAGAGCTTGGAAACGGGCGTTTTCTCTTGTTCCGCGTCGGCGACTGCATCTCCATGCACAACATCCACGGCGCGATCTACGACGCGCTGCGTCTTTGCAAAGACTTCTGACGAGGGCTTTAGACGATGAACCCCGTGTTTGTCATCACCGTCTTGCTGTGGGTATCGGTGGCGGGTCTCGCCTTCGCCGTGATGAAGCGCGCGGCCTATTGGCGAGAAGGACGCGCCACGACTGCCGGTGCTTATGGCTGGGCTAACCTGCTGACCATCCCGAAGCGTTACTTCGTGGATTTGCATCATGTGGTCGCGCGTGATCCGTATATCGCGAAGACGCACGTTGCAACTGCTGGCGGCGCCGTTCTCGCGATGGCGCTCGTATTCCTCAACTACGGCCTCGCCATCTATTCGCCGTGGCTCGACAAGCTGATCTTCCTCGCGGCTATCGTCATGCTGGTGGGCGCGGTGTTCGTGTACCGTCGCAGACACGGCGCGAAGGAAGTGCCCGCGCGTTTGTCACGCGGACCGTGGGACAGCCTGCCATTGCTGCTCGGTTCTTTCGCGCTTGGTCTTGCATTGTTCATGCTGTTGCCGGCTTCGTGGATGTCGGGTGCACTCGCGATCATCGTTGCATTGCTGATCGCGGCGGGCGCATACACGATGACCTTCGGCGCGGCGCAAGGCGGCCCGATGAAGCATGCGATGGCGGGCTTGCTGCATCTCGCGTTTCATCCGCGTCAGGAGCGCTTTGCAGCGAAGAACGAGCATGATTTCGTGCCGCCCACCGCGCTCAAAGTGCCCGTACTCGATGCGCAGGAATATGGCGTGAGCAAGCCCATCGAGTTTCGCTGGAACCAGTTGCTGAGTTTCGATGCCTGCGTGCAATGCGGCAAATGCGAAGCGGCGTGCCCTGCATTCGCATCGGGACAACCGCTCAATCCGAAGAAGCTGATTCAGGATCTCGTCGTCGGCATGGTCGGCGGTTCGGATGCGCTCTACGCCGGCAGCCCGACCCCCGGAATTCCGGTCGGCAGGCATTCGGGCGCACCGGGCAAGCCGCTCATCTCCACGATGATCGAAGCCGATACCATCTGGTCCTGCACCACGTGCCGCGCCTGCGTGCAAGAATGCCCGATGCTGATCGAACACGTCGATGCCATCGTCGATATGCGCCGCAATCAGACGCTCGTGGAAGGCAACGTCCCGGGGAAAGGTCCGATCACGCTTGCGAATCTGCGTGAAACGGGCAGCGCGAACGGGTTTGACATCGGCGCGCGTTACGACTGGTCGGTGGATCTGCAAGTGCAGGTCGCGCAGCCGGGTCGTCCTGTCGATGTCTTGTTGATCGCGGGCGAAGGCGCGTTCGACATGCGTTATCAACGCACGCTGCGTGCGTTGGCGAAGGTGCTGAACAAGGCAGGCGTGGATTACGCGGTGCTCGGCGGCATTGAAACGGACACCGGCGATACGGCGCGTCGTCTCGGCGACGAAGCCACCTTTCAAGCATGCGCGAAGAAGCTCATAGGCACACTTTCGCAGTATTCGTTCCGGCGCATCGTGACGGCGGACCCGCATGTGCTGCATAGCTTGCGCAACGAGTATCGCGCGCTTGGCGGCTTCTATGAAGTGCAGCATCACACGGCGTTGATGGCAGAACTCGTCGCGAACGGCAAGCTCTCGCCGAAGGCCGCGACCGTGCTCGCCGACAAGAAGATCACGTATCACGATCCGTGCTATCTCGGCCGCTATAACGGCGAAACCGAAGCGCCGCGCAAGCTGCTGAAGTCCATCGGCATCAAGGTGGTGGAAATGGAGCGTAACGGCATGCGCGGACGGTGCTGCGGCGGTGGCGGCGGCGCGCCCCTGACCGACATTCCCGGCAAGCAGCGCATTCCCGATATCCGCATTGCCGATGCCCGCACGATAGGCGCGGAAGTGGTCGCCGTGGGTTGCCCGAATTGCACCGCGATGCTCGAAGGCGTGGTCGGCGCGCGTCCCGAAGTGCTCGACGTGGCGGAGCTGGTCGCCGCGGCGCTGGAGTAACACGATGAACGACAACATCAAACGAATCGATCCGCGCAGGCCGTTTATCGTCACGAGCGCGGGGCTCAAGCGCATCACGCTCGGCGAGATCGGCAGCGGCGCGCTGCTTGACTTCGTAGCAACACACCATGATGCAGCGAAGCCGCGCCGCACGGCGAAAGCGTCGCGTCGCGCGGTGCTGGTGGCGGCGCATACGGATCGCGGCGCGCTCGACGATCACGGCCGTCAGGCACTGGCCGCCGCCGCCTTGCTCGCGGACGATGAAACCGAAGTCGTGTTGATCGCGTTCGGCGCGTTCAGTGACGATGCGGCGTCGCTCGGCGCGGATCGTTATATCGAGCTGCCCGGCTTCGATCGCCGCCATTTCGCACCGGATGAAGAACTGCGCGCGCTCGCTGCCTGCGTCGCGGCCTTCACGCCCGTGCATGTCTTCATGCCCGACAACGCAACCGGCGACGGCGATCTCGGCCGGCGTTACGCGGCGCGCGCCGGTGCGAGTATCGCCACACACGTGGTGGAACTCGACCTTCAGCACGTCGCTGCGTATGCACATGCTGGCCGCGCGGTGGCATTGCGTGCGCTACCCGATGTGATCTTGCTCGCACCGAATGCGGTCGATGCCAAGCTGCCTTACGTCGGCGCAGGCGCGCGCGTGAATAGCGAAGACGTCGTGCCCGCGACGATGCCGAGCGCGTATGTCGATCTCGGCATCGAGGAAATGGACGCGGCCCAAGTCGCGCTCGAAGAAGCGGACTTCATCATCTCGGCGGGCAACGGCGTGACGGACGTGCCCGCATTCGAAGCGTTGGCAAGCACCTTGGGCGCGGCTATCGGCGCGAGCCGGGTGGCTGTCGACGACGGCAAGTTCTCGCGCGACAAGCAGATCGGCGCCACGGGCAAGACGGTGGAAGCTAGCGTGTATATCGCGTTCGGCATCTCGGGCGCGGTGCAGCACCTGCAAGGCATCAAGGATTGCCGGCATGTCATCGCGGTCAATCTCGATGCGAGCGCGCCCATTGCCAAGCGTGCGAATTTGACCATCGTCGCGGATACGCAAGAGACCATCAAGGCGCTGACGGACGCGGCGGCGGCCGCGCGTGCATCGCGTACCACTGGCAGCCCGATCCTGCAGACCGCGACGCTTGCCGAAGGAGCGTACGCATGAAAATAGCCGTTCTCGTTTCTACTGGCCGGCATCCTATCAGCGGCACGGCGCGTTATAGCCGCAACGACGCGGCCGCGCTCGCCCTCGGTATCGACATTGCAAAGGAACACGGCGCGCAACTCGATGTGCTGCATGCAGGCGACCCCGCCAATCCTGCGCTTGCCGAATATCTCGCACTGGGCGCACCGCGCGTCGAAGTGCTCAACACACCGGGCGATGCCTGCGCGGCACTCGCGCAACGTCTCGCGGGTTATCGACTCGTCTTGACCGGCACGCGTGCCGAAGGCGCGTTCGATAGCGGCACGTTGCCGTATCGGCTTGCCGATGCGTTGAACGTCGCGCTAGTCGGCTCGGCTGTCGATATCGACGTGACGAACGAAGGCGTCGAAGTGCGCCAGTTCATGCCGAAGGGCTTGCGTCGCCGTGTGCGCGTGCAGTTGCCCGCGCTCATCGCCGTGCATCCGCTCGCCAACGCGACACCGCGCTACGCGTATGCGCGTATGCGCGAAGGACGCGTCGCACCGGTTGCAGCGGCCGCGCCTGTCGATCCGGAAGCGAGCGCATGGAGCGTCGGCCCCGTGAGCGCGAAGCCCAAGCGCCTCGCCGCGCCCGAAAAGCGCACCGGCCATGCCCGCATGCTTTCCGCGACCACGACCGAAAGCCGTGGCGGAAGCGTCGTAATTGAAGGGAGTTCCGTCGAAAAAGCACAAGTGATCCTGGCGTATTTGCGCGAGCATCAACTGGTGGATTATTAAGTTCAAAGCGCAGCAAGCCCGCATTTCAGGGGTGTTGGCGGGGCACCAGACGTGACGCACAACGGAGCACACGATGAAAGTTTCGGCAGACGTTCGCGCAATGATCGAACGCCGCAAAAAGGGCCACACGCTCGAAGCGCCGTTCTACACGAGCGACGAGATTCACGCGCTCGACCTGGACGCGATCTTCCGGCAGCACTGGATACAGGTTGCGATCGAGCCGGACGTGCCGGAGCCGGGCGACTATACGACCGTCGATATCGGCCACGATTCGATCCTGATCGTGCGCGACGACGACATGCAGATTCGCGCGTTCCACAACGTCTGCCGTCATCGCGGCGCGCGTCTTTGCAATCAGGAGAAAGGCTCGCTCGGCAATATCGTGTGCCCGTATCACAGCTGGACCTATAACCTCAACGGCGACCTCATGTTCGCCGAACACATGGGCGAACAGTTCGACCGCTGCAAACATAGCCTCAAGAAGGTTCATGTGCAGAACCTCGCGGGCCTGATCTTCATCTGTCTCGCCGATGAACCGCCCGCCGATTTCTCCGTGCTGCGCGAGTCGATGGAGCCGTATCTTTTGCCGCACGGTCTCGCCGATTGCAAGATCGCGGCGAGCATCGACATCGTGGAAAAGGGCAACTGGAAGCTCACGATGGAGAACAACCGCGAGTGCTATCACTGCGTGGCAAACCATCCCGAGTTGACCATTTCGCTCTATGAATACGGCTTCGGTTATCAACGCACCCCTGCGAACGAGGACGGCATGGCCGCGTTCGAACGCACGGTGAGCGAACGCACGAAGCAATGGGAAGCGATGAACCTGCCTTCCGCCGAGATCGAACGTCTGGCGGATCTCGTCACCGGTTTTCGCACGCAACGTCTGCCACTCGACCGCGATGGCGAATCGCAGACGCTCGACGCGAAGGTGGCATCGAAGAAGCTGCTTGGCGGCTTCGAGCGCGCGGACCTGGGCGGCTTGTCGTTCTGGACGCAACCGAATTCGTGGCATCACTTCATGAGCGATCACATCGTCACGTTCAGCGTGATTCCGCTGTCCGCGGGCGAAACGCTCGTGCGCACCAAGTGGCTCGTACATAAGGACGCGCGCGAAGGTATCGATTACGACGTCGACAATCTCACCGCCGTGTGGCGCGCAACGAACGAACAGGACCGCACGTTGGTCGAGTATTCGCAGCTGGGTGCAACGAGCAGCGCTTACGAGCCGGGCCCGTATTCGCCGTTCACCGAAGGGCTCGTGGAAAAGTTCTGCGAGTGGTATATCGGCCGCCTCGACAACTATGCGAACACGCCCGACAAGGACGTGGTCACGCATGGCGAGAAAGTCGTTTCCTTCATGCGCTAAGCGCGTTCGAGAGGCAAAACATGATGCGCGATCAGGCCACGTTCGAGCCGACTGCAAGCCGTGTCACCCAGCCGCGCTTCTGGGGGACGCTGCCCGCGCGCTGGAATAGCGATACCGACGACACACTCGTCTGCTGTCACGTCCGGCAGGAAACGCACGACGTGAAGAGTTTTTTCTTCAAGGCGCCGAGCGAACGCAGCTTCGTGTTCGAACCGGGGCAGTTCATTACACTGGAACTCGATATCGACGGCGAGCAGATCAATCGCTGCTATACGATTTCCTCTTCGCCCACACGGCCGCACACCATTTCGATCACGGTCAAGCGTGTACCGGGCGGAAAGGTATCGAACTGGCTGCATGACAACGTGATTGCGGGATCTCGCGTGCGTGTGCTCGGGCCTTCGGGCGAGTTCACCTGTGCGCGGCATCCGGCGCGCAAGTTCCTGTTTCTTTCGGCGGGGTCGGGTATCACGCCGCTCATGTCGATGAGCCGCGCGCATCACGAACTCGGCGAGGACGCGGATATCGTTTTCGTGCACAGCGCGCGCACGCCCGACGACATCATCTTCTCGCGCGAGCTGGATCTCATTGCATCGAATCAGACAAACTTTCGCACGGCCTTCGTTTGCGAGCGCGTGGGCACGCGCACGAACTGGGCCGGTGTGACGGGCTTTCTCAGCTTGCCGCTACTGAAGCTGATTGCACCGGACTATCTCGAACGCGAAATCTTCACGTGCGGTCCAGCGCCTTATATGAAGGCGGTCCGCGATCTTCTCGATGAAGGCGGTTTCGATCGCAAGCATTATCACGAAGAGAGCTTCTCGTTCGAGACCATTGCGGAGGTCGCATCGCAGTTGACGACCGCGCACGTTGCCGACGCCATTGCCACACAGACCGATTTTGTCGAAGCGCGTGAAGAGGCAGTCGGCTTTGCGCCTCGACCAGCGGCGCCTGTCGATACGACATACAAAGTCAGCTTCGCCAAGATCCGGCGCGACATCGAATGCGGTAGCAACGAGAACGTGCTCGATGCCGCGAAGAAAGCCGGGGTGCGTTTACCCTCATCGTGCACGCAAGGCATGTGCGGCACTTGCAAGGTCAAGCTCGTATCGGGCGAAGTGAGCATGAAGCACGCAGGCGGCATTCGTCAGCGCGAAATCGATCAGGGCATGGTGCTGTTGTGCTGCAGCAAGCCATTGAGCGACCTCGTGGTGGATAAATAAAACTCGGCGTCGCTTCTGGACAACTGAGTGTCGGAAAAGTGCGTTACTGGCCAATTCTGGCTGGTGATTCTGGACGCTACGGCGTGGGGCCGCAAAGGGGAAATCAAATGAAAGCGATGAGAAGACTGTTCGTGCTGAGCGCCATGGCTGCGGCACTGGCCACGAGCATGGGCGCAAACGCCGAAGATAAACCGACCATCAAGATTGGCTACGTCGAAGGCTGGGACGACAGCGTGGCGACGTCGAACGTGGCGGCGCGCATCATCGAAAAGAAGCTGGGCTATCAGGTGCAACTCGTGCCGGTGGCGGCAGGCGTGATGTGGCAGGGCGTGGCGCGCGGCGATCTGGATGCGACGCTGTCCGCGTGGCTGCCGGTGACGCACGGTGCGTATTGGAACAACTTCAAGACGAAGGTCGTCGACCTCGGACCCAACTTCAATGATGCGAAGATTGGTCTGATCGTTCCTGAAAACGTCGATGCCAACAGCCTGACCGACCTCGAAGCGAAGAAGGCCGAATTCGATTCGCGCATCGTCGGTATCGATGCGGGCGCGGGCGTGATGCAAAAGACGAGCGAAGCCATCAAGGCTTATAACCTCGACTACAGGCTGATGCCGAGTTCGGGCAGCGCGATGACCGCTGAACTTGCGCGTTCGGAAGCGGCGAAGAAGCCGATCATCGTGACCGGCTGGAAGCCGCACTGGATGTTCGCGAAGTACAAGCTGAAATTCCTCGAAGATCCGAAGAAGGTCTTCGGCGAAGCGGAACACGTCGATAGCGTGGTGAATCCGGAACTCGAAAAGAAGGCTCCGCCGGTCGTGGCCTTCCTGAAGAAATTCCAGTGGAAGCCGGGTGAAATCGACAGCGTGATGCTCGCGACGCAAAACGGTGAGAAGCCGCAAGCCGCCGCCGATGCATGGATCGGCGCGCATGGCGATCGCGTGGACAGCTGGGTGAAGTAAGTCTCAGCGCCTGGATCAAGAAGGGGTGCCGCGAATCCGCGGCACCCCTTTTTTGTGCTTACCGTAGAACGACAGTGCGTTCGCCGTTGATGAACACGCGCCGTTCCGTGAACGCCTTGATGGCGCGCGCAAGCGTGATGCATTCGACATCGCGTCCCGTTGCAAGCAGGCGCTCGGGGCTATAGGAGTGATCCACGCGCTCCACTTCCTGTTCGATGATCGGGCCTTCGTCGAGATCGTCGGTGACGAAGTGCGCAGTGGCGCCAATCAGTTTTACGCCGCGCGTATGCGCCTGGTGATAGGGCTTCGCGCCCTTGAAGCCAGGCAAGAACGAATGGTGGATGTTGATCGCGCGGCCCTTGAGTTTGCGGCTCGTATCGCCGGAAAGAATCTGCATGTAGCGCGCGAGAATCATCAGTTCCGCACCGGATGTCTCGAAGAGATCGAGCAGACGCGCTTCCTGCTGCGCCTTGGTATCGGCCGCGATCGGCAGATGATGAAAGCGCAGACCGTGTTGTTCCGCAAGCGGCGCCAGGTCCGGATGATTCGACGCAATGCCGACAATATCCATCTTCAGTTCGCCCATGCGCCAGCGGAACAGCAGGTCCGCGAGGCAGTGTTCGAGCTTCGACACCATGATGAGCACCTTGGGCCGCGCGTTGAGATCGTGCATCGACCAGTTCATCGAGAAGCGTTGGGCGATGGGTTCAAACTCGCGCCGCAGCATCGGCAGATCGAGCGTGTCGTCTCGGCTTGCGCCATGAAACACGCAGCGCACGAAGAAGCGTTCGCTCAGGTCGTCGTCGAACACGGTGAGTTCGTCGATATAACCATGATGGCGTTCGAGAAAGCCGACGATGGCGGCGACTTGCCCCGCCGCGCTCGGACACGCAACGGTCAGCACCAGTTGATTGGGACGGGTTTCAGCGGACATGCACGCTCCACATTCGATAAAGGTCGCCACGCCGCTCGTGCGGCGAACGTTATCGCTAGTAGAGCAAATGCGCGGGCACGACGGATAGAAGCGAAGCGCCGTCGCGCTGGTATGCAAGCGTCAGGCGATCACGTCGCATTCATCGAGCAGCCAGTTGCTGAACGCGCGCACGACGGCAGACGGCTCGCGTTGCGTGACGAGCACGTAGCCGCGATCGGTGACGAGCGGAGTATCGTCTAGCGCGATGAGGTGGCCTTTGGCGATGAGGTCATCGACGAGCGGCGCCCAGCCAAGCGCGACGCCCTGGCCCATTACGGCCGCATGCGTGACGAGCGCGTAACTGTTGAAGGTGAAGCCGCCTTGCGCCGGCGGCGCGCTCAGCCCATGCGCCTCGAACCAGCCGGCCCATGAAAGCCAGCGTTCGGGCAACGTAGCCTGCAGATGCAAGAGCGGCAAGTCGAGCAGATCGGCCGCCCTCGACGGCTTGTTGCGTGCCACGAGCGCCGGGCTGCATACCGGCACGACGCTTTCAGGAAAGAGCCGGATGGCGTGCGGCGAACTCCACTGCGCGCGCGAGCTGCCGAATGCGATCACCACGTCCGCCGGTTCGCCGTCGGCATCCGATACATTTTGCGAGGTGACGATCTTCACATCGACATCGGGCATCAGCGCCTTGAATTGCGGCAGGCGCGGCATGAGCCAGTAGGTCGCGAAGCCGAAATCGGTCAACAGCGTGAGCGTGCGCTGAGCGTTACGCGCGCGAATCTCGCCGGTAGCCGTGCGGATGATATCGAGGCCTTGACGGACCGCTTCGAAGAGACGCGCGCCGTCTTCAGTCAAGGTGACGCCCCGGTGCCCGCGCTCGAAAAGCGGCACGCCGAGCGCTTCTTCGAGTTGCACCACGCGCTGGCTCACGGCGGGCTGTGTCGAGCCGAGTTCACGCGCGGCGGCAGTGAAGCTCGCGAGACGCGCGGCGGACTCGAACATCGAGAGCGCCTGCATGGGCGGTAGACGGTCCTGGCGCGGCATAAATCCCCCTTATGGGCGCATAACGATTTGCTCTCTTCACAGCGGCCATTTGAACGGCAATAGTCACATGAAGCGAACCCGCATCGCCATGCGCGTGTCCGCTGTCGATTCTATTCGAGGTATGCATTCATGCTTGAGACAAAACAAAATATCCTTATTCTCATGGCCGATCAGCTCACGCCGTTCGCGCTTGCGGCATACGGCAACGGAGTGACGAAGACGCCGTGCATCGACGCGCTCGCGCGTGAAGGCGTGGTGTTCGAATCGGCCTACTGCGCGAGTCCGCTCTGCGCGCCGTCACGCTTTTCGCTGCTCGCGGGTAAGCTGCCTTCGCAAATCGGCGCTTATGACAACGCGGCCGAGTTCCCTTCGGAGACGCTCACGTTCGCGCACTACTTGCGCGCCGAGGGATATCGCACGATTCTTTCCGGCAAGATGCATTTCTGCGGCGCGGACCAGTTGCACGGGTTCGAAGAGCGGCTGACGACCGACATCTATCCCGCCGATTTCGGCTGGACGCCCGACTGGGAGAATTTCGAGGCGCGTCCCTCGTGGTATCACAACATGAGTTCCGTGATCGACGCAGGTCCGTGCGTGCGCACGAATCAACTCGACTTCGACGACGAAGTGACCTTCACCACGCGTCAGAAGCTGTTCGATATCGCGCGCGAGCGCAATGCGGGCAAAGACGTACGACCGTTCATGATGGTCGCGTCGCTGACGCATCCGCATGACCCGTATGCCATTCCGAAAAGATACTGGGACCTGTATGGCGATGACGACATCGACATGCCTTCGTATCGCGATTCGCTCGAAGCCAGCGATCCGCATTCGCAGCGCCTGCGTCATGTCTGCGAGACGGATCGCACGCCGCCAACCGAGAGACAGATTCGCAATGCTCGCCGTGCGTATTACGGCGCGGTATCGTACGTGGACGATCAATTCGCATCGATACTCGAAGCGCTGGAACAGGCGGGTCTCGCAAATGACACAACCATCGTCGTGACGTCGGATCACGGCGAGATGCTCGGCGAGCGCGGCCTCTGGTACAAGATGACGTTTTTCGAGGGCGGCTGCCGTGTGCCCTTGATCGTGCATGCGCCGAAGCGTTTCGATGCGCATCGCGTGAGCGCTTCGGTATCGCATCTCGATGTGTTGCCCACGCTCGTCGAACTTGCGCGCGGCGATGCGCCTTCAGCGTGGCCGGATAGCATCGATGGGCAAAGCCTCGTGCCGCATCTCGCGGGCGCGGACGGCCATGACGAAGCCATCGGCGAGTTCCTCGCGGAAGGTGCAATCGCGCCTATCGTGATGATCCGGCGGGGGCGCTACAAGTTCATCCATACGAGTGTCGATCCCGATCAACTCTACGATGTCGCCGCCGATCCCCTCGAACGCAATAACCTCGCGAGCGATGCGCGGCACGCGTCGCAGGTCACCGCGTTCCGCGATGAGATCGCGCGACGCTGGGACCTGGAAGCGCTGCATCGCGATGTGCTCAAGAGTCAGCGCCGCCGCCATTTCCATTTCGCCGCGACCACGCAAGGTGCGATCCAGTCGTGGGACTGGCAGCCGCATGTCGATGCGAGCCAGCGCTACATGCGCAATCACATTGACCTCGATACGCTCGAAGCCATGGCGCGCTTTCCAGCGGTCGAGCGCTAGTCCCGCGCTAGTCACCAGCAACTCCAACGACAGGAACGCCCCATGAAAAAGCCCTTGTTTCATGCGCTCATTGTTGCCGCGCTCGTCGCCGTGGTCTCGCCCACATTCGCCGCCGATCCCTCGACCTGCACGCAGGTGCGCATGGCAGGTCCGGGATGGACCGACATCGACGCCACCAATGCGATGAGCGGCGTCATTCTGAAAGCGCTCGGCTACAGGCAGAACGTGGCGAACCTGTCTGTGCCGATCACGTATCAAGGCCTCAAGAAAGGCCAGATCGACGTGTTCCTTGGCAACTGGATGCCGGCGCAGGCGCCGCTCGTGAAGCCGTTCATCGACGACAAATCGGTGCAGGTGGTGCGCGCCAATCTATCCAACGCGAAGTTCACGCTGGCCGTGCCCGACTATGTCGCCGCAGCCGGCGTGCATTCGTTCGCCGATCTCGCGAAGAACGCCGACAAGTTCGATGACCGCGTCTACGGTATCGAGCCGGGCGCGCCCGCGAATCAGAACATCAAACGCATGATCGACGACAAAGCCTTTGGGCTGGGCGGATGGAAGCTCGTGGAATCGAGCGAGACGGGCATGCTCACGCAAGTGGATCGCGCGGTGCGGGACAAGAAGTGGATCGTGTTTCTCGCTTGGGAGCCGCATCTCATGAACACCAAGTTCAAGCTCGCCTACCTCGATGGCGGCGATCGATACTTCGGCCCGAACTTCGGCGGCGCGACGGTCAACACGGTGGCTCGTAACGGCTACGAGCAGCAATGCCCGAACGTCGGCCGCCTGTTCAAGCAGATGGCGTTCAACGTAGATCTGGAAAACGGCGTGATAACCGACGTGCTGGAGAAGAAGACGCGTGTCGATACAGCCGCCACGGACGCATTGAAACGGCATCCGGAACTGCTGAAGACGTGGCTCGACGGTGTGACGACTGCGAGCGGCGGGAACGGCCTGGAAGCCGTTCAGACCGCGCTCGGGGTGAAGTGATCGAAAACGATCAGTTGAGTTGCAAGCTGACGCGTTCCTGCTGCGACATCAGCATGGCGCGCATGGGCGACTGGATGGCGAGGAAGTGGACCATCAGGCTGGAAGGCTGCTGAAAATACCACGGCGTATTGATGCCGATGCAGTCCAGTCCGTCCTCGAGCGCCCAGTCGAGACGTTCGCGCAAGAGGTTTGCAATGATCGTCTGATCGCCGCCGTTCGCATACGTGCTCGACTTGTCGGGCGCGGCGCTCACGGCGCGATAGATCTCTTCGACGAACTCGACATTATGGTCCGTGCGTTTGAAACCGAGCACGCCTGCATTGATGATCCAAGGACCGATGTCGTGCGCGGCGAGAAGATCGCGATTCGCGAAGAGCGGTTCGAGCGGCTTGGATTGATCGACGAAAAGAATGTCGGCATCGACCCACATGACCCATTCGTGATGCGGCAGATATTTGCGCAGGAACCACGGCTTGAGCCAGGTGCCCGTCGTGCCTGGTTCCACCTCGGCGGGCGTATCGCGATAGACGTAGAGCGTGTAGCCGTGACGCTCGCAATAACGCTTGAAGTTCAACTCGGCGATTGCGCCGTACTCGCGCACGTTAGCCGTGTAGTAGGTCACGAGCGCGATGGGCTGGCCGGGGTTGTAGACGCTGAAGGGTTCGGCGGGCACATTCGCATGGGCTGAAAAATCGAGCAGGCGCGCGCCTTTTTGCTGGCAATCGTTGATGTGCTCGGCGAGCGCGTTGCGAAAGCTCGGATGAATGTAGCCGTACATCTTCTCTTCGTCCATCACGATGGTCCACAGATTCGGATACGTAGCCCAGACAGGCGTGAAGCGTGGATTGCAGAACATGGCGCACGTGACACCACCGCGCTCGCCCATCGGTTCGATGACGTCGAGCGGGGCGAGCAAGGTTTCTTCGTCATCGGTTGCGCCGCCGATCTTGCATTCGCCGATGCAACGAACGATGAAGTTGCGAATGTCCTTCGTGTTACGCCAGACCTGCACGGCGGCCTGATGACTGCCCGTGTTGCCGTTGAGCGAAGGAAGCAGATGTTGCCTTCCTTCGGCCATGGGTTCGACGGGATACATGTTCAGCACGAGGCAGTCTTCGCTGAAGCAGACGAGCAAAGCCATTTCAGGCATCTGCCGCAAGTGATGCAGCACGAGTTCGTACTTGAGAAGCGTTCGTTGGGCTTTGCCCTGCATACCCGCCATGGAAACAGCGGTGTGCTCATAGCCCATGCGAGAGCTGTAGTGCTTGTGATTGGCAAGAACGTGAGGGGCGTCGACGTGGAAGATGCTCAGGCAGCGAGTGGTCATGTTCGATCAGTGGTTGATGCAGATGTTGCGATGTAGCGCTTTTTTACAGATTCAGAAGTATGGGTAGGAGCAGAGGAATCCGATATCGGGCATGTCCGAAATAGAAGGGCTGCAAATGAGCGCGAGTCGCAACTGGACATGTTTGCGTCGCACCGGGTCGAGCCGTGGCTTATATGTGGCCTTACTTTTACGACGTTGGCGCACGCACGCCGATGCATCGAAATGCAGCGTTTCAGCGGCAGTCTTTAGCACTTTCAGCAGGACACGACGAACGATCAGCAACCTTCAACGACACGACAACCCACAAGAAGAGGAGCAGCAGATGAGAAGAGGACATGCCGCACGAAGCGTTTCGAGACTCGCCCGCGGCCGTCGTTCCAGTCTTGCGGGACTCGCGCTCGCGGCGAGCGCGGCAGGCGCGCCGGCCCTATCGCACGCGCAGAGCAGCGTGACGCTCTACGGCATTCTCGACGCAGGCATCACCTATGTGAACAACACCGGTGGCTCGCATGTCGTGAAGTTCGACGATGGCGTGTCCTACGGCAACCGCATCGGCTTTCGTGGCGTGGAAGATTTGGGCGGCGGACTGCAGGCGATCTTCGCGCTGGAATCGGGCTTCCGCCTCGGGACCGGGCGCTATGCATTCGGCGGCGCGGAGTTTGGACGGCAAGCCTATGTGGGCCTCAAGAACCCGTGGGGGCAAATCTCGTTCGGTAATCAGCTAGATATGACCGAGGAGATGGTCTACCTCTACAACATCTCGGCATGGGGAAGCGGCTATGCCATCCACCAGGGCGACTTCGACCGGATGAACGGCGACCGCTTGCCGAACTCGGTCAAGTTCCTCTCGAACAATATCGCGGGTTTTACCTTCGGCGGCATGTATTCGTTCGGCAATAACGCGGGCGACTTTCATCGCAACAGCGCGTGGAGCGTGGGCGCGCACTATGCGGCCAACACCTTCAACGTGGGCGCGGCCTATACGCAACTGAACAACCCGTTCGGCATTTACGCGTTCGATCCCTACGCGATGATCGGCGCGCGCACGTTCTTGGGCCAGCCGACGGTATCGGTCGATCCGGCCACGGGCGCAGTCACGGACCTCTACAGCACGAATTCGTTTCCCGTCGATAAACAAGGCGCCTTTGCAGTCGGCGGCGCGTGGACGCTCGGCGACCTGATGCTCTCGGGCAACTTCACGTACACGACCATCAAGGGCCTCGGCGTGACCTCGCATATGCAAGTCTACGAAGGCGGCGCGTCGTATTCGTTCAGGCCGGATCTCGCGCTTTACGGCGGTTATCAGCACACGCGCTTCGAAGGCAATCACTGGAACCAGGGTTCGCTCGGACTGCACTATCTGCTTTCGAAGCGTACCGACGTCTATGTATCCGGCGATTATCTGCGTGCGTCGGGTCCGATCGATGCCGTCATCGGTTATAGCTTCACGCCGTCGACTTCGAATACGCAGTCGGATGTGCGCATCGGCATGCGGCACTCGTTCTAGGCGAGACGAAGATCACGCGGCGGCAGGCACGGCGCGCAACGCGCTGCGGTCCTGCCGCGGACTCGCATTGAAGCGCGCGCGATACGTCCGCGAAAAGTGCGACGGCGATTCGAACCCGCACGCGACACACACGGCAAGTATCGACATATCGGTTTGCTGCAGCAGCTCGCGTGCGCGCGTGAGACGCAGCCCGAGATAAAAATGCGTCGGCGTGTCCTTTAGCGCGGTGCAGAACAGGCGTTCGAGCTGACGTCGCGTGACGCCGATGGATTGCGCGAGCTCATCGGGCGAGAGCGGCTCTTCCATATGCTGCTCCATCACGCCGATCACCTGAATCAACTTGCGATTGTGAATGCCATAGCGCGCCGCGATCTTCATGCGCTGATGGTCCGAGCGCTGCCGGATGCGCCCCAGCACGAACTGCTCCGACACTTGCGCCGCGAGTTCCGCGCCATGATCGCGCGCGATCAGATCCAGCATGAGGTCGATGGACGCAGTGCCGCCCGCGCACGTAATGCGCCGCGTATCGATCTCGAACAACTCCTGGCTCGTTTCTATCGCGGGATAGCGCTCGGCGAAGGCCGCCGCCGCTTCCCAGTGCAACGTCGCGCGCTTGTCCGCGAGCAGGCCGGCTTCGGCGAGAATGAAGCTGCCCGTATCGATGCCGCCAAGCGTCGCGCCCGCGCGATCCAGCCGCTTCAACCACTCGCCGATGCCGCGTGTATAGCGCGCGAGCGGCTCGAATCCCGATACGACGAACACGGTATCCGCATGTGTCACGCTGTCGAACGCGCTTTCCGCATTCAGCGAGATGCCGTTGCTCGCGGCCACCGGCCCGCCATCGGGCGACAGGATATGCCAGCGATACAACTCGCCGCTGAAGCGATTTGCAACCCGCAAGGGCTCGATCGCCGACATGAAGCCAATGGACGAGAACTCGGGCAGCAGCAGGAAGTGGAAGTCTTGGGGAACGGGCATCGAATGGCGTGTGGCGCTTTGGACGAACGCTCCACGCTAGCAAGCACAAAAAGCCCGCGCAATCCGGCGTGGCCCGTATTCGCAGGCCTTTCTTCTAGCACGTCGCATGCGGTCAAGTCGCGGTCGCAAGCGGTCGTTCGTTCGCCTTTATGCGGCGTTACTTTTGATGCACGCCGGCACGACGAACCGGCATCCAATGAACCCTCACCGGAACAGCACGCCATGAGACATCGCCTGGTTTCGAAACTGCTTCTGACCGGCGCCTGTGCCGCGACCGCACTGACTCACGGCGCCTTCGCGCTTGCCGCCGATGATGCGAGCTGCCGCAACGTGCGCTTCGTGGATATCGGCTGGACCGACATCACGTCGACGACCGCGCTCGCTTCCGTCGTCTTCGAAGGGCTCGGTTATGCGCCGAAGACCACGGTCGCCTCCGTGCCCATTTCGCTCGCGGGTCTGAAGAGCAAGCAGATCGACGTGTCGCTCGGCTACTGGTGGCCGGTGCAGGAAAAGGCGGTCGAGCCGTTCCTCGAATCGAAGAGCATTCAGAAGCTCGATCCGCCGAATCTCTCTGGCGCGAAGGCCACGCTTGCCGTGCCGAGCTATGCGTATGACGCGGGCATCAAGTCGTTCGCGGATATCGCCAAGCATCGCGATGAGCTCGACGGCAAGATCTACGGCATCGAACCGGGCAGCAGCGCAAACGCCAAGATTCAGAAGATGATCGACACGAATCAGTTCGGGCTCAGCGGATTCAAGCTCGTGCAATCGAGCGAGGCAGGCATGCTGGTGACGGTGGAACGCGCCATTCGCGACAAGAAGCCGGTCGTGTTTTTGGGCTGGGAGCCTCATCCCATGAACATTCAGATGAAGATCAACTATCTCGCTGGCGGCGATGAAGTCTTCGGCCCCAACTATGGCGAAGCGCGCGTCTACACGCTCACGAATACCGACTTCCTCACACGCTGCCCGAACGCCGGCAAGTTCGTATCGAATCTCAAGTTCAATACCGATCTCGAAAACCGTCTCATGGAACCGGTGATGAACAAGGAACGCCCCGCCGAAGCGGCAAAGGCGTATCTCAAGAAGAATCCGCAGGTGCTCGATTCATGGCTTGCGGGCGTGAAGACCGTCGATGGCAAGGATGGTCTGCCAGCGGTGAAGCAATACCTCGGACTTTGAACTGAATAAGGACAAGCGCCACCATGAACCATGACGTGATCGTGACCTGCGCGGTAACGGGAGCAGGCGACACAACGGCCAGACATCCGGCAATACCCGTCACGCCCAGGCAGATCGCCGAAGCGGCTATCGAGGCCGCGCGTGCGGGCGCGACCGTGGCGCATTGCCATGTGCGCGATCCGCAAACCGGGCGCGGCAGCCGCGACCCGGCGCTGTATCGCGAAGTGGTGGATCGCATTCGTTCATCGGATGTCGATGTCATCATCAACTTGACGGCGGGCATGGGCGGCGATCTGGAAATCGGCGCGGGCGAAGAGCCGATGCGCTTCGGCAAGGGCACCGATCTCGTCGGCGGTCTCACGCGTCTTGCGCATGTCGAGGAACTGCTTCCGGAAATCTGCACGCTCGATTGCGGCACCCTCAATTTCGGCGATGGCGACTACATCTACGTCTCGACGCCCGCGCAACTCCGAGCCGGGGCAAAGCGCATCCAGCAGCTTGGCGTGAAGCCGGAACTCGAGATTTTCGATACCGGTCATCTCTGGTTCGCGAATCAGTTGCTGAAGGAAGGCCTGCTCGATGCGCCGCCGCTTTTTCAGCTTTGCATGGGCATTCCTTGGGGCGCGCCGCCCGACACGGGCACCATGAAGGCCATGGTCGATAACCTGCCGCCTGGCGCGCATTGGGCGGGCTTCGGTATCGGCCGCATGCAGATGCCGATGGTCGCGCAAGCCATGCTACTCGGCGGTCATGTGCGCGTGGGTCTCGAAGACAATCTGTGGCTCGATCGCGGCGTGCATGCGAGCAACGGTTCGCTCGTGCAGCGCGCGGTGGAGATCATCGAACGTCTTGGCGGACGCGCGCTCACGCCGGCGGAAGGGCGTCGCAAGCTCGGTTTGCCGGCGCGTGGCGAACGCTTGCTGGAGCGTCGCGCGCTCGGGCAGTTGGCATAGGATCAGGATCACTACAATCGGATGGACGATATGCAAGTCAGGCAATTCGCCGCGCTCGGCGCGGGTGTGATCGGCAGCGGCTGGGTGGCGCGCGCGCTTGCGCATGGGCTAGATGTCACCGCGTGGGACCCGGCGCCTGGCGCTCAAGCGCAGTTACGCGCGAACGTCGCCAATGCGTGGCCGGCGCTGGAACGCGTGGGACTGGCGAAAGGCGCGTCGCAGGATCGCCTGCGCGTGGTGGAAACTGTCGAGGAGTGCGTCGCCGATGCGGATTTCATTCAGGAGAGCGCGCCCGAACGCGAGGAACTGAAGCTCGCGCTGCACGAACGCGTGAGCCGCGCGGCGAAGGCCGGTGCGATTATCGCGTCATCCACTTCGGGCCTTCTGCCCAGCGATTTTTACGCACGCGCCGTACATCCCGAGCGCTGCGTGGTCGGGCATCCGTTCAATCCGGTTTATCTTTTGCCGCTCGTCGAAGTGCTTGGCGGCGAGTTGACTTCCGGCGACGCGATCGATACCGCGATGAGCTTCTACGCATCCATCGGCATGAGGCCGCTTCGCGTAAAGAAGGAAGTGCCGGGCTTTATCGCGGACAGATTGCTCGAAGCGTTGTGGCGCGAGGCGTTGCATTTGGTGAACGAAGGCGTGGCGACGACCGGCGAGATCGACGATGCAATTCGGTACGGCGCGGGCATTCGCTGGTCGTTCATGGGCACGTTCCTGACCTATACGTTGGCGGGCGGCGAGGCGGGCATGCGACACTTCATGCAGCAATTCGGCCCCGCGCTCGAATTGCCGTGGACGAAGCTCGTCGCGCCGACGCTCACCGATGAACTCATCGACCGCGTGGTGGACGGCACGTCGCGGCAGACGAACGGACGCGGCATCAAGGAACTGGAGCGGTATCGCGACGACTGCATCACGAGCGTGATCGAGGCGATTGCGCAGGCGAAGGCACGGCACGGTATCGAAGACTAACGGGGCGAGATTCATGAGCACGATTTATCGCGACACCGTGAAGGCCGAATGGGTCGATTACAACGGCCATCTGCGTGACGCGTACTACATGCTGATCTTTAGCCTCGCGACCGATGCGTTCATGGACGGCATCGGTCTGGACGACGCGGGCAGGCGCGCGCGGCAGCGCACGCTCTACACGCTCGAAGCCCATGTGAGCTATCTGCGCGAGATCAAGGAAGGCGCGGCGGTGCGAGTGGACGCGTGGGTCGTCGCGCGCGACAAGAAGCGCGTGCATCTTTATCTGGAGATGTTCGAAGCGGACGAGGCGGAGCCGGTATCGGCGTGCGAGCAGATGATGATGCACATCGATTCGAGCGGCGCGCCGAAGTCGGCTTCGTTCGATGAAGACGTGGCGCGAAGTATCGATATGCACGCGGTGATTGCCGCGTGCGATGCGCGTTATGCGGGGCGGGTGATTGGTTTGCCCGCGCGTTCCGCTGGCACCTCGGTTCCCGCCTGAGCACGCCAGCGCCGCAACAACAACGCGTTCGCCACCACGCTCACGCTCGAAAACGCCATCGCCGCGCCGGCGAACATTGGGTCGAGCATGCCGAATGCGGCAAGCGGAATGCCGATCAGGTTGTACACAAACGCCCAGAAAAGATTCTGCTGAATCTTGCGATACGTCCGGCGCGAAATGTCGATGGCATCCGCCACGAGCGCCGGGTCGCCACGCATGAGCGTGATGCCCGCCGCTTCGATCGCCACGTCCGTGCCGCTGCCCATCGCGATGCCGACATCGGCGGCGGCGAGCGCGGGTGCGTCGTTGATGCCGTCGCCCGCCATCGCCACGATGCCGTGGTTCGATGCCTTCAATTCCGCGATCACGCGCGCCTTGTCCGCGGGCAAGGTCTGCGAGAAAACCAGCGCCGACGGAATGCCCAGCGCGCGCGCAACCGCCTGCGCGCTACCCGCGTTATCGCCCGTAACGAGCGCGGCCTTCACGCCCAGTTGCGCGAGTCTTTCGATGGCGGCCCGCGCCGTCGGCTTGATCGTGTCGCCGAACGCGAGCAGGGCGAGGACGGTCGCCTTGCCGTCAGCGCGGTCCAAGAGCCATGACACCGTGTTGCCCTGCGCTTCGAGGTTGCGCGCCTCGACGGCAAGCGCTTCGGGCACGGCCGCATGCAATTCCTCGACCCAGCGCGCACTGCCTATCGCCACGTTGCGCGCGCCGATGAAAGCCTCCGCGCCGCGTCCGGCAATTGCTTTCGCCGACGTCGCCTCGTATCGCGCAATGTCCGGCGTGCTATCGGCGAAACCGACTACCGCTTTCGCCAATGGATGCTCGCTCATTCTTTGCACCGCCGCCGCCAGCGCGAGTGCTTCCGCGCGCTCGAATCCCGGCGCGGCTTCGAACGCGACGAGGCTCGGTTGGCCGACCGTCAGCGTGCCGGTCTTATCGAACGCAACGACGCTAATGGCATGCGCCTGTTCCAACGCCTCCGCGTCCTTGATCAGGATGCCGTGACGCGCCGCGACGCCCGTGCCGGCCATGATGGCGGTCGGCGTGGCGAGGCCGAGCGCGCACGGGCAGGCGATCACGAGCACGGCGACCGCGTTGAGCCAGGCGGTCTCGGCATCCGCGCCATGCAGAAGCCAGCCCGCCAGCGTGATGAGCGCGATAACCAGAATTGCCGGTACGAAAACGGCGGACACGCGATCGACCAGGCGCTGGATCGGCGCTTTTTCCGCTTGCGCCGATTCGACCAGCCGGATGATCCGCGCGAGCGTCGTTTCCGCGCCGATGGCCGTCGTTTCGATCGCGATCACGCCTTCGCCGTTGATCGATCCGCCCGTCGCGCGCGCGCCCGGCTCTTTCGCAACCGGCAGACTCTCGCCCGTGATCAGCGATTCGTCGACATGCGTGCGTCCCTCGCGCACGATGCCATCCACCGGCACGCGCTCGCCCGGCCGCACGATGGCGATGTCGCCCACGCGCACATCGGCGAGCGCAATCTCGCTTTCATGCGAAGGATTGGCGCGATCGCGCACGCGCGCCGTGGTCGGACGCAGCGCGTTCAGGGCGCGGATGGCGTCGGTGGTCTGGCGTTTGGCGCGCGTCTCCAGCCATTTGCCAAAGCGCACCAGCGTGATGACGACCGCCGATGCCTCGAAGAACAGATGCATCGGCATGCCGCCGTGCGCGAACATCTGATAGACACTCAGCGCCCACGCCGCCGATGTCCCCAGCGCCACGAGCAAATCCATATTGCCCGCGAACGCCCGCAGCGCGCGATAACCGCCGACGTAGAAACGCGCGCCGAAGCCAAACTGGACGATGCTCGCGAGCGCCAGTTGCAGCCAGGGCGAGAGCGCTGCGCCGAACATCGGCGCAAGCAAGGGCAGCGTGACGAGCGCGCTCGCGACCACCGCGACGAGTTCGGCATCGAGCGCTTGCGGCGTTTTCGCATCGACAGGCGGCGCGTCGGGCTCGACCTTCGCCGCTTCATAACCGGCTTTCGTAATGGCCGCGACCAGTTGTTGGTCGGTGACGGCATCGTTCGTATGGACGGTGGCTTTTTCGGTCGCGAGATTCACGGCGACCGATTCCACGCCCGGCACTCGTCCGAGCATTTTCTCGACGCGCGCGACGCACGACGCGCACGTCATGCCGCTCACGGCGAATTCCGCGGTTCTGGTTTGATTGACTGGTGCCGATGACATGATGAAACGCTCCTTCTGGCCACGCATGAAGCCAGTATCGACCTTCCAACGATTGGAAGGTCAAGAGCGCATTTCAGTCGCGAGGCGGTTCGATCGAGCCGAACATGGCGTCGGCGAGCGCGCCGGCTTCCTCGCCGCCGCGCTGACGCAAGCCCTCGACCGCGCCGATGCGGTCTGCTTCAGCCTTGTTCTGCGAAAGCTTTGCCTTGCCGACCAGCCGCGTCACCTCGATTTCGATGCCGACGATCGCGCCCAGCAATTGATCGATGAAATCGCGCGGCGCGTCGCCCATTTTCCACGGCATTGCTTCGCCCGCTTCCATCTTGCGCGTGAGTTTCGCAACGACGCCGCGCACGTAGGCTTCGTCGTCACGCACGGTGATTCGGCCATGCGCATGCACGACGAGGTAATTCCACGTCGGCACTTGACGGTGGGTTTCCTGCTTGCTCGGATAGAAAGTCGGCGAGATATAACCTTCCGCGCCCTGAAAGATCACCAGCACGTCCTCGCGCGCCCCGACTTCGCGCCACACGGGATTTGCACGTGCCACGTGCGCGCGCAAGGTGCCGTGTTCGCCGATGGCGGGATCGAGTTCGAAAGGAATGTGATTGGCGTCAAGCCCATTCGGGCCATGCGTGACCAATGCGCCAAAAGGATGCGCGGCAATCAGCGCGCGCAGGGCTTCCGGGCGGTTTTCCTCGAAATGGGCGGGAATATACATGCGTCGGACTCGTTCGAAAGGTTCTAAAACATTCATGTTACGCGATGCCGTGAAGCGAGTCTCGACGAGTGGTCAGACGTATTTGCGCGACGAGTAGCGCCTTTTATGCGTGTTGTCTTGCCTATCATCAGCGGATACGTTAAAACCCCAATTTCGAGATCGAATTTTCGGCGCGCTACCTCGGGGATCAGGACGGCGGCGGGCTGCTCGTCTGCGAACCCATCGAAATAAAACCGGATTTCCATTCGAATGAATAAGCACCGACGCTGGACGCTTCCGCTCAACGCCGCTTTATGGGTCAGCACGAGCCTTTCTGCCGCGGCCTTGCTCGCCGGCTGCGCGGGAACCGCGACGCCCGAGGCGGCAAATACGGGCGGCTGGGTAAAAAACCAGGTCGTCGATGCCTACACGTTCGGCTTTCCGCTCGTCGCGTCGGACATCGCGCGGGAACGTGCAAGCGGGGCGGCGCGGCCGGGTCAGGCGCCGCTCAACACGTTCCGCCACGCCATCGCGTTGCCGCCCGCGGGCGCGACCGGCTGGCCGAGCGTCGATACGCTCGATTCCTCCGCATGGCTCGATGTCTCCGCCGATCCCGTGATCGTGACCGTGCCCGCCGCGCCGCGCGCACGCTATCTCGATACCCGCGCGTTCGATGCATGGAGCAACGCGCTGTATTCGAGCGCCGACACGACGCCGTTTCCGAAGGCGCAGCTCATTGCCTTCGTGCCCGCCGGCTTTACGGGCACGCTGCCCGCCGGTGCAACGCGCGTCGAAACGCGCACGCGCTACGTCTGGCTTTCGGTGCGCGTGCGGGTGAACGGCATGCGCGACGTGCGCGAAGTCAGAAAGCTGCAGACGTCGATGCGCATCGATACGCTTACGCCCACCAAGGGCTCGCTCGCCGATCCTACTTCGACCGTGACGGGCGCGTGGCCGGGCAATGCCACGGGCCAGACGCCTAGCGTGCCGCCTTTGCCGAGCGCGGCGCCGACGGCATCGCCCGGCGCGCAGGCCGAAGCGCTCGATGCCAACGCGTTTTTCGCGCGCCTTGCCCGCTCGCTCGACGACAATCCGCCCGCCGCCGACGATGCGCCCGCGATGTCCCGCCTCGCCGATCTCGGCGTGAAGCCGGGCGAACCGGTGCAGTTCAAGAAGGCCGACGCGCCGCTTCTGGCGTCCGGTGTCGCGGATGGCCGCGCGCATCTCGCGACGGCGCCATCGAACGCGATCACGAAGAACGGCTGGACGTGGTTCGGCGACGACGTCGGCAACTACGGCACGGATTACATTCTGCGGGCTTATCTCGCGCGCCATCAGCCGTTTTCGGGGACGAAGGCGGGCGAAGCGAAGCCGGTTGCGCGCGTGGACAGCGACGGCCATCCGCTCAACGGCGCGAACACCTACGTGCTGCACTTCGCGCCGAACCAGTTGCCGCCGGTGCGCGGTTTCTGGACGCTCGCGGCCTACACGAAAGATGGCGCGTTCGCCAACGGCAAGCTGCCGCGTCTGTCGCTAAGCGACCGCGACCGCCTCAAGAAAAACCGCGACGGTTCGGTCGATGTCACCGTATCGGCCGAAGCACCGCCGCGTGCGCGCGCATCGAACTGGCTGCCCGCGCCCGACGGCGACTTTCAGCTGACGATGCGCCTCTACGCGCCCAAACCGCAGGCAAGCGACGGCACGTGGACGCCGCCGGCCGTCGAACGGCAGTGAAGCATTTGATGAACGTTTGCGCGATGCCTCGTCGTATACTCGAAGCATCCTCTACCTGACAGGGCGATGCGCCGCCGCGCGTCGCAGCGCGCATCGAATGGCAAGCGTCACCAAGTCTTCACTGGCCTCGGCCGGGCAAACCCTGCGCGGCGTCGTGCATGCACGGCGTACGCGGCGAATCGCGATTGGCCTGATCATCTTCGTGGTGGTCATCGGCCTTCTCGGCTTCTTCGTCGCGCCGCCGGTCATTCGTCATATCGCCGAGCAACAGCTTGGCAAGCAACTCGACCGGCCGGTGACCATCCGGCGCATTTGGCTCAATCCTTATTCGCTCGATTTCGAAGCTGATGACGTGCATATCGGCGAAGCGCCCGCGAATCTCGCGAAAGCGCCCCGCGCGGCGGCCGGTTTCGTCGATGTGTCGCGGCTCGTCGTGCGCACGTCGTGGTCGTCCATCTTCCGGCTCGCGCCCGTCGTCAATGAACTGAAGATCGATTCGCCGCGCATCAGCATCGTGCGTTTCGACGGCGAGCATTTCAATTTCTCCGATCTGATCGAGAAATTCTCGAAGCCTTCGTCGCCGCCATCGGACAAGCCGGCGCGCTTCTCCGTGTCGAACATTCGCGTGGAGAACGGCCGGATCGTGTTCGACGACCGGCTCCTGAAGGCGAAGCACACCATCGACCAGTTCGCGCTCGGTATCCCCTTCATCGCGACGCTGCCCTCGGCCACCGATATTTTCGTGACGCCGTTATTACAGGCGCACATCGACGGCTCGCCGCTCGTCGTGAAGGGCCGCACGAAGCCGTTTTCGGAGTCGCGCGAGTCGGAGATCGCGCTCACGCTCGACGGACTCGACGTGCCGCAGATGGCGTCTTACGCGCCGGCTTCCGTGCCCGTCGCGGTGAAGAGCGGCAAGCTCACGACCGACCTCAACGTGCGCTTTGCCATTGCCGGCGATGCACCGACCATTCGTATCGACGGCACTGCGGATCTGGCCGATCTCGCCGTCACCGATAAAGCGAACGCACCGCTCGTCGCCGCGCGCGCGTTGCATGTGAAGATTGCCAACGCCGAGCCGTTACGCGATATCTATCATCTCGACGAAGTGACGCTTGCGGGCCCGGATGTACGGCTCGCGCGCGATCCGTCCGGCACGCTCAACGTGCAGAAACTCGCGCCGCCGCCCGCGATGGCCGAGGTGAAGAAGCCCGAAGCGAAGGACACGCCGCCGCTCGATCTGGCTATCAAGCACGTTGCCATCGACGACGGCAAGATCGCGTTCGATGACCAGTTGATGAAGCAGCGCGTGCAGGAAACGCTGACAGGTCTTGCCGTCACGCTCGATGGTTTTTCGACGCTCGACAAGACGCCCGCGCGCTACACGCTCAAGACGGCGTTCGGTCACGGCGGTTCGCTCGGCGCTTCCGGCAACGTCGCGCTCGCCGCCAAGACCGCCGACGTCAAGTTGGCGCTCAAAGCATTGGCGCTGCCGCCGTTGCAGCCTTATATCGCGAATTCGCTGGCGGCGCGCGTGACGAGCGGCACGCTCGGCGCGAATCTGCCGGTGTCGGTCGATTGGTCGAAGCCGGAAGCAAACGTGCAGGTCGGCGCGGGCGATGTGAAACTCGACGCGCTCACGCTCGTGCCGAATGCATCGAATGGCGCGGATGCCGCCGCGCCCATCAAGCTCGATGCCGCGCTCGCGAAGATCGTCAAGGTGGATGTGCCCGCGCGTCAGGTCGCGCTCGACAGCGTGCAGTTGAAGGGACTTTCGCTCGATGCCACGCGCCGCAAGGACGGCAGTATCGACCTGGCCGCGCTCGCTGGAGCGCATGAGGTTGCGCCGGAGCCGAGCGCCACGCGCAAGATTCAGAAGGCGCAGGAAGCGGGACCGGCGTGGCGCTATCAAATTGGCCAGATCGCGCTCGATAACGCCTCGGCTAATGTCACCGACTTGACGCCCACGACGCCCGTGAAGCTGCGCATTGCGCCGATGTCGGTAGCCGTGAAGCAGTTCAGCGACGATCTCTCGAAACCGCTCGATGTTACCGGCAAGCTCACGCTCAACGGGCGTGGCGCGCTCGATATAAATGGCACGGTCACGGTCACACCGCTCAAGCTCGCGCTGCATGTGAAGGGCGATCAGGTCGATGCCGCCGCCTTCGAACCGTATTTCGGCGACAAACTCAACGTCGATATCGCAAGCGCGTTCCTCAACGCCAATGGCGATGTCGGCTTGTCGGGCAGTGGCAAGACTCTCGCGGCTTCCTACAAGGGCGATGTTTCGCTGACAGACGTGCGCATGCAGGACAAAGCGACGTCCGACCGTTTCGCCGGCTGGAAACTGCTCGGCCTCACCAACGTGAAGGTGAACTATGGCGAGCGCGGCACGGACGTTGACGCGGCGCGCGTGACCTTCGCGAACTTCTACGGCCGCGTGTTGCTCGACGCGCAAGGCAAGCTGAACCTGAAGAGCGTCGTGGCAAGCGACAACGGCCCGCGGCAGTCGGTGACGCGCGATCAGTCGAAGCCCGAGGCATCGGCGGCGGCATCCGCGGCGGTCGCGGCGAGTGCGCCCGTCAAGACGGCGGCGGCCTCCGGTCCTCCGGTGAACATGCGCTTCGGCCAGCTCGTATTGCAGAACGGCCGTGTGACCTACACCGACAACTTCATCAAGCCCAACTTCACGGCGAATCTCGTGTCGATCAACGGGACCATCGGCGCATTCGGCACGCATTCGACGACGCCCGCGCCCGTCGATGTTGCCGCCAAGCTTGCCGCGAACGGACCGGTTTCGATCAAGGGACAGGTGAATCCGCTCATCGAAAAGCCCGCGCTCGACTTGACCGCGAGCGCGCACGACGTCGAACTCACCAACCTCACGCCGTATTCGTCGAAGTATGCGGGCTATCCGATCACGAAGGGCAAGCTCAACGTCGATCTGCATTACATGCTCGGCGACGACAAGCTCACGGCGAACAACCACCTGTTCATCGACCAGTTGACGTTCGGCGATCACGTCGACAATTCGACGGCGACGAAGCTGCCGGTGCGGCTCGCCGTGTCGTTGCTAAAGAATTCGCGCGGCGAGATCGACGTGAACATTCCCATTTCGGGATCGCTTTCGAATCCGGAGTTTTCTATTGGCGGGCTCGTCTGGCAAGCCATATTGAATCTGGTGCAAAAGGCGGTGACCGCGCCGTTCTCGCTGCTCGCGCATGCGTTCGGCGGCAGCGGCGAGGAGCTGAATTACGTCGAATTCGACGCAGGCTCGGCGACGCTTAACGATGCCGCGCAGAAGAAGCTGGAGACGATTTCGAAGGCGCTCGCGGACAAAACGTCGATCAGGCTGGATGTGACGGGGCGCGTCGATCCGAAAGTCGATGAACCCGCGTTACGCAGCGCTTGGCTGGATGGCCAAATCAAACGCGCGAAGGTCCGCGACATGTCGGATGGCGGCGAGAATGTGGACTGGCAGTCGGTGAAGGTATCGGATGCGGATTACGACAAGTATCTGACGAAGGTTTATAAGTCGGCGGATTTCAAGAAGCCGAAGAACTTCATCGGCTTGACGAAGTCGGTGCCGGACGCGGACATGAAGAGCGCGCTGACTGAAAACGCACCAGTCGATGAAGGCGCGTTGCGCGATCTGGCGCAGCGCCGCGCGCAGGCGGTGAAGGAGTACTTCGACGGGAAGATCGACAGCAGCCGGATTTTTGTCGTCGCGCCCAAGCTGAACGCGGACGGGATCAAGGATAAGGGCGCGGGGGAGCGGGTGGAGTTGGGGTTGAAGGGTTGAAGTGAGCGTTGGCCGTATGGACGACCTTTGCCTGCTGCAAGTATTGTTTATTATTTCAACGTCCGTTCGAACCGGATAACCGCTGAAGAACGGGAGTCAGCCGATGGGAACGAGTTACGAGCAAGACGTGGTGGCATGGGCCAAGGAACAGGCCGCGCTGCTGCGTGAAGGAAAGCTCTCGGCCATCGATATCGAGCATATCGCAGAGGAAATCGAAGACGTGGGCAAGTGCGAGCAACGAGAATTGGCAAGCCGCATGTCGGTGCTGCTAGCGCATTTGTTGAAGTGGCAGTGTCAGCCGGAGAGGCGTAGCAAAAGCTGGCGATTTACGATCCGCAAGCAGCGCAAGGACGTAATGTATGTTTTGCGAGAAGCACCGAGCCTTAAAGGTAAGTTCGATGACGCGGATTGGATCGACCTTATTTGGTCCAAGGCTAAAAATCTGGCGCAGGCGGAGACGGGAATCGATATCGACGTATTTCCGGAATTGTGTGCTTGGCCAATGATCCAGGCACTCGAGCCAGAGTTCTACCCCGACTGACTTCCCGATGCGCGGGCTTTCTCAGCCCGCGAGCCACCACCTAATGCGCCCCCGCCGCCGCCCCACCGCCGCCACCCTTCGCCACCTTCGTAATCCAGATCAGCGGAATGATCAGAATGAAGATGACCGCTGAAATGAGGAAGATATCGTTGAGCCCCATCATCGCGGCTTGAGTGTTGACGGTGAAGTTGAACATCCCACGCGCCTGGGCTTCACCGATATTCAGCGTCGATTGCGACATGCCGAGCGACTGCAAGAACGCCGGGTTATAGATATTCGCCTGCTCCGTCAGCCGCTCGTGATGCAGCGCGATCCGATGATCCCACTCGTTGCCCGCAAGCGATGTCCCCACCGCGCCGCAAAACACCCGCGCGAAATTCGACAAGCCTGCCGCCGCCGGTATTTTCGATGGCGGCAAGCCCGACAGCACGATGGCCGTGAGCGGCACGAAGAACATCGCCATCGGAATGCCTTGCAGGAGCGTCGGCAGCACGAGATGCCAGGTATCGATCTCGATCACATACTTCGAGCGCAGCCAGAATACGAACGCGAAGCCCACGAACGCCATGGTCGCGATCACGCGTGCGTCGCTGCGCGGCAGCACCTTGCCCATTACCGGCGCGAGAATCACGGCGAAGATGCCGAGCGGCGCGGTGACGAGACCCGCGTCGACGGAACGGTAGTTCAAATACTGCTGCATCCATTGCGGCAACAACACGAGATTGCCGAAAAACACGCCATAAGCGACCGAAATGGCCACCGTGCCGCCGAAGAAATTGCGTCCCGCGAAGAGCCGCAAATCGACGACCGGATTCTCCGCCGTCAGCTCCCACACGACGAAAAACGCGAATGAAATGGCTGCCGTTATCGCGAGAATGACGATGACCGGCGACTGGAACCAGTCCAGATCGCGTCCCTTGTCGAGCATGATCTGCAAGGACGCGACCCACGCGATCAGCAGCCCGAGCCCGACGATATCGATAGGCGCCTTGCGGCTCGGCGACTCGCGGTTGCGGTAGATGATCCACGTCACGCCCGCCGCGAAAATGCCGACCGGGATGTTGATATAGAAGATCCACGACCAAGAATAACTATCCGTGATCCAGCCGCCGAGCGCGGGACCGGCGATCGGGCCGACGGTCGCGGTCATCGCCCAGAGCGAGAGCGCCATCGACGATTTCTCTTTCGGATACGAGCCGAGCAGAATGGCTTGCGAGAGCGGAATCAGCGGCCCGGCCACCGCGCCCTGCAAGACGCGCGCGAAAAGCAGCACAGGCAAATTGGGCGCAAGACCGCACAACCACGAGGAGAGCACGAACATGAGGATCGCGCCGACGAACAGATGAATTTGCCCGAGTCGCTGCGTGAGCCAGCCGGTCAGCGGAATGGAAACCGCGTTCGACGCGGCGAACACCGTGATGACCCAGGTGCCTTCGTTGACCGAGACGCCGAGATTGCCGGAGATGGTCGGAATCGCGACGTTGGCGATCGACGAATCCAGCACGTTCATGAACGTAGCGAGCGCCACGGCGAAAGTGGCGAGCACCAGTTGCCCGCCTTGCAGTGGTGCGGGCGCGGCCGGTTGTCCAGGGGCGGCGGGGTTCGTTCGAGGCGGCGTGCTCAATGCTTTTCCTGTGAGGGCGCCGCGGCGCTTCGACGCGCCGCGGGTGGTGAATCAAGCCGCCAGTGTGCCTGTGCCGTGGGAAAGTTGCTGAACGCCCGCTCATCCCTCATTTCGCCGAAATATCGATTTCCCCCAAATACTTCTTCGCGAACTTGTCGATCGTGCCGTCGGCCTTCACCTTCGCGATGGCCGCGTTGAGTTTGCTCTTCAGCGCATCGTCGCCCTTGCGCACGCCGTACGCAATGCCGCTGCCGAGAATCTTGTCGTCCCGCACCGGCGCGCCGACGAACGCAAAGCCGTTGCCGTCGGGCTTCGACAGAAAGCCGGTTTGTCCCGCAGGCGCGAGCACCAGCGTGGCATCGAGGCGGCCGGACTTGAGGTCCGTGTAGACCTGGTTCTGATCCTGATACGGCACGACCTTCACGCCTTCGTTTTCCCAATGCGCCTTGGCAAAGGTCTCCTGGATCGAACCCTGCAACACGCCCACGCTCTTGCCCTTTAGCGACGCGGGCGTCGGTTCGAGTCCACTGCCCGTTTTCGCGATGAGTTGCGTCGGCACGCGATACACCACCGTCGTGAAGTCGATGGCCTGACGGCGCTGGTCGGTCGCGTTCATCGCCGAATTGATGGCGTCGAACTTGCGGCCCTGCAGCGCGGGAATCAACCCGTCGAAAGAGGTCTCGACCCACTTGCAGCTCATCTGCGCCGCCACGCACACGGCGTTGCCGACATCGATATCGAGTCCTTGCAGTTCGCCCGTCGACGCCTTCGACTCGAACGGCGGGTACTGCGCTTCGAGCCCGAAACGCAAGGTATCGGCGGCGAACGCCGCGCCGCTCGCGAACGAGCAGGCAAGGAATAGGGCGGTGGCGGCGTATTTGATCTTCATCGTGTCGTGTCTCGAATGTTTTTAGATGGAGCAAAGGCGGCGCGCGCCTTCGATCAGCGTGTCGTCGTCCTTCGCGAACGAAAGCCGGATCACGTGGTTGTCGGTGCCGTCGGTATAAAACGCGGACAATGGAATGGTCGCCACGCGCGCCTCGCGAATCAGGCGCAGCACGAAGTCGCTGTCGCTTTCATCCGAAATCGCGCTGTAGCGTGCGAGCATGAAGAAACTGCCCGCGCTCGGCAGCAATTCGAAGCGCGATCCCGCGAGCGATGTCGCCAGCAAATCGCGCTTGTGCTGATAGAACGGTCCGAGGTTGAGATAGCTCGATTCGTCGGCGAGCGCTTCGGCGAAAGCCATTTGCATCGGCGTATCGGCGGAAAACGTCATGAACTGGTGAATCTTGCGGATCTCGGCAGTCAACGCGGCGGGCGCGAGACAGTAGCCAACGCGCCAGCCCGTCACGTGATACGACTTGCCGAACGACGACACGATCACGCTGCGCTCGGCCAGTTCCGGGTAGCGCGCCATGCCATGATGCGGCGCGCCGTCGAACACTACGTGCTCGTAGACTTCGTCCGACAGCACGATGATCTTCGTGTCGCGCGTGAGCGCCGTGAGACGCGCGATGTCTTCATCGGCGAAGGCGCTGCCGGTCGGATTGTGCGGCGTGTTGACTAGGATCATGCGCGTTTTCGGCGTGATGGCCGCCGCGACTTCGTCCCAGTCGATCTGAAAATTCTCCGCCGATAGCTGGATGGCGATAGGCGTCGCACCCTGAAGCTGCACGATCGGCGCGTAACTGTCGAACGACGGCTCGAAGTAGATCACCTCGTCGCCGGGATGCACGAGCGCGCTGATGGTCGCATAAAGCCCCTCGCTCGCGCTCGCCACAACCGTCACTTCCGTTCCCGGATCGTACTGCGCGCCATACAGCTTGTGCGTCTTGTCGGCGATGGCTTCACGCAGCGCCAGCACGCCCGACATCGGCGAATATTGGTTATGTCCTGCTCGCATGGCTCGCTCGACGCCTTCGATCAGGCGCGGATCGCATGCGAAGTTCGGCGCGCCTTGAGAAAGATTGAGCGCGTGATGTTCGTCGGCAAGCTGGCCGATCACGGTGAAAATAGTCGTGCCGACGCTCGGCAGTTTCGACTCGGGGATGCAGGCGCTTTGCACGGCAAATGTCTCCGGTATTGCAGTCCGTCGATTGAACCGCGGCAATAAAGCCGGAACAATCGAAACTTTGTCATACTAGCCATGCTTCGAATTCATGGCTACGTAGACAAACCCGCGAACGACCACATGAAACCCTTGCCATCCCTGGACGTGCTGAAGACCTTCCTCGTGGTCGCGCGCAAGCTCAATTTCACACGCGCCGCCGATGTGTTGAACGTGACGCAAGGCGCGGTGAGCCGCCAGATTGCCGGACTGGAGGCGCATCTCGGCTATGCGCTCTTCGTGCGGCAGGCGCGCGGCCTTGCGCTCACGCATCATGGCGCGTTGCTCATCGCGCCGTTGCAGCAGGCTTTCGAACAGATCGCCGATGCGCTCGCGAAAGGTGGCGCACAGTCCGGAACACTGCGTCTGAAGTGTCCGACCTGCGCCATGCGCTGGGTCTTGCCGCGTGTCATTCGTCTGCAGAACGAGCGTCCGGAACTGGTGATCGAAGTGACCGCAGCCGTGTCGCACAGTGTCGAGTTCAACGCCGAACAGTTCGATGCAGCCATCGTGTTTGGCGCGCCGGCGCCAGCGCAGAAGGGTGTCAGCTCGCACCATCTGTTCGATGAAGTGTTGACGCCCGTCTGTGCGCCCGAGCAGTTCAAGGTTCGGCGGGACCGCGCACCGACGCCCGACGATCTGGCCGGCAAGACGCTTTTGCATCCCACACGCGACCGGCGCGACTGGCTCTTGTGGCTCGGCGCTTATGGTTACGCCGGCCTGCCTTCGATGAAGGCGCAGCATTTCGACACGCTCGATCTCGCCATCACATCGGCGATGCAGGGTCTCGGCGTAACCATCGGCGACTTGTCGCTGATCGAGGACGACTTGCGCGCGAAACGCGTGATCGCGCCGTTTTCGCTGTGTGTGCCGAGCGGCGCGGCGTACTACCTCGTTTACCCCGAGCGGCCCGCGCCGTCGCCGACCTTGCAGCAGTTCGCGACATGGCTGGAAGGGGAGGCGGCACAGACGCGTGAGACGCTCCAGGCTTACACGAACGCCGTGCAAGCCTGAGCACGTGCAACGCTTACATGCCGTGCTTCGTCACCACGGTGTCCCACTGGCCGTTCTTCACCTGATAGAGCGTCGATGACGCGTTCTTCAACGCGCCGTTGTCATCGAATGCGATCGGGCCGGTAATGCCATCGAAGGAGATCTTCTTCAACGCCGGCCGATACACCTTGGGATCGGCGGAACCGGCCTTCTCCATTGCGTTGATCGCGGCCCACGCGGCGTCGTAGCCGAACGGCGCATACGAGAGAATCGCCACCCCGAAGCGTTTTTGGAACTTGTCGCTGAACGCCTTGCCTTGCGGCAGCTTGTCGAGCGGGCTGCCGTATTCCCACGCCTGCGCGCCTTCGGCCGCGTCGCCGGCGAGCTTGAGGAAGTCGGCATCCATCACGCCGCCGCCGCCCACGAACTGCGCGGTCATGCCGAGCTGCTTCATGCGCTTGACCACGGCTGCCGCTTGCCGATCCAGTCCGCCGAAGAAAATCAGATCGGCGTTGGCCGCCTTCAGACGCGTGAGCTGCGCGCTGAAGTCGACCGTCTGGTTGTCGCTGAATTCGCGCGCGACGATCGTGCCGCCTTTCGCTTTCACCGCTTTCTCGAACTCGTCGGCTTCGCCCTGACCGAAGGCCGTGCGGTCGTCGATGATGCCGATCTTCTTCGCCTTCGTCGTCGTCACCGCGTAGGCGCCGGCGTTGCCCGCGTTCTGCGCATCGCTCGAAATGACCGTGAAGACGTTTTCCAGGCCACGCGTGGTAATGGTCGGGTTAGTCGCCGCGGGATCGATCAGCGGAATGCCGGCGGTGTTGTAGATCGGCGATGCAGGCAGCGTCGTGCCCGAGTTGAAGTGTCCGACGACCACGGCCACGCCGTCATCCACGAGCTTCTGCGCGGCCTGCACGCCGATGCGCGGGTCGGCCTGATCGTCTTCCGCCGCGATTTCGAACTTCGCCGTCTTGCCGCCGATGCTGATCTTTTTGGCGTTCGCTTCATCGAGCGCGAGTTGCACGCCGTTCTGGAGATCTTTGCCGTAGCCCGCGTTTGCGCCGGTGAGCGGCGCGGCAAAGCCGACTTTCACCGTCATGTCCTCGGCGGCCGCGGCGAACGGCAGCGCGGCAAGCGCGACGGCGGCGCAGACTAGCTTGAGGCTCGTGTGGATACGCATGGTTTCCTCTCCTTGTTGGTCTGACTGACTGTTTCGACTATCGAATGGGACATCGCCACAAGTGCGCCGGCAAGAAGGGCTTTCCCCTCGCGCGCATCCGGCGCACGGTGAACGAGGCGGGACATGCGCAATTTAGGGAGCCAAATTCGCCGCGTCTTGTTGTTAAGTCGCGTGACGGATGCGGATTTCGGCATAGCGTCGGCGGACCGAATCCCCAAGCGGGATGCGGCACTGCGGGATTTGAAGCAACTCGCGCCACGACGATTCGCGCCGCGTCCCGAGAGCCTCCTGTCGCGTCGATGAAAACGCGGCCCTTGACAGAGTGCATATGCACAAATATGCTAAACGGCATGGCTACGAATCCGAACTCTTCTCTCTTCGATTGCAACTGCTTTGCTATCCGTCAGGCCGCGCGCTATGTCTCGCAGTTGTACGAGCGGCATCTGAACGTGGCCGGCATCACGGCCGCGCAATACACGCTCATGTTGGCTATCGCGCGCCGGCCCGATGTGTCGATGGCGGATCTCGCCGACGCCATGGTCATGGACCGCACCACGCTCGTTCGCGCGCTCAAGCCTTTGCAACGCGATGGCATCGTCGAAGCGGAGCAGCAGGCGGCGAGTTCGCGTGCAGTCGGGCTGCGGCTGACGTCGCAAGGCAAGGAGACGCTCAAGAAAGCGGTCGAGCAATGGCGCATCGCGCAGGCCGAGTTCGAAGCGAAGTTCGGAGAGAAGCGCGCGAAGGCCTTGCGTCAATCGCTATTCGAACTAACCGCGTCGGCTTGAGGCGAAAGCACGAATGCTCCGCGTCTGGCTCAAGAGCGCGGCTTGTTGTGCGCTTCATCGAAGCCCGCCGCCGCTTCCTGCACGTCGGGCGGAAAGTCGCCGAACTCCATGACTTGCCGCACTTCGATCACCTCGTTGTCCGAAGCGGGACAACGCTTCGCCCATTCGATGGCCTCTTCGCGCGATTTGACCTGCAGCATCCAGTAACCGCCTAGCACTTCCTTGGCTTCGGCGAAAGGGCCGTCGACGACGCGCGGCTTGCCGCCTTCGAACGAAACGCCCGCGCCCATCGAAGGGGGATGCAGTCCGTCGAGCGCGAGCAACACGCCTGCCTTCTGCAGTTCTTCGTTGTACTTCATCATTGAGGCGACGGCTTCGGCGGAGGGCAGCGTGCCCGGTTGCGCGCTTTCGTAGCCGCGCGGGATCATCAGCATCATGAAACGCATGGAATGCTCCTCGATAAGTTGCAAGCGTGGCCTTTCCCCGCTCACACCCTACGACGAGCCAGCCGCAAGCAAATCGACAGACGCGCGCCTTAAGCGTTTATCCCTAGCCGATTCCGGTTGCTTTAAGCGCGTCTCGCGCCGAATAATGTAATCCATTACATCTCGTTCGCCGCGGTGGCGCGCAGCATGTCGGATACGGTTCGTACACGCGAGGAAGTATCGATAGCGGATGTCGCCGAGCGCGCGGGCGTGTCGGTCGCGACGGTATCGCGCGTGCTCAACGGCCATGCGAACGTGCGCGAGACGACGCGCGAAAAAGTGCGCGTGGCGGTCGCTGCGAGCGGTTACCGCATCAACGAACTTGCGCGCAATCTCCGCACGGCGGAAAGCCGTCTGCTGCTCACCATGGTGCCGGACTTCGGCAATCCGTTTTATGCGGCTATCGTACGTGGCATCGACAGCGTGGCGCGACAAAACGGCTATTTCATGCTGATGTGCGATACCGGCGCCGACCCCTTGCGCGAGCGCAGTTACTTCGACCTGTTACGCGGACGCCGTGCCGATGGTGCAATCTGTCTCGACCCCGCCGCCGTGCAAAAGGCGCTTGCCGAAGAGGCCTCGACCTTGCCGTGGGTTGCGTGCTGCGAATTCGATCCGGGCGCGGGCGTGCCTTACGTGGGCATCGACAATCATCTTGCAGCGGGCGATGTCGTGCGGTATCTGCTTGGCAAGGGACACGAACGCATCGCGCTCATCAACTCGGGACACGGCTATCTGTACGGACGCCAGCGGCTGGCCGGTTATCGCGATGCGCTTCGGGACGCGGGTATCGAAGCCAATCCGGCGTGGCAGGTCGAACTCGAAAGCCTCGATTACGACGCCGGCGAACGCGCGGCCACGCAGCTTGCCTCGCTTGGCGAGCGCACAAGACCGACCGCGATCTTCGCCGTTTCTGACACGCTCGCCATAGGCGTGATGAACGGTCTGCGCGGCGTCGGCTTGCGCGTACCGGAAGATGTCGCGGTAGTGGGCTTCGACGATATCGCGGTGGCCGCACATGTCTATCCGCCGCTTACCACTGTCTCGCAGCCTATGCAGGCGCTCGGTGAAACGGCGGCGGAACTGCTGCTCAAGCGCCTGCGCGATCCACGCACGGACGTGCCGGGCGTGCTGCTGCCGCATCGACTCATTCAACGAAGGAGCGCGTGAAAATGAGCCTTGCCGTGCGCTTCGAGGGGATCGAAAAACAGTTCGGGCCGGTGCGCGTGCTGCACGGCGTGAGCTTCGATCTGAAGCCGGGACGCATCCACGGCTTGCTTGGCGAAAACGGCGCGGGCAAGTCCACGCTCATGAAAATCCTCGCTGGCTACGAGCGCGCCAACGCAGGCGAGATGGTGATCGACGGAAGACGAGCCGACTTCAGAAGTTCGCGTGAAGCGGAACATGCCGGCATCGTGCTGATCCACCAGGAACTGAACCTCGCGGATCATCTCAGCATCACGCAGAACATGTTTCTCGGGCACGAGTTGCGGCGCGGCTTCTTTCTCGATGAACCGGCCATGCGCGATGCCGCCCGCGACGCGCTCACCGAAGTCGGCCTGCACAAGAACCCGGACACGCGCGTGCGCGACTTGATCGTCGCGGAAAAGCAGTTGGTCGAGATTGCCAAGGCGATGCTGCGCAATGCGCGCCTGCTCATCATGGACGAGCCCACCGCGACGCTCACGCCTTCCGAAACGCAGCGTCTTTTTGCGTTGATGGCACGGCTGAAGGAAGCGGGCGTGACCATCGTCTATATCTCGCACAAGCTCGACGAAGTGGAGCGCGTGACCGGCGAAGTGATCGTCATGCGCGATGGCCGCTTCGTCGCGCGCTCGCCGACCGATGAAATCACGCGTCATCAAATGGCGAACCTGATGGTCGGCCGCGAAGTCTCCGACATGTTCCCGGACAAGCCGCCGCTCGCCGCCGATGCGCCCGTCGCCTTCAAGGTCGATCAAGCGTCGGTGCCGGGCTGGGCGGAAGGCGTGAGCTTCTCGGTGCGCGCGGGCGAAGTGTTCGGCTTCGCGGGTCTCGTCGGCGCGGGACGCACGGAACTCTTCGAAGCGCTCGTGGGTTTGCGGCCGCTGAGCGCGGGAACCATCGCGATTGAAAATGGCACCGTGAAGCTCAAAAGCCCGCGCGACGCCATGCGTCACGGCATCACTTACTTGAGCGAAGACCGCAAGGGACGCGGCCTGCATGTCGACATGGCGTTGAAAGACAATCTCACGATGATGACGCTGGAACGCTACGCGCATCCGCTCGTCGACATGCACGCGGAACGCGTGGCGCTCGAAGTCGCCGTGAAGGACTTCGGCATACGCACGGGCAACGCGAAGAGCCGCGCGCGCATGCTCTCGGGCGGCAATCAGCAGAAGCTCGCGCTCGCCAAGTTCCTGCATCCCGATCCGCGCGTGATCGTGCTCGACGAACCGACGCGCGGCGTCGATGTCGGCGCCAAACGCGACATCTATTTCCTGATTCATCGCCTGGCCGCCGAAGGCCGCGCGGTGATCGTGATCTCTTCCGAGCTGATCGAACTCATCGGGCTTTGTCATCGCGTCGCGGTGATGCGCGCGGGCGAGCTCGTCGCGACGCTCGGCATGGAACTCCTGACCGAAGAGAGGTTGATCGCGCATGCGACCGGCACACACTGAAGACACCGCGCAGGAAAGCCGCCTCGCCGCCTACTCACGCATACTGTTCGGCGTCGGGCCGCTGATCGGGCTGATCGCGCTTTGCGTCGGCGGAACCATGCTCAACGGCGACTTCGCCACTTTCGACAACGCCATGAACGTGCTCACGCGCACATCGTTCATCGGCATCATCGCGGTGGGGATGACCTTCGTCATCATCTCGGGCGGGATCGACCTGTCGGTCGGGTCAATGGCCGCGCTCATCGCGGGCAGCATGATCTACATGATGAACGGGCTGCTGCAGGGCGTGCGCGGACATGCCGTGCCGCCGCTCGCGATTCTCGCGCTCGGCATCGTGCTGGCGCTCGTGCTCGGTGCGTTGTTCGGGCTCGCGCATGGCTTGCTCGTGACCAAGGGGCGCATCGAGCCGTTCATCGTCACGCTGGGAACGCTCGGCGTGTTTCGCGCGCTTCTGACATGGCTCGCGGATGGCGGCGCGCTCACGCTCGACAATTCGCTCGTCGATCTCTACGGCCCGGTCTATTACGCGAGTCTCTTCGGCGTGCCCGTGCCGATCTGGGTGTTCCTGATCGTCGCGGCGGGCGGCGCTATCGTGCTCAATCGCACGGTGTTCGGGCGTCACGTGCAGGCTATCGGTTCGAACGAACAGGTTGCGCGTTATGCGGCCATTCGCGTGGATCAGGTGAAGATCGCGACCTACGTGCTGCTTGGACTGTGCGTCGCGGTCGCGACCGTGCTCTACGTGCCGCGGCTCGGTTCGGCCACGCCGACCACCGGCCTCTTGTGGGAGCTCGAAGCCATCGCGGCCGTGGTGGTGGGCGGCACCGCGCTCAGAGGCGGCGAAGGGCGCGTGATCGGCACGGTCATCGGCGCGATTCTGCTTTCGGTCATCAACAACATCTTGAACCTGACGAGCATCATCAGCGTGTATCTGAATGCGGCGGTGCAGGGCGCCGTGATCATTTTCGTGGCCTTCCTGCAGCGTGGACGTCGATAGAAGTATCTAAAACACAGGAGACATCGTCATGAAACTCGTGCTTCGCGCGCTCGCCGCGCTTACCTTGACGGCGAGCGCGTTCGCCGTTTCCACGTCCGTATCCGCCGCCGATAAAGTCGTGCTCGGCGTCGCCATTCCGACCGCGACGCACGGCTTCACGGGCGGTATCGTCTGGTGGGCCAACGAAGCGAAGAAGGAACTGGAGAAGGCGCATCCCGACCTCAAAGTGATCGTGAAGACGGCGGCCGGCGCGCCCGAACAGGCCAACCAGTTGCAGGATCTCGTGACGGTCAACAAGATCAATGCGCTCGTGATTTTCCCGTTCGAATCGGCGTCGCTCACGCAGCCAGTCGCGCAGGTGAAGAAGAAAGGCGTGTACGTGACGGTCGTGGATCGCGGCTTGACCGACACCAGCGCGCAGGACGCGTACGTCGCCGGCGACAACACTGCGTTCGGCAAGCTGCCCGCCGAATATCTCGCGAAGACGCTGGACAACAAGGGCGATATCGTCGCGTTGCGCGGCATTCCGACGACCCTCGACAATGAACGCTGGGCCGCGTTCGAAGGCGTGATCAAGCAGCATCCGGACATGAAGATTCTCGATGCGAAATACGCCAATTGGAATCGCGACGACGCCTTCAAGACCATGCAGGACTATCTCACGCGCTTCAAGCACATCGACGCCGTGTGGGCCGCCGACGACGACATGATGATCGGCGTACTGAAGGCGATCGAGCAGGCAAAGCGCACCGATATCAAGGAAGTGTTCGGCGGCGCGGGATCGAAGGAAGCGGTCAAGCGCATCATGGATGGCGACAAGCTCGTAAAGGCCGACGTCTCGTACTCGCCGAAGTTCATCTACGACGCGATCAAGCTCACCGCCGAAGCGCGCTTGAAGGGCGACAAGCTGCCGCCGACCACGATCATTCCCTCGGTGCTCATCACGAAGGAGAACGCCAAGCAGTTCTATTACCCGAACTCGCCGTTCTGAGTGGCGGGCCGGTTTCGACCGGCCCTTCGCGTTGTTCAAATATCGAGGCGAAAGATGAAGACCATCAAGGGCCCCGCGATCTTTCTCGCGCAATTCATGGGCGACGACGTGCCGTTCGACTCGCTCGCGCATCTCGCGTCGTGGGCGAAAGGACTCGGCTACGCGGGCATTCAGGTGCCGGCGGATCCGCGTCTGATCGATCTGGAGAAGGCCGCATCCAGCGATGCCTATTGCGACGACATTCGCCGCACCGTCGAGGATGCGGGCGTCGCGATCACCGAATTGTCTACGCATCTGCAAGGGCAACTGGTCGCGGTGCATCCGGCCTACGACACCTTGTTCGATGGCTTCGCCGCGCCCCATGTGCGAGGCGATCCGGCCGCGCGCACCGAATGGGCGATCGGGCAATTGAAGTACGCGGCGGCGGCATCGAAACGGCTCGGGCTCGCTGCGCATGTGACCTTTTCGGGCGCGCTCGCGTGGCCGTATTTCTATCCGTGGCCGCAGCGTCCGGCGGGTCTCGTCGAAGCCGCATTCGAGGAACTTGCCGCGCGCTGGCGACCGATCCTCGATGAGTTCGAGCACGCGGGCGTCGACGTGTGTTACGAACTGCACCCCGGCGAAGACCTGCACGATGGCGTGACCTTCGAGCGCTTTCTCGCGGCGGTGGATGACCATCCGTGCGCGAATATCCTGTTCGATCCGAGTCACTTCGTTTTGCAGCAACTCGATTATCTGGCGTTCATCGACATCTATCACGCGCGCATCAAGGCGTTTCATGTGAAGGACGCGGAGTTCCGGCCGAATGGCCGCCAAGGCGTGTACGGCGGATATTCGGGATGGGTCGAGCGCGCCGGGCGCTTTCGCTCGTTAGGCGACGGGCAGATCGACTTCAAGGCGATCTTCTCGAAGATGGCGCAATACGATTTCCCAGGCTGGGCCGTGCTTGAATGGGAATGCGCGTTGAAGCATCCGGAAGACGGCGCGCGCGAAGGCGCGGTGTTTATCCGCGATCACATCATCCGCGTGGCCGAACGCGCCTTCGACGACTTCGCGGGCAGCGGCGCGAATCGCGAGCAGTTGCGCGGCGTGCTCGGCATGGGAGAAACGCGATGAAGCGCGTGCGGCTGGGCATGGTAGGCGGCGGCGAGGGCGCGTTCATCGGCGCGGTGCACCGGATCGCGGCGCGGCTCGACGACCGTTATGAGTTGGTGGCGGGCGCGTTGTCATCGGACCCGCAGCGCGCGGCGGCGAGCGCATCGGCAATCGGTTTGCCGCGCAGCTATGGCGATTATCGCGAAATGGCGCGAGTCGAGGCGGGGCGTTCGGACGGCGTGGAAGCGGTGGCTATCGTCACGCCGAATCATCTGCATGCGCCCATTGCCACGGCGTTTCTCGAAGCCGGCATCCACGTGATCTGCGACAAGCCGCTCGCGGTATCGCTGGCCGAAGGCGAGGCGCTGCAAAAGCTCGCGCGCGACAAGGGGCTGGTGTTCGCGGTGACATACACGTACACGGGCTATCCGCTCGTGCGGCATGCGCGCGGCATGGTGCGGCAGGGATTGCTCGGCGATATCCGCGTGGTGCAGGTCGAATATGCGCAGGACTGGCTTTCGTTGCCGGTGGAAACGCAGGCGAACCGTCAGGCCGTGTGGCGCACCGATCCCGCGCTCGCGGGGCCGGCGGGATGCCTCGGCGATATCGGCACGCACGCGTATCAGCTTGCCGACTACGTGACGGGGATGCGGCCGTCGGAGTTGGCGGCGGAAGTGACGACGTTCGTGGCGGGGCGGCGTATCGACGATCACGTGCAAGCGATGCTGCGCTACGCGAACGGCGCGCGCGGCATATTGTGGGCGAGCCAGGTCGCGGCGGGCGAAGAGAACGCGTTGCGCCTGCGCGTTTATGGCACGAAGGCCGGTTTGATGTTCGATCAGCAGGAGCCGAACGAATTGTGGTTCACGCCGGTGGGCGGCGCGTCGCAGCGAATCACGCGCGGACGCGTGCAAAGCGCCGAGGCGCTGCACGCGACGCGGGTTCCGGCGGGGCATCCGGAAGGGTATCTAGAGGCGTTCGCGCAGCTTTATACGGATGCGGCGGCGTGTATCGCTAGCGGGACGACGCAGGGGGATGACTGGTTGACCACGGTCGACGATGGCGTCGCGGGGTTGAGGTTCGTGGAGGCGGTGTTGAGGAGTAGTGGGAGGGATGGGGCTTGGGTGGGGGTCGATTGAATCCGTTGCGAAAAAAAAAAGCGGCTCCAAAAGAGCCGCCCCGCTTCAACTCAAACCAGCACCCTCAAGCCCAGTTAGCGTGAAAGCTGCCCGGCTTATCCGTGCGCTCGAACGTATGCGCACCGAAAAAGTCCCGCTGCGCCTGCACGAGATTCGCCGGCAGTGTTTCCGACCGGTAGCTGTCGAAGTACGCCACCGCCGATGAAAACGCCGGCACCGGCACGCCCGCCTTCACCGCCGCCACGACGACATCGCGCAATGCGTCCTGGTACTTCGCGGCGATATCGCTGAAATACGGATCGAGCAGCAAATTGGCTAGCCCCGCGTCCTTCTCATATGCGTCCGTGATCTTTTGCAGGAAGCGCGCGCGGATAATGCAACCCGCCCGGAAAATCTTGGCGATGGTGCCGTACTGCAAGTTCCAGTCGTATTCGTCCGATGCCGCGCGCAACTGCGCAAAGCCCTGCGCGTAGGAAACGATCTTGCTCAGATACAGCGCGCGCCGCACCGATTCGATAAATGCCTCGCGGTCGCCGTCGAACTTCGGCGACGGACCGGTGAGGACCTTGCTCGCCTTCACGCGCTGATCCTTCAGCGACGACAAAACACGCGCGAACACCGCTTCGGTAATCAGCGGCAACGGTGCGCCGAGATCGAGCGCGTTCTGGCTCGTCCACTTGCCCGTGCCTTTCTGCGCCGCGCGATCCAGAATGACATCGACGAGATCCTTGCCGGTTTCGTCGTCTTTCTTCGAGAAAATCTTCGACGTGATTTCGATCAGATAGCTGTCCAGCTCGCCCTGATTCCACTCGACATACACTTTGCCGAGTTCTTCGTTCGACAGACCCGCCACGCGCTTCAGCACGTCGTAGCTTTCGGCGATCAATTGCATATCGCCATACTCGATGCCGTTGTGCACCATCTTCACGAAGTGACCCGCGCCGTCCGGGCCCATGTACGCGACGCACGGTTCGCCGTCCGGCGCCTTCGCGGCGATCTCGGTGAGGATCGGTGCGACGAGTTCGTAGGCTTCTTTCTGACCGCCCGGCATGATCGACGGGCCCTTGAGCGCGCCTTCCTCACCGCCCGACACGCCCGTGCCGATGAAATGCAGCCCCGACTTCGCGAGGTCCTGATTGCGGCGAATGGTATCGGTGAAATGCGTATTGCCGCCGTCGATGAGAATGTCGCCCTTGTCCAGCAGCGGACGCAGCGCGTCGATGGTGGCATCCGTGCCGGCACCGGCCTTGACCATCAACAGAATGCGGCGCGGAGTTTCGAGCGACTGGACGAACTCTTCGAGCGTGTACGCGGGCACGAGCTTCTTGTCGGGATGTTCGGCAATCAGTTCATCGGTTTTTTCGCGGCTGCGGTTGTAGACCGAAACGGCGTGGCCGCGGCTCTCGATATTCAAGGCCAGGTTGCGGCCCATGACGGCGAGGCCCACTACGCCGATAGCTTGCTTGCTCATTGCTTGATCTCCGGATGGCCGAAGCCCGCGGCTCGTGGCGCAGGCTTCGGGGATGAAACGTATCGATAAATGCGGCGTTCGCAGGATGAAGAGATCGTCTTCACGCGCGGATCGCGCCGGGGCCGGCTGAAGGCCCGGTGCGACGCGCTGCGGCGCGGCCGGAATTCTACCGGCGGCGCGGCCGCTGACGCGAACGCAGACCGACCCGAATTTACCACTTTGAGCGCCATCCGGCAGGGAAAGCGCGCTCTCGGCAGGGCGTTCGGGCAGCGCACGCGGCGCCGTCATAGAATGACCAGCCCAACCAGCACGCGCGAGGCAATTCATTCATGGCGCAGGCCCGGCGCGCGCGAGCGCATCATTATTCGGTCTACGTCGTCGAACTGGCGGACGCAGTCTGGAACGAGGCGCGCTTTCGTCGTGCGAATCCGGATTACGTGTTGGGCAAGCCGTTCGTCTATGTCGGCATGACGGGAATCGATCCCGACGTGCGCTTCGACAAGCACAAGGCGGGCATTCAGTCGAACCGCTTCGTGCGCGATTTCGGCTTGCGGCTCTTGCCGCATCTGTATGAGATGTACAACCCGATGCCCTACGAGGGCGCGCGCGATATGGAAGTGGAACTGGCAATCGGCTTGCGCGAAGCGGGTCATGGCGTCTGGCAGGCGTGAAGAACGATCACGAACACGAGCACCATCAACGACACGGAGCGTGACATGCGGATTCTGGTAGTGGGCGCGGGCGCCATCGGCGGATACTTCGGCGCGCGGTTACTCGAAGCAGGCAGGGACGTGACCTTTCTGGTGCGCGAACGCCGCGCGCAGAAGCTGCACGAGAGTGGCCTCGTGGTGAAAAGTCCGGCCGGCGATCTCCATTTCGACGCGCCGCCGCTCGTGCTGGCAAAGGACATCGATAAGCCGTTCGATCTCGTTATCCTGAGCTGCAAGGCTTATGACCTGGCCAACGCCATCGATTCGTTCGTGCCCGCGGTCGGACCGGACACCGCCATCCTGCCGCTTCTGAACGGCATGGGCCATCTCGACGTGCTCGATGCGCGCTTCGGCACGGCAAAAGTGCTCGGCGGGCAGTGCGTGATAGGCGCGACGCTCGGCGCTGAAGGCGAAGTGCTCCATCTGAACGACATGCAGTCGATGACCATCGGCGAGCGCGCGGGCGGGCGTTCGGCGCGCATCGACACAATCGCCGCGCAATTGAGCGACGCGCGGTTCGATCTGCAGGTGAGCGAGGACATTCTGCAGGCGATGTGGGAGAAGTGGGTCTTCCTGGCGACGCTCGCCACGGGAACGTGCCTGATGCGCGCGCCCGTTGGCGACATCGTGAGCGCGCCGGGTGGCGATGATGTGTTGCGTCGTCTCTTCGACGAATGCAGCGGGATCGCGGCCGATAACGGTCATTCGCCGGGCGAGGCGCTCGTCACGCGTGCACGCGGTTACTTCACGGACCGCGGTTCGCTGATGACGGCGTCGATGCTGCGCGATCTGGAAAACGGCGCGCGGATCGAAGCGGATCATATCGTCGGCGACTTGCTGGCGCGGCGCAAGACGCCGGTGGATGGCGCTTCCGTGCTGGCAATCGCGTTTGCGAATCTGAAGGCTTACGAAGCGCGGCGGGCGCGGCTGGCTGGCTGAGGACGGCGATGCGCCGCGTTCGCCTTCGCCTTCGCAGCGGCGAACCGCCATGCGTACCGCATCGCTTTCAATCAACCCACAACGATAAACACCTCTTCTGGCGCACATCGGGACGCTGTACCCTTTCGGCTTTCCCGATGAACGTTCACGCCCGCGCCTCATGTCATCCGATCCCGCTCTCACCGGCCGCACCGCCGCGCCGCCCACCGTCTCGCAGATCTTCACCGGCTTTCTCACACTCGGCCTCACCGCGTTCGGCGGCGCGTTGCCGCTCGCGCGGCGCGAGATCGTCGAGCGCCGTAAATGGCTGACTGCCGACGAGTTCACCGATCTGCTCGGCCTCTGCCAGTTCCTGCCGGGCGGCAACGTGATCAACCTGTCGGTGGCTATCGGCATGCGCTTTCGTGGCCTGGCCGGCGCGTTCGCGGGCCTGCTCGGGCTGATCGGCGGGCCGTCGCTGATCGTGATCGCGCTGGGCGTGATCTATCAGCGCACGCATCAGGACCCTCGTATCGCGCATCTGTTCGCGGGGCTTGCGGCGGCGGCGGCCGGGCTGCTGATCGCGATGGCGATCAAGATCATGTGGCCGCTGCGCAAGAAGCCCGAGGCGGCAGTCATCGCGCTCGTCATGCTCGCGGCCATCGCGTTCCTGCGCACGCCCTTGCTTCCGTCGATGCTCGTGCTCACGCCGATCTCGGTCCTCATTGCGTGGAAGGTGCGCCGATGATCGCGAATCTGCTTTCGCTCGCCGCCATCTTCAGCCAGCTCTCGCTGCTCGCATTCGGCGGCGGCAACACCATTCTTCCCGAGATGCAGCGGCAGGTCGTGCAAGTACACGACTGGATGACGAAGGCCGACTTTTCCGCGCTCTTTGCACTGGCGCAGGCGGCGCCCGGGCCGAACATGATGGTCGTCACGCTGATCGGCTGGCATGTCGCGGGCTGGCCGGGCGTGCTGGTCACGTCGATCGCGAAGTTCGGGCCGTCATCGCTCGTGACGATTGCCGCGCTGCACGCGTGGGAGCGGTTCAAGGACCGACCGTGGCGGCGCTATGTGCAACTCGGTCTCGTGCCGATCACGGCGGGCCTCGTGGCGGCGAGCGCGCTGCTGATCGCCGAGGCATCCGATCAGACGTGGATGCTGGTCGCGATCACCGCTGTCGTGGCGGTCGTGTCGTACAAGACGAAACTGCATCCGCTGTGGTTGCTGGCGGGCGGAGCGCTGATCGGGCTGACGGGGATCGGGCAGTGAACGGGCAGTAAGCGCGGTCCGCAAAGGCCGGCTCAAGCATGCGGGCGCACTTTCTGCTGAAATCGAACCGGACAAGACAGCCAGGACGAAGCCATGACCATGACCACCGAATACGCGAAAACCGCGCCCGAGCGCGCTGAACTCGATGCATCGACGGCGCCCGTCGTCATCGAATTCGGCACCGACTGGTGCGGCTTCTGCCGCGCCGCGCAGCCGCTGATCGCACAGGCGTTCCAGGAACATCGCGATATCCGTCACATGAAGATCGAGGACGGCAGCGGCCGACCGCTCGGCCGCTCGTTTCGCGTCAAGCTGTGGCCGACGCTCATTTTCATGACAGGCGGCAAGGAAGTCGCGCGGCTGGTCCGTCCCGGCGACGCGTCCGAAATACGCGATGCGCTGGCGCTGATCGACGATCCTTTGGAGCAGTAGCCGCTTCCCGGCTAGGGGTTAAAGCTGATACGATCTCGGCCATGCAAACTTGTATGATGACCCGATGACCGTACAAGAGCCGTCCATCCGTATGTTCGAAAAGATCCCGTCCCGCGCCCTGAGCGATACGGTCGCGCAGCAATTGCAAAAGCTGATCGAGAAGGGCAGTTTCACCGCCACCGGCAAGCTGCCGACCGAAGCCGTGCTCGCGCAGGAGTTCGGCGTGAGCCGCACGGTGATTCGCGAGGCCATTTCGCGGCTGAAAAACGAAGGCATGGTCGAACCTCGGCAAGGCAGTGGCGTCTTCATCGTCGAGCGCGCGGGCATTCGGCCGTTGCGGATCGACTACGCGCAGGCCGTCGAGCCGGGCTCCGTGCTGCATATCCTCGCGCTGCGCCGGGCGATCGAAGCCGAAGTCGCGTCCGAAGCCGCGATGCGCCGCACCGACGAGCAAATGGCCGCTATCGACGCCGCGCTCGTTCGTATCGATGAAGCCGTGCGCGCCGGCCAGAACGGCGTGGCGGAAGACGTGGCGTTCCATCGCGAGATCGCGACCGCCACGGGCAATCCCTATTTCCTCAAGACGCTCGCTTTTCTGAGCCAGTACCTCGAAGCCGGAACCATCGTCACGCGCGGCAACGAAGCGCTGCGCGAAGACTTTTCGCGACAAGTGCGCGAGGAACACGCCGCCATCGCCGAAGCCATTCGCGCCGGCGACCCCATGGCCGCGCGCAACGCCGCTCAGACACATCTCTACAACGCCGCGCGCCGACTGGCGGAAGCGGGCCTTTGCTAACCGCTTCATCGAAAATCAAGAGAACGCTATGTCAAGAAACGTGGGAGTCATCGGGCTGGGCGCAATGGGTCTGGGCGTCGCGCGCTCGCTATTGCGCGCGGGCTTCGCCGTGCATGCATGCGATGTCCGCCAGCAAGCGCTCGATTCGTTCGCGGCCGAAGGCGGCATTGCATGCGCGTCGCCGGCCGAAATGGGCGGCAAGTGTGAGGTCGTCGTCACGCTGGTCGTGAACGCCGCGCAAACCGAAGCGGTTCTATTCGGCGATAACGGCGCGGTCCCGGCGATGAAACCGGGCAGCGTCGTGCTCGCCTGCGCGACGGTCGCGCCGGGTTTCGCGGTGGAGCTCGGCAAGCGCGTCGCGGCAACCGGCGTGCTGATGCTGGACTCGCCGGTATCGGGCGGCGCCGCCAAGGCGGCATCCGGCGAAATGACGATGATGACCTCCGGCCCCGCCGATGCCTACGCCGCCTGCGAAGACGTGCTCGATGCCATCGCGGGCAAGGTGTATCGGCTGTCGGAGGAGCACGGCGCGGGCTCGAAGGTAAAGATCATCAACCAGTTGCTGGCGGGCGTGCATATCGCCGCCGCCGCCGAAGCCATGGCGCTCGGCCTGCGCGAAGGCGTGGACCCGGACGCGCTCTACGACGTCATCACGCACAGCGCGGGCAATTCGTGGATGTTCGAGAACCGCGTGCCGCACATTCTCTCGGGCGACTACACGCCGCTATCCGCCGTCGATATCTTCGTGAAGGACCTGGGCCTCGTACTCGATACGGCCCGCACGTCGAAGTTTCCGCTGCCGCTTTCGGCGGCCGCGCATCAGATGTTCATGATGGCCTCGACTGCCGGACACGGCGGCGAGGACGATTCCGCAGTCATCAAAATTTTTCCGGGCATCGAAGTCCCGAAGGGAGCGAAATAATGGCGCAGGCCTTGCTTGGCTGCATCGCAGACGATTTCACCGGCGCGACCGATCTCGCCAACATGCTCGTGCGCGGCGGCATGCGCACGGTGCAAAGCATCGGCGTTCCGGCAGCCGGGACGAAGATCGAAGCCGACGCGTTGATCGTCGCGCTGAAATCGCGCACGATTCCCGCCGAGGACGCCGTGCGTCAGTCGCTCGAAGCGCTCGAATGGCTGCGCGCGCAAGGCTGCCGCCAGTTCATCTTCAAGTATTGCTCGACCTTCGATTCCACCGACAAGGGCAATATCGGCCCGGTCGCGGACGCCTTGCTCGAAGCGCTGAACGACGACTTCACCATTGCCTGCCCCGCGTTTCCAGAGAACGGCCGCACGATCTTTCGCGGCAACCTCTTCGTCGGCGACGTGCTGCTGAATGAATCGGGCATGGAGAACCATCCGCTCACGCCAATGACCGATCCCAACCTCGTGCGCGTGCTGCAACGGCAAACGAAGTCGAAGGTCGGCCTGATTCGCTACGACACGGTCATGAAGGGCGCGGATGCGGTACGCGCGCGCATCGCCGAACTGAAGAAGGATGGCGTGCGCCTGGCTATCGCGGATGCCATTTCCGACGCCGATCTCTTCGTACTCGGCGACGCCCTCGGCGACCTCAAACTCATCACGGGCGGCTCGGGTATCGCGCTTGGACTGCCGGAAAATTATCGCGCGGCGAATCTGCTTGCTCATGCGGAAGATGCGGGCGAGCTGCCGAAGATCGAAGGCAGGTCGGTGGTGCTCGCGGGCAGCGCGTCGAAGGCCACGAATGCGCAGGTCGCGGAGTGGCGCGCGTCGAAGCCGAGTTTTCGCGTCGATCCGCTGGCGCTGTCGCGCGGCGAAGCGGTCGTCGATCAGGCGCTGGAATTCGCGCGCAGTCATGGCGATGAAACCGTGCTCATCTACGCAACGTCTTCGCCGGATGACGTAAAGGCCGTGCAGAAGGAACTGGGCGTGGAGAAGGCGGGACAGCTGGTTGAAGACGCGCTCGCCGCGATTGCGCGGCAACTGCGCGACGCAGGCGTGCGCAAGTTCGTGGTCGCGGGCGGCGAGACATCGGGCGCGGTCGTGCAGGCGCTCGACGTGCGTTCGTTGCGTATCGGGCCGCAGATCGATCCGGGCGTGCCCGCGACGCAATCCATCGGCGCCAATGCAGACGATGCGCCGCTCGCGCTTGCGCTCAAGTCGGGCAACTTCGGCACGACGGATTTCTTTGCGAAGGCCTTGAAGGCGCTGGACGGGGTGGCGTGATGTCATCGAACGAAAACCGTATCCGCGAGGAAATCTGCGTGACGGGCGCGAGCCTGTACGAACGTCGCTATACCGTGGGCAGCGCGGGCAATATCAGCGCGCGTCTCGACGATGGCTGGCTCATCACGCCGACCGACGCGTGCCTCGGCCGGCTCGATCCGGCGGATATCGCGAAGGTGGATCTGGAAGGCAAGCATGTGTCGGGCGGACGTCCATCCAAGACGCTGGCGCTGCATCGGCGCATCTACGAGAACAATGCGGATGCGCACGGCGTCGTGCATACGCATTCGACGCATCTCGTCGCGCTGACGCTCGCGGGCGTCTGGAAAAACGAGGACGTGTTGCCGCCGATCACGCCGTACTACGTCATGAAAGTCGGCCATGTGCCGCTGATTCGCTATCGACGTCCGGGCGATCCGGCCGTGGCGGAAGAAGTGGCGGCGCTGGCATCGACGGTGCGCGCGGTCTTGCTTGAGCGGCTCGGACCGGTGGTGTGGGAAAAGTCGGTGGCGCATGCGTCGTATGCGCTAGAGGAACTGGAGGAGACGGCGCAGCTTTACTTATCGACGATGCCGAGGCCTGCGCCGTTGCCCGACAGCGCGCTCGAGGATTTGCGCACGACGTTCGGTGCGCGTTGGTGAGAGCCGTGCGAGGTTGCGAAGGCCGCGCGCGGTAACGACGCCGCAGCGGCACTCGGCTACCGCAACCAAGAGCAATTAACGCGCTGACTTTAGTGGTCAAGACCCGGAATCGAACGCATTGAAAAGGAGACAACCGCAATGCCCCGCTTTGCAGCCAACCTCACGATGATGTACCCGGAACACGAGTTCCTCGACCGCTTCGGCGCAGCCGCGAAAGACGGTTTCAAGGCGGTCGAATTCCTGTTTCCCTATGACTTCTCGGCATCGGACATCAAAACCCGATTGCAGGACAACAACCTCACGCAAGCGCTTTTCAACGCGCCGCCGGGCGACTGGGCCGCAGGCGAACGCGGCATCGCGTCCTTGCCGGGCCGCGAGGACGAATTCAAGAAGAGCGTGGACAAGGCGCTCGAATACACCGCCGCGCTCGGCAACAAGAAACTGCACTTCATGGCGGGACTCATCAAGCCCGGCGATTCGCGCGAGGAGCGCAAGTCGATCTACCTGAAGAATCTCGCGTATGCGGCGAAGCAGGCGGAATCGGCGAACGTGGATGTCGTGATCGAGCCGATCAACACGCGCGACATTCCCGGCTTCTTCCTCAATCGTCAGGACGAAGCACAGGCTATCTGCGATGAAATCGGCGCGCCGAATCTGCAAGTGCAATTCGACATCTATCACTGTCAGATCGTGGAAGGCGATATCGCGGTCAAACTCAAGCGCGACATGAAACGCGAAAACGCGGGCATCGGCCATATTCAGATTGCGGGCGTGCCGGATCGACACGAGCCGGATCTGGGCGAACTCAACTACCCGCATCTGTTCGATCTCATCGATTCGCTGGGCTACGAAGGCTACATTGGCTGCGAGTATCGCCCGAAAGCGGGCACGTCCGCGGGCCTCGGCTGGCTCAAGCCTTACCTATAAAAAAGGAGACGACATGAAGGTTCTGATCACGGGAGGCGCAGGCTTCCTCGGGCAAAAGCTCGCCAAACGTCTGCTGGAAAAAGGCGAACTCGACGGCAAGCCTGTCACCGAGCTCGTACTGCTCGATGTCGCGCGCCCGAGCGATGCCGCGCTTCTCGACGACAACCGCGTCAAAGCCGAAACCGGCGACATCTCGGACAAGGCCACGCTCGAGCGCTACATCGATACGAAGACGGAAGCCATCTTTCATCTCGCGGCCATCGTGAGCGGCCAGGCGGAAGCCGACTTCGACCTCGGCATGAAGATCAATCTCGATGCCTCGCGCGCGCTGCTCGAAGTGTGCCGCGCGCGGGGCCACGTGCCGCGCGTCGTGTTCACGAGTTCGGTCGCGGTGTATGGCGGAACGCTGCCGGAAGTCGTGCAGGACGACACCGCGCTCAACCCGCAATCGTCGTATGGAACGCAAAAGGCCATCGCGGAATTGCTGCTGTCCGATTTCTCACGGCGCGGTTTCGTCGATGGCCGCGTGCTGCGCCTGCCGACCATCAGCGTGCGGCCGGGCAAGCCGAACGCGGCGGCGTCGTCGTTTGCGAGCGGCATCATCCGCGAGCCGCTCAATGGCGAGCGCTCGGTATGTCCCGTCGATGGCGACACGCGCGTCTGGCTGCTCTCGCCGAAAAGCGCGGTGGACGCGCTCATCGCCGGATGCGAGATCGAGCGCGCGAAGCTGGGTCTTCGGCCGGTGATCAATCTGCCGGGGCTTTCGGTGAGCGTGAACGAGATGGTCGCGGCGCTGCGTGAAGTCGCGGGCGATGAAGTCGTGGCGCGCATCGACTTCGAGCCGGAGCCGCGCATCGAAAAGATCGTGGGAAGCTGGCCGGGCGCGTGGAATCCAGCGCGTGCTGAAGAACTCGGGCTCACGGGCGACAAGTCTTTCGCCGATGTGATTCGCGCGTATATCGCCGATCAACGCGGTTAAATGAGGCAGGACGCCGTGTTTTCACGGCGTCCGCGCGAGCCAACCCGCAGCGCACCCGGCAACCGCCTCAAAGGTTGCACGATGCAAGCTTGTATCCCCTTTCCGCGCTACACTCCTCCCTTAAATGTGACGAACGCCGGTCCGGCGCCGCGTGCACCGCAGTGAACCACGAGCGGTAGCCTGCTCGTTTCTCATTCCAGCGCCGATCCGCGCTGCCGCCACGCGCAAAACCCGTCGTCTCGTCAGGCTGCCCCTTGCGCGGAGAATCCCATGTTGCTCCACCAGCTCGTCGATCGATTCGGCCCGTTGATCGTATTCGTCAATGTGATGGGCGCGGCGCTCGGGCTGCCCGTGCCCGCCATGCCAACGATGATCGTCGTCGGCGCGTCCATCGCGCTAATGGCGGTGAATGGCGCGGCGTTCTGGCCACCGCTTATCGGTGTTCTGTGCGTGGCGGTCGCGGGCGGAGTGATCGGCGATCTCGTCTGGTTCCAAGGCGGCCGCAAATACGGCGACCGCACGCTCAAGACCATCTGCAAGCTCTCGCTGTCGCGCGATACCTGCGTCAAGAAAACCGAGCGCTTCTTCGGCCGGTGGGGCGTGCGCATTCTGCTCGTGGCGAAGTTCATTCCCGGTTTGTCGCTCGTGTCCGTGCCGCTCGCGGGCGCCATGGGCGTGAAGCTGCGCAGCTTCATTACCTGGGACGGTCTTGGCATTGCGCTGTGGGGCACGGTTGGCCTTACGGTCGGCGTGCTGTTCGCGGCCGAACTGGAAATGGTCTTCGCCATGATTTCGCAGCTCGGCCGGCAGGCCATCATGGTCGTCGCGGTGCTGCTCGCGGTGTATGTGGCGTATCGCTGGTGGCGTCGCCGCGCGCTCATGGCGACGCTGGAAAAAGCGCGCATCAGCGTGGACACGCTTTACACGATGATGCGCGACGAACCCGTGCCGGTGATCTTCGATATCCGCTCGCCGGAAAAGCGCATGCTCGATCCGTTCACGATTCCCGGCTCCGTGTTCGCCGATGAACGCGAGTTGGCGAAGATCATTGAAAACTACGACAAGTCGCGCAAGATCGTCATCTACTGTTCGTGCCCGAATGAAGTATCCGCTGCGTGGATGGCGAAGACCATGCGCAACGCGGGCTTCAACGATGTCGTGCCGCTCACGGGCGGGCTCGATGCCTGGCGTCTCGCCGGCTTCGATGTCGCGAAGCTGACCGAGTTCGGCCAGATCGTCGCGGCCACGCCGGAAGAAGTCGCCGAGATGGCGGCAATGTGCCCGTGGCCCGTGAAACAGGCGCCGGGCGCATCGGCTGCGGCGTCTTCCGCGACGGCGGCATCCACGGGCTCCGCATCCTTGCATGAAGCTGGTTTTCCACACGGAGATCGCGCATGAGTACAACCCCGAACAACGAGCACGGCGCGGACATGCCCAATGTCGTGGCATGGAGCGCGCGAGTGCCGTCGTCGGAAGATCCGAACGTCGTTCCGTCGACGACCGTCGTCGAGCCTGCGGCAGCGGATGAAAACGCGCCATATTCGCCGCTGAATTCGCGCATGCATCAGATGTTCCCCATCCTCACGGCGAACGAGATCGAACGCATGAGCCGCTTCGGCAGCGCGGCGCGCTGGCGCAAGGGCGAGTGGCTCTTTCGCACGGGCGATCTCGGGCGCGGCATGGTGATCGTGCTGAGCGGTTCGGTGCGCGTGACGCGGCGCGATGCGCTCGACCGCGTGCATCTGGTTGTCGAGCATGGTCCGGGCAATTTTCTGGCGGAAGTGGCGCAGCTTTCGGGCAAGCCGTGTCTCGTCGATGGCATGGCCGCCGAGGATGTCGAAGGCGTGGTGATCCCGCCCGAGCGTCTGCGCGCGCTGCTCGTCGCGGAAGCGGAACTGGGCGAGCGCATCATGCGGGCGCTGATTCTGCGGCGCGTCGGCTTGATCGAAAAAGGCAGCGGACCGGTGCTGCTCGGCCAGTCCGACGATGGGCGTCTGGTTTCGCTGCAAGGTTTCTTGCGGCGCAACGGCCATCCGCACACGGTAATCGACGCGTGTACCGATCCCGATGCCATCGCGCTTCTCGAACGCATCTCGGCTTCGAAAGCCGACTTTCCGCTGGTGATCTGTCCGGACGGCACCGTATTGCGCGCGCCGACCGAGAACCAGGTGGCGACGCAACTCGGCTGGCTGCCGGAATTCGATCCGAGCCATGTCTACGATGTCGCGATCGTCGGCGCGGGACCGGCCGGGCTCGCCACGGCGGTGTATGCGGCGTCGGAGGGATTATCGGTTGCCGTGTTCGACTGTCGCGCGCCGGGCGGACAAGCGGGCGCGAGTTCGCGTATCGAAAACTATCTCGGTTTTCCGACCGGTATTTCAGGGCAAGCGCTTGCCGGACGCGCGTTCGTGCAGGCGCAGAAGTTCGGCGCGCATATCGCCATTCCCACGCGCATCAAGGCGCTGCATTGCGGTGCGACGCCCATTCGGATCGAACTCGAGAACGGCACGTGCGTGGCGACGCAGACGGTGGTGATTGCATCGGGCGCGGCATATCGGCGGCCGGCCATCGCCGGGCTCGAAAAGTACGAAGGGCATGGCACGTATTACTGGGCGTCGCCGGTCGAGGCCAAGTTGTGCAAGAACTCGGAAGTGGTGCTGGTCGGCGGCGGTAACTCGGCGGGACAGGCGGCCGTGTATCTCGCTTCGCACGCAAAGCACGTGGATGTGCTGATTCGCGGCGCGGGGCTCGCGGCCAGCATGTCGCATTATCTGGTCGAGCGCATTGCGTCCTTGCCGAACGTGACGGTGCGCACGCATACGGAGATTACCTCGCTCGAAGGCGACGATCGCATGTTGAGCGCCGTTGTCTGCAAGACGCCGGAGGGGCCGTTGCGGCTCGAATCGCGGCATCTGTTTCTCTTCACGGGCGCGGACCCGAACACGGACTGGCTGACCAATTGCAACGTCAACACGGACAAGAAGGGTTTCGTGCTGACCGGGCCGGAAGCGCACGAGGGCCGCACGCAAGGCGTGATGATGCTGGAGACGAGCGTGCAGGGCGTGTTCGCCATCGGCGATGTCCGCTCGAGTTCGACCAAGCGCGTGGCGGCCGCGGTCGGCGAGGGTGCGGCGGTCGTCGCGCAGATACACGGCTTGCTCGCCCGGCGACAGGCGGTGCCTGCACCGGTTGCTTGATAAAAAAGCCCCGCATTTGCGGGGCTTTTCGTTTGAGGCAGGCTCGAAAGCCGGTCAGAACCGATGCCGCAAGCCGACACGCGTGACGAACTGCGTGTTCGCTCCGGCACTCTGGCCGATAAAGGCCGTCGACGAGCCGATTTCCGCTTGCACCGGCACATTGCGGCCGGCAACCGTGTTGCTGCCCGACGCCTTCTGATAGATGCCGAGCAAATACACATCGGTGCGCTTGGACAACGCGTAATCCACCGCGCCGTTGATCTGATGCCATTTGCCTTCGAAGTTGTCGTCGAGCTTCGAGAACGTATAGCCGAGACCCGCGCTGAACGCCGGCGTGATGTTGTACTTGCCGCCGATTTCGTAGTTGTTCAACTTCGACGATGCCGCGACCAGCGGTTCGAACGTCGTATGCGTCCAGTTCGCCCAGACCGTGGCCGCGGAGAACGTGTAGCGCGCGCCGACGCCATAGGTTTCGAGATCGCGCAGGCCGCCCGTGGCGATGTTCGCGATGTTCGTGCTGAATGCAGGCGTCGCGCCATTCGGGAAGCGGATGTTGGTGTACGCCGCGCCGATGCCGAACGGTCCCTGGTTGTAGTTCAAACCGAAGCTGTACGTGCTCGACGAACCTTGCGTCGCGCCCGCGCCCGTGGTGGTCGGCGTGCCTGCGAATTGCGTCGAATTGGAAAAGCCGTACATGGCGCCGAAGGTTACGCCATAGAAGCTCGCGCTGTTGAACTTCACCGAGTTGTTGATACGGCTCGAAGTCAACTGATCCAGATCGTTGATGTGGTACGCATAGTTGCCGGCGGGCGTTTGGCTACCCATCGTGTAATTGCCGCCGATGACATCGGTGGAGAACGAATACTGGCGACCGAAGGTCAGCGCGCCGATATCGTTCTTCGACAGACCGACGAAGGCTTGCCGGCCGAATTCCGCGCCGCCTTGGCCGAGCGTGCCATCGCCGCTATTGAAGCCGCTTTCCAGGACGAAGATGGCCTTGAGCCCGCCGCCCAGGTCTTCCTGGCCGCGCAAACCCCAGCGGCTGCCTGATGCAACGCCGTCGCCGTACTTCACGAGGTTGTCGTGGCTGTTCGGTCCGGTCGAAACCTTGTTCGCATAGGTGATACCGGCGTCGATCAGGCCGTATAGCGTGACGCTGCTTTGCCCATGCGCGGCCATGCCGAAGGTCCCAAGGATGGCGAGCGCCAGGATTTTCTGCTTCATCGATCTTTCCTTGTTATTTGCTGTTCGCGAGTGACGATTTGCCACGCGAAGCGGCGCCGCTTGTGCGGCTGTTGTGTTCACGCCGAAGGGTTTCGTCGGACATACCGTTGCGCGATGAACACCATCGTTATGTCGCGTGGAATATAGCGAAATGTCAGCTAGCGGTAAACGCTTCGAGGGGAAGCTGTAGCCTTTCTTCCACAATACTTGCTATAAGAATTTTTATAGCTTGAGCAAGGATGAGGCAGGAAAGCGCAGTTCGAATTCGATCCAGCCGTTCTGCGTGCAACGCGCCGACGCGCTGCCGCCATGCATGCGCATGATTGCCTGGACGATGGAAAGGCCGAGCCCGCTGGACTCCGTGAACTCGCTACGAGCCGCATCGCCACGATAGAAGCGGTCGAAGAGACGCGCCAGTTCGGCGTCTTCTATACGCGCGCCGCGATTGCCCACGACGATGCATGCGCCGTCCGCATCCGCGTGACCTGACAGGCGCACGACCGTGCCTGCGCTCGCGTAACGCACCGCATTGACGACCACATTGCCGATCGCGCGGCGGCACATGATTGCGTTTGCAACTATCTGGCCGCTTGCCTCGATATCGAAGCTGATGTGCCGTTCTTCCGCGATGCCTTCGAAGTAAGCGGCGAGGTTGTCGAGTTCGTCGCGGATATCGAGCTTCTCGCATTCGATGCGTTGCGTTTCGTGATCCGCTTGCGCCAGAAACAGAATGTTCTGCGCAATGCGCGCGATTCGCTCCAGTTCCTCCAGATGCGATTCGAGCACGGTGCGATACTCCGCCACGCTGCGTTCATGCGCGAGCGTTACCTGCGTCTCGCCGATCAACACGCCAATCGGCGTACGCAGTTCGTGCGCGAGATCGGCGGAAAACTGCACGAGGCGCGCATAGCCGTGTTCGAGCCGGTCGAGCATGGCGTTGAACGAAGCCGCGAGGCTTTGGAGTTCCTGCGGCGCGTGCGCGACGTCGAGTCTCGCCGACATGCTGTCCGGCGCGATCTCGGCGGCTTTGTCCGCCATGAGCCTGAGCGGCATCAGGCCGCGGCTCGTGACCCAGTAAGCGAGCAGCATCGTAACGAGCACGGCGGCGATCATGGTGATCCACACGCGCACGAGATACGCCGACAACACGTGCGCTTCCTGCGTCATCACGTGCGCGGCCATGATCTCAACCACTTCACCGCTTTCGCCGATACGCGCCTGCGCACCGAGCCAGCGCATGCGCACGCCATCGGCGCGCGTGCCTTCGTAAAGATCGTCGAGCGCGACTGCGCGTGTCACGGGCACGGTCTGCAGCGGCGGCAGCGGCATGTTCTCGGGATTGACGGCGATGAACGGCGCCGCGCCCGCACGTCGGAAGATGATCACGTCCTGCCGGTCGCCGAGCATGGTTTCGAAAAGCCGCGGCCGCGCTTCGATTTCCTTGATCGTGTAGAGGTCGTGCAGCAGCGCGCGATAGTGTTCGACGCGGGCGATCAACTGATAATCCGCACGCGTGGAGAGGGCGGAGTTGGTCGCGTGATAGAGCGATGCGCCGACCATGCCGACCACCACGCACACGATCAGCACGAACGACACGGCAATACGTACGGCAAGCGAGCGCGACGGCTGCGGCGGCAGCCAGCGCAAGACGGCGTCGTTCAAGGCTCTTCCCCAAACGAATAGCCGATACTGCGCACCGTATGAATCAGCTTCGGTTCGAACAGATTGTCGATCTTCGCGCGCAGACGCTTGATGGCGACATCGACCACGTTGGTGTCGCTATCGAAATTCATGTCCCACACTTCCGAGGCAATCTGCGTGCGGGACAACGCCTCGCCCTGATGCTTGCAAAAGAGATGCAGCAGCGCGAATTCCTTGTTCGTCAACGCGATATCCATGCCCTTGCGCGTCACCTTGCGGCGCAGCACATCGACGTGGAGATCGGCAATCTGGAACATGTCCGATTCGCGCATCACGCCGCGACGCAAGAGCGTGCGAATGCGCAGCACGAGTTCGGTGAAGGAAAAGGGCTTGACGAGATAGTCGTCCGCGCCGAGTTCGAGACCGTGGATACGGTCCGTGACGTGGTCGCGGGCCGTGAGAAAGATGACAGGCAAGTCACGTTTCGCGCGCAACGCCGACATAACCTGCCATCCGTCGATGCCGGGCAGCATCACGTCGAGCACGATCAGCTCGTAAGAGTTCGCCAGCGCCTGATGCAGACCGTCGGTGCCGTTGCGCACGAGATCGACCTGATACCCGGACTCGATCAGCCCTTTTTTCAGGTAGTCTCCGGTCTTGCGATCGTCTTCTATAACGAGGATGGTCATGCGCGGCATTCTTGCTTTGTATTGCCGTCATTTTGCCAGTGCGCTTGAACGGTCCGTCGAAAATGACAAAAAAGTCATCGACGCGTCATGGATCGATCAGAGTGTGCTGGCTAACATCGGTCCTGTGTTTGCTCCGTGAGAAAGACGTGCAGAACAATTCGCGACATTCCGTGCAGCCGCTTTGGCTTCGCATCACACATTGGGTCAATGCCTTCGCCATACTCATCATGGTGACGAGCGGCTGGCAAATCTACAACGCATCGCCGATCTTCAAAGCGTTCACGTTTTATCCGGCCATCACGCTCGGCGGCTGGCTCGGCGGTGCGCTGCAATGGCATTTCGCGGCCATGTGGCTGCTCGTGGCGAACTTCATCGTCTATGTCGGGATGAACGTTGCGACGGGCCGTCTGCGCGAGCGCATGTTTCCGCTCAGCATCAAAAGCATCATTGCCGATGGCATTGCCGCCGTACGCGGCAAGCTCGGTCACGACGATCTCACGCGCTACAACGCCGTGCAAAAATTCGCGTATCTTGCGGTCATGGTGGATATCGTCGTCATCATTCTGTCGGGCCTCGTCGTGTGGAAGTCGGTGCAGTTCCCGCTTTTGCGCGCGCTGATGGGCGGCTACGACAACGCACGCGTCGTGCATTTCCTCGGCATGAGCTTCCTGGTGGCGTTCTTCGTCGTGCATGTCGCCATGGTCGCGCTCGTGCCGCGTTCGCTCGTGTTGATGATCAAGGGACGTTGATTCATGTCGCTCAAGCTTTTTAAAACACGAACGGACGCCGAACTCATCGTTAAAGATGCGGCGAAGGAATTAAAAGCCCCCGCGCGCCGTTTATTCGGCAAGCGCATTCTTTCGCTCGGCGGTCTCGCGATGCTGTCCGGCTGCAACATCACCGACGACAAATCCGTCAACGCGATGCTGCGCAAGATCTCGTCCTTCAACGACGACATGCAGGCGTTGCTCTTCGATCCCAAGCAACTCGCGCCGACTTATCCCGATTCGATGATTACGCGTCCGTTTCCCTTCAACGCGTTCTACGACATCGACGAAGTGCCCGAAGTGGACGCTTCGAGCTACAAGCTGCAGGTCGGCGGCCTGGTCAAAGGCAAGCGTATCTGGACGCTCGATGAGCTTCATGCCATGCCGCAAGAGAGCCAGGTGACACGGCACATTTGCATTGAAGGATGGAGTGCCATAGGCAAGTGGGGCGGCGTGCGCTTCGCGAATTTTCTGCTGCATGCAGGCGCGGATACGACCGCGAAATACGTGGCCTTTCACTGTGCGGACAATTACTCGACCAGCATCGACATGCCGACCGCGCTGCATGCACAAACCTTGCTCACGCTCAGCTACGACGGTCAGACCTTGCCGCCCAAATACGGTTTTCCGATGAAGCTGCGCATGCCGACCAAGCTCGGCTACAAGAATCCGAAGCATATCGTCGCGATCACCGTGACCAACGATTACCCCGGCGGCTACTGGGAGAACCAGGGCTATAACTGGTTCGGCGGTTCCTGAAGAAGTCTCTTCGCTTGACCCTTATCGATACCAAAGGAGAATCCATGTCGATTCGCATGAAACTCGGCGTCAGCATCGCGGCGCTCGCACTCACGAGCGCGGCCTTCGCGCAGACGCCCGCTGCCAAACCCACGCGTATTCGCGGCGATATCGTGTCCCTGTCCGGCGACACGATGACGGTGCATCGGCGTAGCGGCGACACGGTCAAGGTCGCGGTGAAGGCCGACACGCCAGTCACGGCGCTCAAGAACATCAAGCTCGAAGACATCAAGCCGGGTCAGTTCGTCGGCACGGCCGCGACCACGGGCACCGACGGCAAGATGACCGCAACCGAGGTGCTGGTGTTTCCGGAAGCGGCACGCGGCACGGGTGAAGGCCACTACGCGTGGGACCTCGGCCCGCAAAGCTCGATGACCAACGCGAACGTCGATCAGGTCGTGCAAGGCACGAGCGGACGCGATCTCAAGCTGTCGTACAAGGGCGGCTCGAACGCTGTCACCGTGCCGCCGAACGTGCCGGTCGTGACCTTCGCGCCCGCTTCGCATGACGACCTGAAGCCTGGCAAGAAGGTGTTCGTCGTGGCGAGTCCGGCAGGTGGCGACTTTGCCGCGCAGCGTATCGTCGTGGAAAAGGACGGCGTCGCTCCGCCGATGTAAGCTTCGATGTAACGTAAGACCCGCGCCCGCTTCAAAGCGGGCGTTTTCATTCCAGACTCGCGCGCACGTCTCTCACGTTCGACACCGTCTCGTCGAAGTGCGCAGACCCGAGTTTGCGCCTCATGCGCTTCGTGACCTCCGAGCTCATCGAGCCAATGCGCTTCATCAGCGCAGGCGCCGCGGCTGTCGGATGAATCGATGCCTCGCGTCCATCCCTGTCGGTCGACCAGCGTTCGACCAAGCCGAGCTTTTGTAAGCCGTCCAGCGTGCGCGTGGCCGTGGGTCGCGAAATGGCGAGCGCATCGGCAAGCTCGCCCTGCAGCAAGCCGGGATGCTCGACGATCGCGCGCAGCATGAAGCCTTGTGACGGCGTAAGGCCGAACGGCTTGAACGCTTTCGTCCACTCGCGCTCCAATGTGCGTGCAAGCGCCGTGGTGTTGAAGTAAAGGCATTGGTCGAACATGCGGCTTTCCTTTGAATCGAATTGATTTGCTCTGCAACTATCCGTGTGTCGTCGACGGACGGGTCAGCAGATTTTACGGGCTCGGGTTAACATCGTCGTTTGCCGCGAACCACTCGTCAGGAGAACATGCATGAGCAATACGCGTTCCGACCTTCCGTCATATCCGAACACACAACTTTTTATCGATGGCGAATGGCGCGCCGGCTCGCGCGACACCGCCGTGATCAATCCCGCGAGCGAAGCGGAAATCGGCCGTCTGGCGCTCGCGGGCATCGACGAACTCTCGCTTGCCGCCGATGCCGCCGCGCGTGGCTTCAAGGAATGGCGCAAGGTTTCGCCGTACGAGCGCAGCAAACTGATGCGTCGCGCCGCGCAGAACATCCGCGACCGCGCGGAGCAGATCGCCGCCATCATGTCGATGGAGCAGGGCAAGCCGCTCGGGGAAGCGCGCATCGAGACGCTGTCGGCTGCGGACATCATCGAATGGTTTGCCGAAGAAGGGCGCCGCACGTATGGCCGCGTGATTCCGTCGCGTTCGGACGCGGTGCGCCAGATCGTGACGCGCGAGCCCGTCGGTCCCGTGGCCGCTTTCACACCGTGGAACTTCCCGATCAATCAGGCGGTGCGCAAGGTGTCGGCGGCGCTGGCCTCGGGCTGCTCGGTCGTGTTGAAGGGACCGGAGGAAACGCCCGCGAGTTGCGCGGCGCTCGTGCAGGCTTATGCCGATGCGGGTTTGCCCAAGGGCGTGCTGAATCTCGTGTTCGGCGTGCCGGCGGATGTATCGAAATATTTGATCGCGCATCCGGCCATCCGCAAGATTTCGTTCACGGGTTCCACGCCGGTGGGCAAGCTGCTCGCATCGCTGGCGGGCGAGCATATGAAGCGCGTGACCATGGAGCTCGGCGGACATGCGCCCGCTATCGTCTTCAAGGACGCGGACGTGCCGCGCGCGGCGAAAATGCTGGCATCGGCCAAGTTCCGCAACGCCGGTCAGGTGTGTATCTCGCCTACGCGCTTTCTCGTCGAAGAGGCGGCGTATGAAGAGTTTGTGCATCACTTCGTCGCGACGGCGAGCGCGGTGAAGGTCGGCAACGGTCTCGACGACGGCGTGCAAATGGGCCCGCTCGCCAACGGCCGCCGTCTCGAAGCCATGGAACGCCTCGTCGCCGATGCCCGCGAGCACGGCGCAAAGGTGCTGACGGGTGGCGAACGCGTGGGCCGCGAAGGTTACTTCTTCGCGCCGACCGTGCTGGTGGACGTGCCCATGAACGCGCGCATCATGACCGAAGAGCCGTTCGGCCCGATTGCGCCTATCGCCTCGTTCAAGTCGTACGACGAAGTCATCGCCGAAGCGAATCGCTTGCCTTACGGTCTCGCCGCTTATGCGTACACGAGTTCGGCGGCGACCGCGGCGGCGGTATCGGACGATATCGAAAGCGGCATGCTGTCGATCAACCACCACGGGCTTGCCTTGCCTGAAACGCCGTTCGGCGGTGTGAAGGATTCGGGCTACGGTTCGGAAGGCGGCAGCGAGGCGATGGAAGCGTATCTCGTCACCAAGTTCGTGACCGAGCATCGTTGATGGAAACGCGCGGGCGTTATCACAACGCTCGCGCATCGACAGGAGAAGCAGGTGACGCGAACGGTCGTGGGTTTGCTCGGCGCGGGCAGCATGGGCGCGGCTGTCGGCCACAGGCTGACGCAGAAGGGCGCGCGTGTCTTGACGATACTCGAAGGGCGCAGCGAGGCCAGCATCGCTCGCGCGCGCGAGGCGGGGATCGAAGACGCAAGTCCCGACCGCTTCGCCGAGTGCGATTTCATTCTATCGATCGTGCCGCCCGCGGTGGCGGTCGAATCGGCGCACCGTCTGGCGCCCGTGCTTGCGCGGGCCGCCCGTAAGCCTCTCTACGTCGATTGCAACGCGGTCAGTCCGGCGACGGTCAAGCGCGTGGCAGAAGCGCTCGACGTTCCGTTTGTCGATGGCGCGATCATCGGTTTGCCATCCGCGCCAAAGTTCTATGTGTCGGGACCGCAAGCGCACCGTACGCTCGCACTCGCCGATGCGGGCCTCGACGTACAGGTGCTCGATGGTCCTGTCGGCGCGGCTTCGGCGCTCAAGATGTCGTATGCGGGAATCACGAAGGGATTGACCGCGATCGGCGCGGCCATGTCGCTCGCCGCGCTTCGCAATGGCGCGGGCGATGCGCTCTTCGACGAGTTATCGGCGAGTCAGCCCGAGCTCGCCAAATGGCTTGCGAATAGCGTGCCGCGCATGCCGCCCAAGGCGTATCGATGGGTCGCGGAGATGGAAGAGATCGCGGGCTTTATCGGCGACGAACATGCCGAGCATCGCATCTATGAAGGCGCGGCCGGTCTTTACGAACGCCTGGCCCAGGACAAGGACGCCACCGACGCGCTCAAGCAGTTCTTCGAGCGTTAAGCCCTGGCCGTCTGCGTCATGTGTTCGAAAAAGCGTGCGGCGCGCCGGTCGCCTGCGTATGCCGAGTTGATGCGCACCCACGCGCACGCCTCGCCGTTCGGCCGATAGTAATTCCCCGGCGCCAGCGTAACGCCGAACTTCAGCGCTTCACTCACGAGCTTCGTCGAGTCTTCGATACCCGGTACCTTCGCCCAGACGAAATTGCCGCCGCTCGGTTGATCGAATACGTCCCAGCCGTAGCTCTCCAACTGCTGCACCGCGCTCGAAAGCGAATCGCGCACGCGCTTGCGCAGCCGTTCGAGATACTTCCTGTACGTGCCGCGTTCCAGCAGACTTGCCGCAACGCTCTCGGCGAAGCGCGTGCCGCCGAGGCTCGTCAGCACTTTCACATCGACGAGATTCTTCACGAGCTCGCGATTGGCCGCGAGATAGCCGATTCGCAGCGACGACGACAGCGTCTTCGACAAGCCGCCCACATAAATCACGCGGTCGAACTGATCGAGCGATGCGAGTCGTTGCGTCGGCACGGTTTGAAAATCCGCATAAATGTCGTCTTCCACGATAGTGAAGCCGTGCTGCGTCGCAAGTTGCAGCAGCCTGAAAGCGATTTGCGGCGCGATGTTGGTCGCCGTCGGGTTCTGGAACACGGTGTTCACGAAGAACAATTTGGGCGTGTGCTGCTTCAGAAGCGCTTCGGCCATCTCGACATCCGGCCCGTTGGCCAGACGCGGCACGCCGACGAGCCGCACGCCTTGCAGCTTCAGCAAGCCAAACAGATTGTAGTAGCCGGGATCTTCGACGAATACCGTATCACCGGGCTTGAGCATGTAGCGCACGACGAGATCGAGCGCCTGACTCGCGCCGCTCGTGATCATCACATTGGGCAAATCCGCGTTGATGCCGAGCGTGTTGAGGCGCATCTGGATCTGCTGGCGCAGGTTCGTGTCGCCGTGCGGAATGGCGTAATCGATCACGCTTGCGATGTCCGCGCGCGACGCCTGTCGCACCGCCTGCGTGAGACCATCGACATCGCGCCATGCCTCGGGAATGAAGCCGCTCGACAGCTTGAGCGTCTCGCCGGGATAGTTGAACTGCGCGAGGATCTGGCTCGACTCCTCTTCCGCGAGACGCGGGTCGCAATTGCCAGCGTCGCGCGCGTGTTCGTCCACATGATTCGCCACGTAAAAGCCCGAACCGTGACGCGGCTGGATCAGCCCGCGCGACGCAAGACGGTCGTACGCTTCGATCACCGGAAAGCGGCTGATGCTCTGTTCGGTCGCAAGTTGCCGGATCGACGGCAGTTTCGCGCCCGCCAGCACGCGGCGCGAGCGGATCATGGTTTCGATTTGGCTGACGATCTGCTCGGTCAGCGGCACGCCCGTGGCGCCATCGATATTTAGCGGAAGTGCGTTCATCGTTTTAAGTGTTCGGTCGAACAGCGTGAACAGTTGCGATCAAGTGTTTGCGGAGTGATTTGAAGTATTCGAACGCATCCGAAAAGCGCCGTCAACTAGGCCAAACGGCCATCCACACTGTTCTGAGCGAATACGGACAAAATTATTCACTTAGAAGTGTTCGGTATTTCTGGCTATACAGTTCCTGTGTAACTGTACGCAAGTGTTCATTCTAGATGTTCGGCACTGGCCGAATAATACGCTTAACGGCTGCGACACGCTTTTACATTCGCAGCATCCATCAAGCGATCAGGCGATCGAGCGACAGGGAGCGGCATCATGCGTGAAATCAGGACTTTTGAACTCGACGGGCGCGATGCGCCGACTAGCTGGTTTATCGACCGGCCGCAAACGCTGCGCGCTACGCGTGGCCAGATCTGGCTGACCATCGAAGGCGACGCCGGCGATTTCTGGCTCGATGCGGGCGAGTGCGTCGAACTTCAGCCGTTCTCGACGATCTGGGTAAGCGGCGCGCGGGACGAAAGCGCTCTTTCGCTGGCGTCGGTTTCCACGCCGACGACCACATCGAGGCGCTTGATCGACGCAGCCCGCGCGTGGCTCGCGCGCCGCACGGCGCCTTCCGGTGCGGCGATCTCGAAGGCATAGTCGAAAAAAAACCCGGCCGAGGCCGGGTCCAATGTTCCCGCGCTCTTTCGAGCGCGGTCACCTGCAAAGCTACAGACTACTCGCTTACGCCGCCAGCAGCGAGCGCAACACGAACGGCAGAATGCCGCCGTGCTTGTAGTAGTCGACTTCGATCGGCGTGTCGATACGCAGCAGCACCTGCACGCGATCTTCCTTGCCGTCCTTCCGATGGATCACGAGCGTCACTTCTTGCTGCGGCTTAAAGTCGTCGCCCAGACCTTCGATATCGTACGTCTCTTCGCCCGTGATGCCGAGCGTCTGCACGCTGTCCGTACCCTTGAACTGCAGCGGCAACACACCCATGCCGACCAGGTTCGAACGATGGATACGCTCGAAGCTGCGCGCCACCACGGCTTTCACGCCGAGCAGTTGCGTGCCTTTCGCCGCCCAGTCGCGCGACGAACCCGTGCCGTATTCCTCGCCCGCGAAGATCACGGTCTGCGTGTTGTCGCCGATGTACTTCATCGCGGCGTCGTAGATGGACAACTGTTCGCCGCTCGGTTGATGGATCGTCAGGCCACCTTCCACGCGCGTGCCATCTTCCTTCAGCGGAATCATCAGGTTCTTGATACGCACGTTGGCGAAAGTGCCGCGCATCATCACGTCGTGGTTGCCGCGACGCGAGCCGTAGCTGTTGAAGTCGGCCTTCTGCACGCCGTTCGCCTTCAGCCACACGCCCGCCGGCGACGTTTCCTTGATTGAACCTGCCGGGCTGATGTGGTCGGTCGTGACCGAGTCGCCGAAGATGCCGAGCGCGCGTGCGCCCTTCACGGCGGGGATTGAGTCGGCCGGGGTCATCGAGAAGTCGTGGCCGAAGAACGGCGGCTCCGCGATATACGTCGACTTCGGCCAGTCATAGACCTGACCGGTTTCGCCCGCGATCTTGCTCCACAGGTCGCCATCCTTCGTAAGCTGCGAGTAGTTCTCGCGGAAGGCTTCGGCGTTGAGCGCGTACTTGAGCAGCGAATGCACTTCCTCGCTCGTCGGCCAGATGTCGCCGAGATACACGTCGTGCCCGTCCTTGCCCTTGCCGACCGGCTCGGTCATGAGGTCGCGCGTGATGTTGCCCGCGATGGCATAAGCGACCACCAGCGGCGGCGAAGCCAGGAAGTTGGCGCGGATGTTCGGGTGAATACGCGCTTCGAAGTTGCGGTTGCCCGACAGGACGGCGGCCGCGACGATATCGTTCTTCACGATGGCGTCGTTCAGCTCCGGCGTCAGGTCGCCCGCATTGCCGATACACGTCGTGCAACCGTAAGCGGCGAGCGTAAAGCCGAGCTTGTCCAGATACTGCAGGAGATCGGTCTTCGTCAGATATTCGGTGACGATACGCGATCCCGGTGCCAGCGACGTCTTGATATGCGGCGCCACCGTCAAACCGGCCTCGACCGCTTTCTTGGCCAGCAGACCGGCGGCCAGCAGCACGCTCGGGTTCGACGTGTTCGTGCACGACGTGATCGCGGCGATCAGCACGTCGCCGTTCTTCACGTCGACGCCATCGGCGGTCTTGTAGTCGGCGGTCAGATCGGCGGGCTTCTTGGCAAAGCCGTTTTCGCCGACCGGCTTCGAGAAGAGGTCGGTAAACGTGCTCTTCACATTGCCGATTTCGATACGGTCTTGCGGGCGCTTCGGACCCGCCAGCGACGGCGCGACGGTGGACAGATCCAGCGTCAGCGTCTTCGTGAAGTCGATGTCGCCGGCCTTCGGCACGCCCCACAGCTTCTGCGCCCTGAAGTAGTTTTCGAAGGCGGAGATTTCGGCGTCGGTACGGCCCGTGCCCTTGAAGTAGTCGATGGTTTTTTCATCGACCGGGAAGAAGCCCATGGTGGCGCCGTATTCCGGCGCCATGTTGCCGATGGTCGCGCGGTCCGGCACCGCGATGGAAGCCGTGCCTTCGCCGAAGAACTCGACGAACTTGCCGACGACCTTCTCCTTGCGCAGCATTTCCGTGATGGTCAAGACGAGGTCGGTTGCCGTGCAGCCTTCGCGCAGCTTGCCCTTCAACTCGACGCCGACGACATCCGGCGTGAGGAAATACACCGGCTGGCCGAGCATGCCCGCTTCCGCTTCGATGCCGCCCACGCCCCAGCCCACCACGCCGATGCCGTTGATCATCGTCGTGTGGCTGTCGGTGCCGACGAGCGTGTCCGGGTAGTAGACCGTGTCGTTGCCTTCGGTCTTCTTGTGCACGCCGCGTGCGAGATACTCCAGATTCACCTGGTGGACGATACCCACGCCCGGCGGCACGACCTTGAACGTGTCGAACGCCTGCATGCCCCACTTCATGAACTGGTAGCGCTCGTTATTGCGCTGAAACTCCAGCTTCATGTTCAGGTCGAGCGCGTTCGGCTCGCGGAAGTGATCGATCTGCACCGAGTGATCGACGACGAGATCCACCGGCACGAGCGGCTCGATTGCCTTCGGGTCCTTGCCCGCGCGTTCGGCCACACCGCGCATGGCGGCGATGTCGGCGAGCAGGGGCACGCCGGTGAAATCCTGCAGCACGACGCGCGCGACGACGAACGGGATTTCATCGACGCGGGCTGCAGTCGGTTTCCAGTTCACGAGTTGCTCGATGTGCTCTTCGGAAATCTTCTTGCCGTCGTAATTGCGCAGCACGGATTCGAGCACCAGCCGGATAGACACCGGCAGACGTTCGATCTTGACCTTCAGGGCTTCGCCGAGTTGCGGCAGCGAGTAGAACTTGCCTTTGCCGGAACCACTGTCGAATTCTTTGAGCGTATTGTGAAGATTGTGGGCCATGGTTATTTTCCTTGGGCTGATCTGGGTTTGATGCAACGTTTCCTGAATCTGAAACCGGGTCGTGCCTGGTTTGACGCGCCGGCACGCGCGCACCGGCTCCAGGCGCTAGATCACATACAAATCGACGTATTCATTGACCGGCATGGCTTCGAGCTTTGCCTGATCGAGCGATACCGCGAGGATCGCCTGTTGCTGTTTTTGCGGGAACCGGCGCGCGAGATTGGTCTTGAACTTCTCGACGAGCAGCGGAATGCCGTCCTCGCGGCGGCGCTTGTGACCGATCGGATATTCCACCGCGATTTCATCGAGCTTCGAACCGTCCGTGAACTCGACGGTGAGCGCGTTCGCAATCGAGCGCTTCTCAGGGTCGTGGTAATCGGTCGTGTATTGCGGGTCTTCCACACATTCCATCTTCGCGCGCAAGGTGTCGATGCGCGGATCCTGCGCGATCGAATCTTCGTAATCGGCGGCGGTGAGACGGCCGTGGATGAGCGGCACGGCGATCATGTACTGAATGCAGTGATCGCGGTCGGCCGGATTGTTGAGCGGTCCCTTCTTGTCGATGATGCGGATAGCCGCTTCGTGCGTGCGAATGGTGATCTTCGCGATATCTTCGACACTCTTGCCCGCTTCCTTCAGCTTGCCGTGCAGCGTCATGGCGGCTTCGACGGCGGTTTGCGAATGGAATTCGGCCGGGAACGAAATCTTAAAGAGCACGTTCTCCATGACATACGAGCCGTACGGGCGCTGGAACTTGAAGTCGTTGCCCTTGAAGAGCACGTCGTAGAAGCCCCAGGTCTTCGTGGTCAAGACCGACGGATAGCCCATTTCGCCGGTCTTCGCGATCAGCGCGAGACGCACGGCGCGCGAGGTCGCGTCGCCCGCGGCCCACGACTTGCGCGAACCCGTGTTCGGCGCGTGGCGATATGTACGCAGCGAATGACCATCGACGAAAGCGAGCGACACCGCGTTGATGAGTTCGTCGCGTGAGAGGCCGATCAACTGACCGACGACCGCTGTGGACGCGAGCTTGACCAGCAGCACGTGATCGAGCCCGACCTTGTTGAACGAGTTTTCCAGCGCGATACAGCCTTGAATTTCGTGCGCCTTGACCATGGCGATCAGCACGTCTTTCATGGCGAGCGGCTTCTTGCCGGTGGCGATTGCGTTACGTGACAGCCAGTCAGCGGTGGCGAGAATGCCGCCCAGGTTGTCCGACGGATGGCCCCATTCGGCGGCGAGCCATGTGTCGTTGAAGTCGAGCCAGCGGATCATGGCGCCGATGTTGAAGGCGGCCTGAACCGGGTCGAGCTGAAACTGGGTGCCAGGCACCTTCGCGCCGTTGGGGACGATCGTGCCGGGCACGATCGGTCCCATCAGCTTGGTGCAGGCAGGGTACGAAAGGGCTTCGAGTCCGCAGCCGAGGGTGTCGATCAGGCAGTTGCGCGCGGTTTCCAGCGCAAGCGTGCTCTCGACGCGATAGTTGAGAACGTAGTCGACTATGTCGACGAGTACCTGATCCGGCTCTGGCCGGACGTTCGAGATCGGTGCGGACATCGAGGATTCCTGTTTGATTGCAGACTTTGTTATTCGGCCTTCTTGAACAACGCTTCCGACTGCGTGGGAGCGGTTGCGCCCGCAGCCATTTCGGCGGTCATGCACTCGTCGGCCAGGCGCGACGAATCTTTGTCGGAGAACAGCATTGCCTTCGACGGGATCACGACGAGATCCATGCCCGTTGCCGCATCGTGGAAACGATCGGCGCCGGTCGTGGTGTCCTGACGGGGCAGCTTGTAGTCCTTCTTGGCCCAATTCACGGTGACGATAGTGTCACGCTTCATGTCGCCTTTCAGATAGAAAGACGCGCCTTCCTTACAGGTCCACTTGACGGCGCCTTCGGGAATCGGGTCGGTCTTCGCTGCCGCGGCCGCTTCGGCCTTGGGTGAGCGCTTGATGAGTCGACGTGCCGGAGCCGGGCGTTTGGCCTTTGCCGCCTTCGAGTCCGTGGTGGTCGTCGCGGCGAAGGCGTCGGCACTGACGAACACGCTGGTGGTAGCCAGTGTGCCGACGATTGCAGCGATCAGGAGTTTATTCATCGAAAAACCTTTCAAAACATGGAGGTTGGTAACGGTTGCCGCGCGGAGTGAATTTCGTCCTCGCGAAATTCGATCGCGCAGTCCGCTATTTTCGCTTATTTAGTGGCGTGAACTTCAAATTATCGGGACCCGTGTAGTTCGCACTCGGCCGGATGATTTTGTTGTCGATGCGTTGCTCGATGATGTGCGCGCTCCATCCCGCCGTGCGCGAGATGACGAAGAGCGGCGTGAACATGGCCGTGGGCACGCCCATCATGTGATACGAAACCGCGCTGAACCAGTCGAGGTTGGGGAACATTTTCTTTGCGTCGGCCATCACGGATTCGAGCCGTTCGGCGATGCTGAAAAGCTTGTTGTCGCCCGCTTCCTTCGAGAGCTTCTTCGCGACTTCCTTGATGACCTTGTTACGCGGATCGGAGATGGTATAGACCGGATGACCGAAGCCGATCACAACTTCCTTCTTCTCGACGCGTGCGCGAATATCGGACTCGGCTTCGTCGGGCGTCTGATAGCGCGATTGAATTTCGAACGCGACTTCATTGGCGCCGCCATGTTTCGGGCCGCGCAATGCGCCAATGCCACCCACGATCGCCGAATACATGTCCGAGCCCGTGCCCGCGATCACGCGAGTCGTGAACGTGGATGCATTGAACTCATGTTCAGCGTAAAGATTGAGCGATACGTGCATGGCTTCGACCCACGATTTCGAGGGCTCCACGCCATGCAGCAAATGCAGAAAGTGTCCGCCGATGGAGTCGTCGTCAGTTTCGACTTCGATGCGCTTGCCGTTGTGCGAGTAGTGATACCAGTAGAGCAGCATCGAACCGAGCGAGGCCATCAGTTTGTCGGCGATATCCTTCGCGCCGGGAACGTTGTGATCGTCTTTTTCGGGCAGGATGGTGCCGAGCATGGATACGCCGGTGCGCATGACGTCCATGGGGTGCGCGGACGCCGGAATCCATTCGAGCGCGGCCTTGAGGTTTGCGGGCAAGCCGCGCAAAGCCTTGAGTTTTGTCTTGTACGCCTTCAACTCGGCGACGTTCGGCAGCTTGCCATGCACGAGCAGATAAGCGATCTCCTCGAACTCGCTGGTGGTCGCGACATCGAGAATGTCGTAGCCGCGATAGTGCAGGTCGTTGCCGGTCTTGCCGACTGTGCACAACGCGGTGTTGCCCGCGGTCACGCCCGAAAGCGCGACGGATTTCTTTGGCTTGAATGCGCCCGCTGCGGCGGGTGCGTCGGTCGATACGGTATCGCTCATTGCTTCAAGTCTCCTTTCAACGCTCAGGGCGTGCGTTACTTCTTCTTGAAACGCGCGCTGCGTAACCGCTCGCGCGCGTGCTGCAAATGCTCTGTCATGCGTTGCCGCCTTGCGCCGGCGTGGCGAAGAGCGACGCGTAATCGCTTGGCATTGCCTGGCCGGTGGCTTCGGCGCGCCGCAGCACCGACCAGTAATAGCGATAGCTCGCGCGATCGTGCAAGGTATCGCGGTGACGCGTTGGGCCCCACTGCGCGCGTTGTGCGCCAAGCAGTATCTCGGCGGCGAGCGCGATTTCATCGGCACGTGGCGAGAAGGCTTCGACGACAGGCCGTATCTGCTCCGGATGAATGCTCCACATGCGCGTATAGCCGAACTCGTTGCGCGCGCGCCCGGCGTCGTTCGCCACGATGCCCATGTCGCGCACTTCCGTCGATACGTTGTGGGACGGCACCTTGCCGTGTGCGTGACACGCCGCCGCGATTTCCAGCTTCGCGCGCCGCACGAGCGGATGTTCGAACTGGCCGGGCGAGCGCATGGCGGTATCTGGAATGGCGCCGTTGTGCGCCGAAACGAAGTCCATCAGACCGAAGCTCAGCGATTCGACGCCGGGCAGCGCCGCGAGCTCGAAGGCTTCGCGAAGCGCGCCATGCGTTTCGATCAGCAAATGACAAGGCACCGGTTTCTCGATGCCGAACTCGCAACGCGATGCCTCGACGAAAGCCACCATCTCGGCGGCGTCGAAGACGCTGCGGACTTTCGGCAGCATGACGAAGGCAGGCGCTTTCCTCGCGTGGCGCAGGATGATGCGCACGTCGTCGCGCCACGCGCGGTGATTGAAGTCGTGAATGCGCACGCCCACGCGCCCGAAGCGGTCTTCCTCGCCGCCGACGAACGACGCGACGAGTTCCGCATGCTCCGCCTCGCGGCCTACTTCCGCACCGTCCTCGCAATCGAGCGTGATGTCGAAGACCGGCCCGAGTTGCGCCTGCAACGCGAGCGACTTCTTCATCAGCTTTTCGCTGCCCGCGTAGTGATCGCAGGGCGGCAGGACAGCAGGCTGCGGGTCGCCGTCAAACAGCACTTCGGCGGGGGTGAGAGCGCGCATCGTCGGCGTCGGGTCCAATTGGGGGAAAAGGATGTCGATCTTGCTCAATGCTTCTGATTCGGCCGCGCTCGGGCTGCTTCCGTGAAAGCACGGCAAGCTCCAAACGCGTTCGAATCAGGCGCGATGCATCGGATGCATTCGCGCCAGCGGGAAGCCTCCCGGCTTCCCCGCGATACTTAAAATTACTTGCCCAGCAAATGCGCCACGCCGTCGCGCTCTTCTAGCAGTTCGTTCAGCGTGCCGTCCATTTTTTCGCGCGAGAACGCGTCGATTTCCAGGCCTTCCACGCGCTTGTACTCGCCGTTTTCGCACGTGACGGGCACACCGTAGATGATGTCTTCCGGAATGCCGTACGAGCCGTCCGACGGAATGCCCATGGTGACCCACTTGCCATTGGTGCCGAGCACCCAGTCGCGTACGTGGTCGATTGCAGCGTTAGCCGCCGATGCCGCCGACGACAGCCCGCGCGCTTCGATGATCGCCGCACCGCGCTTGCCGACGGTCGGGATGAACGTGTTGCGGTTCCATTCGTCGTCGTTGATGAGCTTCGTCAGATCGTCGCCCGCCGCGGTGGCGAAGCGGAAGTCGGGGTACATGGTCGGCGAGTGGTTGCCCCACACAGCCAGTTTTTCGATCGATGCGACCGGCTTGCCCGACTTGGCCGCCAGCTGCGACAGCGCGCGGTTGTGGTCCAGGCGCAGCATGGCGGTGAAGTTCTTCTTCGGCAGATCCGGCGCCGACTTCATCGCGATATAGGCGTTCGTGTTGGCCGGGTTGCCGACCACGAGAACCTTGACGTCGCGGCTTGCGACTTCGTTGAGCGCCTTGCCCTGAACCGTGAAGATTTCGGCGTTGGCCGACAAGAGGTCCTTACGCTCCATGCCTTTCGAGCGCGGACGCGCACCGACCAGCAGCGCGACGTCGGCGTCCTTGAACGCGACTTTGGGGTCGTCCGTGACGACCACGCCTGCGAGCAGCGGGAACGCGCAGTCTTCCAGTTCCATCACGACGCCCTTGACTGCGCCTTGCGCTTGCGGCAAATCGAGCAACTGAAGAATCACGGGCTGGTCTTTGCCGAGCAGATCGCCATTGGCGATACGGAACAGCAGCGAGTAGCCGATTTGACCTGCGGCGCCGGTGACGGCAACGCGCTTTGCGGACTTAGCCATTGATAACTCTCCTGGACGGTGCGTGGAACGCTAGGGAAAGCGCCATTTTATGCGCGTTACGCAAAGCGTTGATGAAAGACATGCCTGCCATGCCGCCCGCGAAGCGTGGGAACGCCCGGCCAATGTCCTGCCGATGCGGCTTCGCGCCTGTATTGGCGCCAAGGCGAGCGGCGCACCGACGGGCGCGGCGTGACTGTCATGCCATGAATCTCTCGTTCGAGCGAGTTGCTTGCGGGAGGTTTCTTGAAGGACGCGAAATTCGCTTGGGTCCAACGGCAACGCGCCCATACGAGACGGCGCTTGACGTTGCGAGGCGATAGGCAGGCAGCGGCGCGCGAATCGAGTGGTCGATCGGCGTAAGGCGAAAGCGAAAGGGCGTGCCTGGCGGTATGTCGCGCGGCCGAAGAACTGACGGCATCTGGCGAAAACCGCCAGGACAAACGCGCCGGTCAGCTCGGTTTCCGGTGTTACGACAACCCGCAAACCCTTGCTCGACAAGGAGTGTAGGGTTCGTCACAAGCAAAGTCAACACTATCTTATGTCTTATATAAGACATAGGATTCTCAGGGAAAGCTCTGGACGCACGGCGCGGCTTTGTGTTGAAATGCGCGGCATGAATTCGAACCCGGCGAGCACGACGAACCCGAACGGCAGCGCGAGCGCGGCTGAGGCTGCCGCGAGTACGTCGTCGCCTACGTTCAGTCCGCTATATCAGCAAATCAAATCGCTCATCACGCAGGGGCTCGAAACGGGTGAATGGAAGCCCGGCGAAATCATCCCGAGCGAGGTCGAACTCGCCGCGCGCTACAAAGTCAGCCAGGGCACCGTCCGCAAGGCCATCGACGAACTCGCCGCCGACAATCTGCTCGTGCGCCGCCAAGGCAAGGGCACGTTTGTTGCGACGCACAATGAAGACCGCGTCCAGTTCCGCTTCCTGCGCTTGTTGCCCGACGACGGCGACGCTCATCCCCACGTCAGCCGCCTGCTCGAATGCAAGCGTCTGCGCGCGCCCGCTGAAATCGCGCGTCAACTCGATCTGAAACCGGCCGACCCTGTCGTTCTTATCAAGCGCCTGTTGCAGTTTGATGGCGTGACGACCGTTTTCGATGAAATCTGGCTGCCCGGCGCGGTCTTTCGCGGCCTGACCGCCGAGCGTCTCGCCGATTACAAGGGTCCGCTCTACGCAATGTTCGAGACGGAGTTCGGTACGCGCATGATTCGTGCGACAGAGAAGATCCGCGCCGTCGCCGCTGACCCAGCGGTCGCGCGCCTGCTCGATGTGAAACCGGACTTTCCGCTGCTGTCGGTCGAACGCGTCTCCTATACGTATGGCGACCGGCCGGTCGAAGTGCGGCGCGGCTGGTATGTCACGACCGGGTATTACTATCAGAACGACTTGAGTTGAGCGTCGAAGGCAGGCGGGAAATGCAGGGTGGCAAGCAGTGCGTAAGTTTCGCGCAAGCACGTAAGGGATACTCTTTTCTTACACGCCTTAGAAGAGTGTTTTAGGCCGGTTTTCGCTGCAGCGCGGAATAAAAAGGCGCTAAAATCGCGGATTGGTGTAATAACAAGTTGGGGTCTAGCATGGCTGAAGCCGTAAAAAAACCAAGGCCCGAGTTCCGGAACATCGGGCTTGGTCAACTCGCGAAGTATCGCTTGCCG
>NZ_JALQDD010000024.1:0-107703 GCF_023631405.1 Caballeronia sp. GAWG2-1
TGCGTCGACGTGTGCCCGAAGGGGCTCAACCCGACCAAGGCGATCGGCAAGATCAAGGAATTGATGGTGCGCCGCGCTGTCTGAGATGGGCTAAGAGATGGTCGACAATTCAAGCAATACCGCGGACGACGGTCCGCATCAGTCCGACCCCCTTCGCCGCGCGCGTCTTCGCTGGCGTGCGCGGCGCGGCCTGCTGGAAAACGATCTAATCTTCGAGCGTTTTTTCAGCCGATATGAGCATGACCTCAGTGACGCCGACGTGTTCGCGTTGACCCGTCTGCTGGAGCTGAGCGACAACGAACTGATGGACTTGCTGCTGGCGCGCACCGAGCCCGAAGGCGAGCTTGCGACGCCCGATGTAATTCGTCTGCTAGGCATGCTGCGTACCGTGTGATTTCAGCAGGAATCCACGGAGTTCTGCACAATAAGCCGAAATAAACGAATTAAGGCCGCAAGAGGCCCACAGTACAGTTTGTGCCGCGCAGCTTCCGTCGTGCAAATTATCGAGAACCTGTATCCATACTTCGATTGAGGATGTGCTATGACCCCGTCAGATGTTAAAGCCACGCTATCGTTCAGCGACAACTCGCCGAGCGTCGAAATGCCGATCTACAAGGGCACCATGGGCCCGGACGTGATCGACATTCGCAAGTTGTACGGTCAGACCGGCAAGTTCACGTATGACCCGGGCTTCATGTCGACGGCAGCGTGCAATTCCGCGATCACGTATATCGACGGCGACAAGGGCGAACTGCTCTATCGCGGATATCCGATCGAAGAACTGGCGGTGAACGCCGACTTCCTCGAAACCTGCTATCTGCTGCTGAAGGGCGAATTGCCTACCGCCGCGCAGAACCAGGAATTCGTGGATACGGTCACGCGCCACACGATGGTGCACGAGCAAATGCACTTCTTCTTCCGCGGTTTCCGTCGCGACGCGCACCCCATGGCCGTCCTCGTCGCCGCAGTCGGCGCGCTGTCGGCGTTCTACCATGACTCGCTGAATATCAACGACCCGCGTCATCGCGAAGTGTCGGCCATCCGCATGATCGCCAAGCTGCCGACGCTGGTGGCCATGGCGTACAAGTTCAGCATCGGTCAACCGTTCGTTTATCCGAAGAACGACCTGTCGTATAGCGCGAACTTCATGTACATGATGTTCTCGAACCCGTGCGAAGAGTACAAAGTCAACGACGTGCTGGTGCGCGCGCTCGACCGTATCCTCATCCTGCACGCGGACCACGAGCAAAACGCGTCGACCTCGACGGTGCGTCTCGCGGGTTCGTCGGGCGCCAATCCGTTTGCGTGTATTGCAGCGGGTATCGCGTGTCTGTGGGGCCCGGCGCACGGCGGCGCGAACGAAGCCGCGCTGAACATGCTGGAAGAAATCGGCTCGGTCGACAACATCGCCGAGTTCATCAAGCAGGTGAAGGACAAGAACTCGGGCGTGAAGCTGATGGGCTTCGGCCACCGCGTCTACAAGAATTACGATCCCCGCGCGAAGCTCATGCGCGAAACCTGCCACGAAGTGCTGAACGAGCTCGGTCTGCATGACGACCCGCTCTTCAAGCTCGCGATGGAACTGGAAAAGATCGCGCTGGAAGACGAATACTTCGTGTCGCGCAAGCTGTACCCGAACGTAGACTTTTACTCGGGTATCGTTCAGCGCGCGCTGGGCATTCCGACGTCCATGTTCACGTGTATTTTCGCAATGGCTCGTACGGTTGGCTGGATCGCGCAGTGGAACGAGATGATCGCCGATCCGGAACAAAAGATTGGCCGTCCGCGTCAGTTGTTCATTGGTCAGACGCCGCGTGATGCAAAGGCGCTGGACAAGCGTTAAGCGCACGCAGGTAAGGTTGGATGAAAGCCCCGGCGAGTGATTGCCGGGGCTTTTTGCTTTTGGCTTCTTCCTCGTCCGTCTTCTTATCCGGGTATCGCTGATCCAGGTACCGAACCCACCACCCAACCCTCTGTTTTTAATGGATTTTTCCGTAGCCTAGTACTATCCACGCGCTCCTTGAGAGTGGCATAATCGACTCACAAGTCGTCAAACTGAAAACCCCGCAGTCACACTCCAAAGCGCTCACATGGCACAGACTCTCTACGACAAACTGTGGAACACACACGTGATCCACACGGAAGAGGACGGCACGTCGATCCTCTATATCGACCGTCACCTGCTGCACGAAGTGACGAGCCCGCAGGCCTTCGAAGGCCTGAAGCTGGCCGAGCGCCCGGTGTGGCGCATCAGCGCGAACCTGGCCGTGTCCGACCACAACGTGCCGACCACCGACCGTTCGCACGGCATTGCTGATCCCGTGTCGAAGCTGCAAGTCGATACGCTCGACTCCAATTGCGATAGCTTCGGCATCACTCAGTTCAAGATGAACGATCTGCGTCAGGGCATCGTGCACATCATCGGGCCGGAACAGGGCGCGACGCTGCCGGGCATGACCATCGTCTGCGGCGACTCGCACACCTCCACGCACGGCGCGTTCGGCGCGCTCGCGCACGGCATCGGCACCTCGGAAGTGGAGCACGTGCTCGCCACGCAAACGCTCTTGCAGAAGAAGAGCAAGAACCTGCTCATTAAGGTCGAAGGCCAATTGCCGCGCGGCTGCACCGCGAAGGACATCGTGCTCGCGATCATCGGCAAGATCGGCACGGCGGGCGGCACCGGTTACGCCATGGAATTCGGCGGCTCGACCATCCGCGCGCTCACCATGGAAGGCCGCATGACGGTCTGCAACATGGCGATCGAAGCGGGCGCGCGCGCCGGCATGGTGGCCGTCGACGACACCACGATCAACTATCTCAAGGATCGTCCGTACTCGCCGCAGGGCGTCGAGTGGAATCAGGCGGTCGAGTACTGGCGTCAGTTCAAGTCGGACCCAGACGCGCAGTTCGACCGCGTGGTCGAACTCAATGCGGCCGAAATCGTGCCGCAAGTCACGTGGGGCACGTCGCCGGAAATGGTCACGTCGGTCGATGGCCGCGTGCCTGATCCCGAGCGCGAAAAAGATCCGGTCAAGCGCGACGCCATGGAACGCGCGCTGCACTACATGGCGCTGCAACCGAACACGCCAATCGAGGCCATCAAGCCGGACAAAATCTTCATCGGCTCGTGCACGAATGCGCGTATTGAAGACCTGCGCGCCGCCGCGTATGTGGTGAAGACGCTCGGCCGCCGCGTGGCATCGAACATTCGTCTGGCGATGGTCGTGCCGGGCTCCGGTCTCGTGAAAGCGCAGGCCGAGCGGGAAGGGCTCGACAAGATTTTCACCAACGCGGGCTTCGAATGGCGCGAGCCGGGATGCTCCATGTGCCTCGCCATGAACGCGGACCGGCTCGATCCGGGCGAGCGCTGCGCATCGACGTCGAACCGCAATTTCGAAGGGCGTCAAGGCGCGGGCGGACGCACGCATCTGGTGAGCCCGGCAATGGCGGCCGCCGCTGCAATCGAAGGTCACTTCGTCGACGTTCGCAAGCTCGCCTGACTCGGTGCGATGAAGCGAAATCTACTCTCGCTCGTGGTTGCCGCCGGTTGTCTGCTCACACTGACACTCGCGGGCTGCAACACGATGCACGGTTTCGGCGAAGATTTGCAGCATCTGGGCAATTCGATCAGCAACGCGGCTAAGTAGGCGAGCCGCATTCATCCGGCAAGGCGCGCCAAGCATTGCCGGATCTGCAACAGACAAAGGGCTCAAGCGTCATGGAAAAATTCATTGTGCATAGCGGCCTCGTGGCGCCGCTGGATCGCGAAAACGTCGACACCGACGCGATCATTCCGAAGCAGTTCCTGAAGTCGATCAAGCGCACCGGCTTCGGTCCCAACGCGTTCGACGAATGGCGTTATCTCGATGTCGGCCAGCCGGGACAGGACAACAGCAAGCGCCCGCTGAACCCGGATTTCGTGCTGAATCAGCAGCGTTACCAGGGCGCGTCGATTCTGCTCACGCGCAAGAACTTCGGCTGCGGCAGCTCGCGGGAGCACGCGCCGTGGGCGCTGGATCAATACGGCTTTCGCGCGATCATCGCGCCGAGCTTCGCGGACATTTTCTATAACAACTGCTTCAAGAACGGGCTGCTGCCGGTGGCGCTGACGGAGCAGCAAGTGGACAAGCTGTTCAACGAGACCAACGCGTTCGTGGGTTATACGCTGACTGTCGATCTCGAAGCGCAAGTCGTGCGTACGGGCGACGGCACCGAGTATTCTTTCGAAGTCCCGGGCTTTCGCAAGTACTGTCTGCTGAACGGCTTCGACGATATCGCGCTGACCCTGCGCCACGCGGACAAGATTCGTCAGTACGAGACGGAACGGCTGACGAAACAGCCGTGGCTGAACAATCGGCTGGTTGGATAAGAGCCTGTATTCGGCCTGCGCTTAGATGCAGGCGCGCTTTTAGTGACGTTGTTCGTGTCCGAGAAACCCGACACGACGGCGCGAACCAAACCGGGAAGCTCCGCAAGCGCGGAGCGCGTCCTGTGAATAAGGAATCGAGACATGAAGATTGCAGTCCTCCCCGGCGACGGGATCGGTCCGGAAATCACCGCCGAGGCGGTCAAGGTGCTGAACGCGCTTGGTGAGAAGTTCGAACTCGAAGAAGCGCCCGTTGGCGGCGCGGGTTACGAGGCGAAGGGCCATCCGCTGCCGGATGCGACGCTGCAACTCGCCAAGGACGCCGACGCGATCCTTTTCGGCGCCGTCGGCGACTGGAAGTATGACAAGCTCGAACGCGCGTTGCGCCCGGAGCAAGCCATTCTCGGTCTGCGCAAGCATCTGCAACTGTTCGCGAACTTCCGTCCGGCCATTTGCTATCCGCAATTGACGGGTGCTTCGTCGCTGAAGGCCGAGATCGTGTCGGGGCTTAATATCCTGATCGTGCGTGAACTGAACGGTGACATCTACTTTGGTCAGCCACGCGGCGTGCGTGCTGCGCCGGACGGCTTGTTCGAAGGCGCGCAGGAAGGCTTCGACACCATGCGTTACGCGGAACCGGAAGTGCGGCGCATTGCGCATGTCGCGTTTCAAGCTGCGCAAAAGCGTCAGAAGAAGTTGACGAGCGTGGACAAGGCGAACGTGCTCGAAACATCGCAATTCTGGCGCGACATCATGATCGACGTGTCCAAGGAATATCCGGACGTCGAGCTGTCGCACATGTATGTCGATAACGCGGCGATGCAGCTGGTCAAGGCGCCCAAGGCTTTCGACGTGGTCGTGACGGGCAACATGTTTGGCGACATTCTCTCCGACGAAGCCGCGATGCTCACCGGTTCCATCGGCATGTTGCCTTCGGCGTCGCTCGACAAGAACAACAAGGGCTTGTACGAGCCGTCGCATGGTTCGGCGCCGGATATCGCGGGCAAGGGCGTGGCCAATCCGCTTGCGACCATTCTCTCGGCCGCGATGATGCTGCGCTACTCGCTCGGCAAGACGGAGCAAGCCGACCGTATCGAAAGCGCGGTGAAGAAGGTCCTGGAGCAGGGCTATCGCACCGGCGATATCGCGACGCCCGACGGCAAAGTCGTCGGCACGAAGGAAATGGGCGACGCGGTGCTCAAGGCGCTCTAAAAAAACTCGCGATCGGCTGTTGCGACAAATGCAGCCGATCGTGATGTTTATCCTATTTTTACCCGTTTTACGGCACGATTCGCGGCGATTCGGTTCGAGATTCACGAAATAGCCCGGTTATCGTGTAGACTGTTTTGCTATGGCGAAGAACTCTCAATTCTCTTTGGAATCCATCGGACGCGGCTCAAAAGTCAGCGCGACGGGTCTCGCCATCAGCACGCGCGGTCACGCCATCGTTGGCGTCGCCAAAACGCGCATTACGAAAACCTCCATCAAAGCGATCACGATTCGCTGATCGTCCCTCGTGTCCGAGCGTCTTCCCCGCGCGGCCACGCCGGGTAAGGATGCGGGGAAGCTACCACTGGAAGGGTGAGTCATGAACGTAGGTCTCGTTGGTTGGCGCGGCATGGTCGGCAGCGTCCTGATGCAGCGCATGCAGCAGGAAGGCGACTTCGACCTGATCGAACCGGTGTTTTTCAGCACCAGCAATGCGGGCGGCAACGCGCCGTCGTTCGCCAAGAACGAGACTAAGCTCAAAGACGCGACGAGCATCGACGACCTGAAGAAGTGCGACGCCATCATCACGTGTCAGGGCGGCGACTACACCAACGAGGTGTATCCGAAGCTGCGCGCGGCGGGCTGGAAAGGTTACTGGATCGACGCGGCCTCGGCGCTGCGCATGAAGGACGACGCGGTCATCATTCTCGATCCGGTCAACCTGAACGTCATCAAGGACTCGCTCGTCAAGGGCGGGCGCGATTTCATCGGCGGCAATTGCACGGTCAGCCTCATGCTGATGGCGCTCGGCGGCCTGTTCCGCGAAAACCTCGTCGAATGGACGACAGCCATGACGTATCAGGCCGCATCCGGCGCGGGTGCGCAGAACATGCGCGAACTGCTGCAGCAAATGGGTGTGCTTTACGGCGCGGCCAAGGAAGACCTGGCCGACCCGTCTTCCGCCATCCTCGATATCGACCGCCGCGTGCTGGCTGCAATGAACGGCGAACGCATGCCCGTCGATAATTTCGGCGTGCCGCTCGCAGGCTCGCTGATCCCGTGGATCGACAAGGATCTCGGCGACGGCATGTCGAAGGAAGAGTGGAAGGGCGGCGCGGAAACCAACAAGATTCTCGGCAAGCTCGCAATGGGTCAGCCGGGCTCGGTTCCCGTGGATGGGCTTTGCGTGCGGATCGGCGCCATGCGCTGCCATTCGCAAGCGCTGACCATCAAGCTCGCGAAGGACGTGCCGCTTGACGAAGTGCACGGCATCCTGGCATCGGCGAACGACTGGGTGAAGGTCGTGCCGAACGAGCGCGAAGCATCCATCCGCGATCTGTCGCCTGCAGTCGTTACGGGCACGCTTACGGTGCCGGTTGGCCGTCTGCGCAAGCTCGCCATGGGCGGTGAATATCTGTCCGCGTTCACGGTCGGCGACCAGCTCTTGTGGGGTGCTGCCGAGCCGCTGCGCCGCATGCTGCGCATTCTGTTGGACAAGTAAAGTAAACTACGCGCTTATGAGCGCGGCTTGACGAGAAGCGTCGCGTTTATCGCGGCGCTTTTTCGTTTGTGCAGCCGGTTTTGTCATGGAACGTGTCCGCGTGACCGTTCGACGAAAAATTCACCCGCGCGCGTTCGTCATGGCAGTGTTTCGATTCAACCTTCGCCGTTCCCTGGAGTTTCAATGATTCATCGACCTGGCCGGTCTTTCAACACGCCATCGCGCGCGGCGTTCGCTGCGGCTGGCATTGTCGCGTCCGCGGTGCTCGCCGCGCATCCGGGCGCGGCTTTCGCGCAGGCGAGCGAGGTTGCAGCAGGCGCTACGCAGCAGTACGCGGTGAAGCCCGGTCAGTCGCTGAGCGATATCGCCGGCGAACTCACCGGTTCCAAGGAACGCGCCGTCAAGGAAAAGATGGCGCGCGCCCTGTTCGAAGCCAATCCGAACGCGTTCGCCGGGCACGACATCAACCGGTTGAAGCTCGGTTCGGTGTTGAACGTGCCGGCAACGGATGCGGGCGGAGCGTCCGCGCCGGTCTCGGCGCCCGCATCGACGCCAGCGCCGGTCCCGCAGGAAAACGCGACGGCGGGCGCATCCGCGACTGGCGTTGCACCGGCGTCAGCGACTCAAGGCGCCGCGAGCGAGCCCGCGCCGCCCGAAGCAGCCTCGAATCCCGCGCTTGTTGCGAGCGCGCCGAATGCCGTTGCGCCGGCGTCCGAGGCAAGTACCACAATGGCGCCAGCGAAGCCCGAGGTCGCCACTTCCGCTGCGGCGCCCGCTGCCGGGTCGCCGCTTTCGGACCCCAGGATTTTCCTCGGCGGGCTGGTCGGGCTGAGTGTCATATTCGGCCAGTGGTATATCAGAAGGCGTAATCGCGCCAAACTCGAAGCGGCGAGAGCGGCAGCGGACCCGCGCGCGCCGCGAACCTTTTCCTCGATGGAAGAAGCGGAAGCAGACGCCGCCGCGCGTAACGAAAAGCTGCGTCAGCAACGCGAGCGCGAGCGTTTGGCTGCTATCGCCGTGGCGAGCGTCGACGGCAAGGCGGTTCAGCGCGACGATCAGTCGGAACTGAACGCGGTGGCGGCGAGCATCGAGGATTACGACGCGGCGCAAGTCTTCCCCACGCCGTCCGATGACGACGCGGTCGCGCGCATGACGCCGTCGGCCAGGAATCCGGCGTCGCAAGCCGAGCCGTTCGTTCCCGCGACGCCCGCCGCTTTGCACGCGGAATTCGTGCCATCTGCGCGCGACGAATCATCGAACGATGCCGACGCGCACGAAACGCATGCCCGCGAAATCGCCGCACGCCAAGCCGCCGCGCTCGAAGCGCGCAAATGGGAAGAACAGGAGCGCGAAGCCGCCGCGCGTCAGGCTGCGCATCAGGAAGCCGAGGAACGGGAGACGCGCGCACGTGAGCTCGCGGCCCGCGAGGCGCTCGCCCGCGATCTGTCCGCCCGCGAGACGCAATTGCGCGAAGCCGAAGCGCGCGATGCCGCCGAGCACGCGGAACAGGCCCGCGAGGCGGCGGCGCGCGAAATCATCGCTCGCGAAGCCGAACTGCGCGAAGCTCAGGCGCGTGCGGCCGCCGAGGAAGCCGCCGAGCAGCGCGCGGCAGAACAGCGCGAGATCGAGCACGCAGCGCTCGACGTGCCGCCCGAGCCGGAACTCGACGACGATCCATCGCCCGGTCATCGTTTCCCGATGCCTAAGTTTCCAAAAGAAGCAATTCAGGCGCTCGACTCGCTCGAACTCGGTCTGCCGCCGCGTCTCGAACTGACGCTGAACGCGCCTCATGATTTGGCGAGTTCGCCGCCGCAGGCGCTGGAAGCCGCGCCCCGTGAGTCCGCTGACGCGGCGCCGTTGCCGTTCATCCCGCAGCCGGTGGCCCACGCGCAGACGGCTCACGAGGACTTGCCGCCCGTGCCGCGAGGGGATTCCGTCGTCGCTCAGATCGAAGCCGGCACTGCAGGCGCCGCGGCGGTGGCCGGCCTCGGAGCCACCCAGTACGGCCCGCTGAGCCTCGACTTCGACCTGAATCTGCCGGCGAGCCAGACTGCACCGTTGCCGGCGCTGACGCCTTCGCAACTCGCGACGATCGCGCGAAACAAGCTCGAACTAGCGACCGAATACATCGAACTGGGCGATTTGTCGGGCGCGCGTACGTTGCTTCAGGAAGTGCTCGCCTCGAACGATTCAGCCACGCGTCCGCAAGCCGCCGCGTTGCTTTCGACGCTCGCGCCGCATTCCTGAAATGCGCATTGCATTAGGCGTTCAGTACGACGGCTCGGCGTTTTCCGGCTGGCAATCTCAGCCGCACGGCAACACGGTGCAGGACGAACTCGAGCGCGCACTCGGAGAGTTTGCGCAGACTCGTTTGCAGACGGTCGTCGCCGGACGGACAGATACCGGGGTTCACGGCCTGGGCCAAGTCGTGCACTTCGACACGGAACTCGACCGTACCGAGTTTTCCTGGGTGCGCGGCACGAATGCGTTTTTGCCGGAAACGATCGCGGTGCAGTGGGCGAAGCCGATGCCCGACGACTTCCACGCCCGCTTCAGCGCATTCGAACGCACGTACTATTACGCGTTGTACATCAATGCGGTCCGTTCACCCATGCTCGCGAAACGCGCTGGCTGGGTGCACACGCCGCTGGATGTCGGCGCGATGCGTGAATCGGTGGCGTGTCTTATCGGCGAGCACGACTTTTCGTCGTTCCGCGCGGCGGATTGCCAGTCGAAAACGCCGGTCAAGCATGTGTATCGGATCGATGTACGCGAGCAGGGCAACTTCGTGCACTTCCGGTTTCGCGCCAACGCGTTTTTGCATCACATGGTACGCAATCTAATGGGATGCTTCGTTGCCATTGGCCGGGGAAAACATCCGGTTTCGTGGATGACCGACGTACTCGCCGCGCGCGACCGTCGTATCGCCGCGCCGACCTTCATGCCGGACGGCCTATATCTGGCGGAAGTCGGTTATCCGGCGCAATTCGCGGTGCCGCCTGCGCATATCGAAAGCATGCCGTGGAGCGCCGTCTGGGCGAACGAGAAATGAGCGAACGGGATCTTCATCGAACGAGAATCAAGCTGTGCGGACTTTCCCGCGCCGAAGACGTGCGCCACGCCGTGGCGCTCGGCGCGGACGCCGTGGGCTTCGTTTTTTATCCACCGAGTCCGCGTTCGGTGAGCGTCGCGCAAGCCGTCGAACTGGCTCGGCATGTGCCGCCGCTAGTGTCGGCGGTCGGTTTGTTCGTCAACGCGACGCCGGAATGGGTGAGAGAAGTCACGTCGAACGTTCCTCTGTCCATTTTGCAGTTTCACGGCGACGAGACACCCGAACAATGCGCCGAGTTGGCCGCGATTGCGGGTTTGCCCTATTGGCGCGCATTGCGAATCGGGCCTGATGCTGCAACGAGCGATTTGATAGAATCGTCTCTTAAATTTGCAGATGCTGGCGGCATTCTTCTCGACGCACTCGTCGAGGGCTTTGGCGGCGGCGGGAAGATATTCGATTGGTCACTTATCCCAACAGATCTAGGGCATCGGGCCGTTTTGAGTGGTGGGTTGAACACGCAAAACGTCAGTGAAGCCATCCGGCGCGTGCGCCCGTTCGCGGTCGATGTCTCAAGCGGCATCGAAACGCCGGGCGCCAAGGGCGTGAAAGATCCTGCCCGGATGGCGGCATTCGTGCGCGCGGTGCGCGAAGCGGATGCCAACTGAATAAAAATGTGAATTCGCCGCAATGGCGCTTCACCACCGAAGAGTGACGTAATGTACAACTTACCAGACGAAAGAGGCCATTTCGGCCAATATGGCGGCATTTTTGTGTCTGAAACGCTCATCCACGCGCTCGATGAATTGCGCGTCGCGTATGAAGCCGCTCAGCAAGATCCCGAGTTCCAGGCGGAGTATCACTACGAACTGAAGCATTATGTGGGTCGCCCTTCCCCGATTTATCACGCAAAGCGCTGGAGCGAGATGCTTGGCGGCGCGCAGCTTTATTTGAAGCGCGAGGACCTGAATCACACCGGCGCGCACAAGGTCAACAATGTGATCGGCCAGGCGCTGCTTGCGCGCCAGATGGGCAAGAAACGTGTGATCGCCGAGACGGGCGCAGGTCAGCACGGTGTTGCAACCGCCACCATTGCCGCGCGCTTCGGCATGGAATGCGTGGTGTACATGGGCGTCGAGGACGTGCGGCGTCAGGCTGCGAACGTGTATCGGATGAAGCTGCTGGGCGCGACGGTCGTACCGGTCGAATCGGGCTCGAAGACGCTAAAAGACGCGCTCAACGAAGCCATGCGCGACTGGGTGACGAACGTCGAAAGCACGTTCTACATTATCGGCACGGTGGCGGGCCCGCATCCTTATCCAATGATGGTGCGCGACTTCCAGCGTGTGATCGGCGACGAATGCAAGGTGCAAATGCCCGAAATGGCCGGTCGTCAGCCGGACGCGGTGATAGCGTGCGTAGGCGGTGGATCGAACGCGATGGGCATCTTTTATCCCTATATCGATGACCAGGGCGTGCGTCTGATTGGCGTCGAGGCAGCTGGCGACGGAATGGACACCGGCCGTCACGCAGCATCGCTCATGGGCGGTAGTCCCGGCGTTTTGCACGGCAATCGCACTTATCTTCTGCAGGACGACAACGGCCAGATCATCGAGACGCATTCGGTTTCGGCGGGTCTCGACTATCCGGGCGTCGGTCCCGAGCACGCGTGGCTGAAGGACGCGGGACGGGCCGAGTATGTCGGCATCACGGATGAGGAAGCGCTCAAGGCCTTCCACGACTGCTGCCGCATCGAAGGCATTATCCCGGCGCTCGAATCGAGTCACGCGCTGGCGTATGGCGCGAAGCTCGCTAAGACGCTGCCGCGCGACAAGGTGCTGCTCGTCAACCTGTCGGGCCGGGGCGACAAGGACATGCACACGGTCGCCGAGCGATCGGGCATTCAGTTCTGAGCGGCCGGATGCGCACTGTCATCGACGAACCGTTGTCCGTCGGCGCGCTCACGGGCGCCGACATCGATATCCGCAATCGCGATTTCCTGGCCGATGCCGCAACCATTCCCGACGCGTCGATCGACTTGATCGTCGCGGACCCTCCCTATGGTTTGGGCAAGGACTACGGGAACGACTCGGACATGCGGTCCGGAGACGCCTTCCTTGAATGGACGTACGGCTGGCTTGAACTGGCCTTGCCAAAGCTCAAGCGAAGCGGTTCGATGTATATCTTTTGCACCTGGCAGTATTCGCCAGAGCTGTTCGTGTTTCTCAAGCGCCGCCTGATGATGATCAACGAAATCGTCTGGGACCGGCGCGTACCGAGCATGGGCGGAACGACGCGAAAATTCTCGTCGGTGCATGACAACATCGGCTATTTCGCGGTATCGAAGGACTATTACTTCGATCTCGATCCAGTGCGCATTCCTTACGACGCAGTGACGAAGAAGGCGCGCTCGCGCAAGATTTTCGAAGGCAGCAAGTGGCTGGAGATGGGCTACAACCCGAAAGACGTGTGGTCGGTGTCGCGTTTGCACCGGCAGCATGCGGAACGGGTCGATCATCCGACACAAAAGCCGCTGGAGATCATCGAACGGATGGTGCTTGCCAGTTGCCCGCCGGGCGGCCGCGTGCTTGATCCATTCATGGGCAGCGGCACCACGGGTGTTGCCTGCGCGCGTCACGGACGGCTCTTCACCGGGTACGAAATAAACGCGGATTACTGTGCGATCGCTGAACAGCGCACGGCGCAGGGACGCGAGGATCGATTGCAGGTTTTGCGCGCACCTAGCGTCAGTCTCGTACCGGAAGCTGCCCGATAGCGCCATTTTCGTCGCTGAAACGCGTCAGATGCCGAGACAACGACGTCTGACGCCCACGAAAACGACTGCGAGAAATTTCTCATGTCACGCATCAAAACTACATTTGCGGCACTCGCCGCCGAAGGCAAGAAGGGGCTGATTCCGTTCATCACAGCGGGCGACCCGAACCCTGAACAGACCGTCGAGTTCATGCACGCGCTGGCGAAAGGCGGCGCGGACGTCATCGAACTGGGCGTGCCGTTTTCGGACCCGATGGCCGACGGTCCCGTCATTCAGCGCTCGTCGGAACGCGCACTGGCGCGCGGCGTGACGCTCAAACGCGTGCTTGCCGATGTCGCGCGTTTTCGCCAGACGAACGACAAAACGCCGGTCGTCCTGATGGGCTACGCCAATCCGATCGAACGCATGGGCGCGGACGCTTTCGCGGCGGCAGCGAACGAAGCGGGCGTCGACGGCGTGCTGGTCGTCGATTACCCGCCCGAGGAAGCCGAGGAATTCGGCACGAAAATGCGCGCGGCCGGCATCGATCCCATCTTCCTGCTGGCGCCGACTTCGACCGACGAACGTATCGCGGCGGTCGGGAAGATTGCGAGCGGCTATGTCTATTACGTCTCGCTGAAAGGCGTGACCGGCGCGGCAAATCTGGACGTTTCCAGCATCGCGAGTAAAATCCCGGCCATCAAGTCGCATGTGCCGCTGCCGGTGGGCGTGGGTTTCGGCATCCGCGACGCGCAAACTGCCCGCGCGGTGGCTGAGATCGCGGATGCCGTGGTCATCGGCAGCCGGCTCGTGCAGTTGCTCGAAGAGGCGCCGCCGGATACTGCCGCGGCGTCGCTTACGACATTCATCGCGGAAATCAGAGCGGCGCTCGACGCCGCCAAGTAAAAACGCAGTCGCGGCCGCGCCGGATTCCCTCGGCGCGGCGCCGCGACCGTCTGAACACTGAAGGAAATTCGATGAGCTGGCTCGACAAATTGTTGCCGCCCAAGATCAAACAGACCGATCCCAAAAGCCGCAAGGGCATTCCCGAAGGCCTGTGGGTGAAGTGTCCGGCGTGCGAGGCGGTGCTGTACCGCAACGACGTGGAGGCGAATCTGCATGTGTGCCCGAAGTGCAGCCACCACATGCGAATCGGCGCGCGCGAGCGGCTCGATCGTTTGCTCGATCCAGAAGGCCGCTATGAAATCGGCCAGGAAGTCTTGCCGGTCGACGCCCTCAAGTTCAAGGACAGCCGCAAGTATCCGGACCGCCTGAAAGAGGCGATGGAAGACACCGACGAAACCGACGCCATGGTCGTCATGGGCGGCGCAATTCACACCATACCGTGCGTCGTGGCGTGCTTCGAGTTCTCGTTCATGGGCGGCTCGATGGGTTCGGTGGTCGGCGAACGTTTCGTGCGCGGCGCGCGCAATGCGCTCGAACAGAACGTACCGTTCATCTGCTTCACGGCTTCGGGCGGCGCGCGCATGCAGGAAAGCCTGCTTTCGCTCATGCAGATGGCCAAAACCACTGCGCTCCTCACCAAGCTGGCCGAGGCAAAGCTGCCGTTCATCTCGGTGCTGACCGACCCGACCATGGGCGGCGTGTCCGCGAGCTTCGCGTTTCTGGGCGATGTGGTGATTGCCGAGCCGAAAGCGCTCATCGGCTTCGCGGGTCCGCGCGTGATCGAGCAGACGGTGCGTGAAAAGCTGCCGGAAGGCTTCCAGCGCGCCGAGTTCCTGATGACGAAGGGCGCCGTCGACATGATCGTGGATCGCCGCAAGATGCGCGAGGAAATTGCCCAGTTGATGGCATTGATGACCCGACAGCCCGCCGACGCCGTCGCCTGACGGCTTCGAATGCAGCGCCGCGCCGCGCGTGAACCCGCGAGGTTCCGCGCGGCGCTTTTGTTTCCCGATCTCGAAAATGAACACTTTCCCCACTCTCGACGCCTGGCTCGCTCATCTCGAAGCGGCGCATCCGGTCGGTATCGACATGGGTCTCGCGCGCATCGGTCGCGTGAAGGAAGCGCTCGGGCTTTCCTTCGACTGCCCGGTCATCACCGTCGGCGGCACGAATGGCAAGGGCTCGACGTGCGCGATCATCGAAACCATTTTGCTGCGCGCGGGTTATCGCGTGGGCTGTCACACGTCGCCGCATCTGCTTTCGTTCAACGAGCGGGCGCGCGTCGATGGCGTCGAGGCAAGTGACGCCGAGTTGCTGCAGCATTTCGAGGCCGTGGAAAAAGCGCGCGCGAGTCTCGCCGAGCCGGTCTCGCTGACTTATTTCGAATTCACGACGCTCGCGATCCTGCATCTCTTCGCCTCGCGCACACTAGACGCCGTGGTGCTCGAAGTCGGGCTCGGCGGGCGGCTGGACGCGGTCAATATCGTCGATACGGACTGCGCGGTGATCACGAGTATCGACATCGATCACACGGATTATCTCGGCGATACGCGCGAGAAAATCGGCTTCGAGAAGGCGGGCATTTTCCGCTCGGGCAAGCCCGCGATTTGCGGCGACCCGACGCCGCCGCAAAGCCTGATCGATCATGCCGAGGCGATCGGCGCGGATTTGTGGCTTGTGGGCCGCGATTTTCGCTACGAGGCGCAGCCGGGCAACGAGCGCCAGCAGTGGAGCTACATCGGACGCGCACAACGGCGTTCCGCGCTGGCTTACCCGGCGTTGCGGGGCGCGAATCAGCTCATCAATACGTCGGCCGCGCTGGCGGCGCTCGAAGCGTTGCGCGACCGTCTGGCCGTGTCGGCGCAGGATATCCGGCTGGGCCTGGCGAACGTCGAGTTGCCGGGGCGCTTTCAGGTGCTGCCGGGCAAACCGCAGATCATTTTGGATGTCGCGCACAATCCGCACGCCGCCGCCGTGCTCGGTCAGAATCTCGGCAACATGGGCTACTTTCCGTACACCTACGCGGTGTTCGGCGCAATGGGCGACAAAGACATCGAAGGCATCGTCAATCAGCTCAAGGGCGAGGTCGATCACTGGAACGTGAGCGCGTTGCCTACTCCGCGCGCCGCGTCGACCGACCGCCTGGCCAGGGTTTTGCGCGATGCCGGTGTCAACGAAGGCCCCGACAGCAGCGTTTCACAATTCGACACACCGGCCGAAGCATTTCGAGATGCGTTAAGTCGTGCGTCCGAAAATGATAGAATTTTGGTTTTCGGCAGTTTCTACACGGTTGCCGGCGTCATGGCATACCGGAAATCGCAGCATCACTGAGACGGTTGGCGGTCAGCCGCAAGGCAAACCCCCGCACCAAGCTTCTCGCACCAAGCCATACATGGGACTTTTCTCGTTCGGCAAGAAAGACGACTCCGGTCGCGACGCTTATTCCGACTCACCGCGCGGCACGCGTCATGCCGTCCGCACGGAACGCCGCACGCGCCGCCCCGAGCGCACCGACGCCGACGCGATGATGCTCGACCCCACGCTGCCCGAAAAGCAGCGTGCCCGGCGCAGGCTGGTCGGCGCAATCGCGCTCGTGCTGGCCGCGGTCATCGTTCTGCCCATGGTGCTGGACTCACGCCCGAAGCCCGTCACCGACGATATCTCCATCGATATTCCAAGCCGCCCCGCGCCTGCCGTGAAGCAATCGCGCGAAGCCACCGATGCCGACACGCAAGCCGGCGTCGCGCATGACGGCCCTGCGGCGACATCGAACGGCGTGGCGGCGGGCGTAGCGCAGCCCGACGCGCAAGCGCCGGCGCCAGTTCAGCAACAGGCGCAGGTCAAACCGGAAGCAAAGTCCCCGGCACCCGCGAGCCAGCCCGCAAAAACCCAGGCGGCCAAGCCGCAGCCGGTCGCGCCCGCCGAAGAAGCCAATACCGCCGCCAATGCACCGAGCTCGCCTTCGTCGCCGGCCGGCAGCCGCTTCGTGCTGCAAATCGGCACCTTCGACGACGAAACCGCCGCGCAAAACTGGGTCAACAAGTTGAAAGCGGCCGGTGTGCCCGCATATCTCGAACATCGCAAGCAAACGGACGGCTCCACGCGCGCTCTGTTGCGCGCAGGACCGTTTGCGGATCGCACGGCGGCATCGGCGGCGCTTCAGAAGGTGCGGCAAGCCGGACTTGCCGGTGGCAAGCGGCCAGCGAACTGAGGCGAACCAGAAGCTCGATGTTCACCAGTTTCGACTATGCCGTGCTCGCCGTGATCGGCCTGTCAGCCTTGCGCGGCATGTGGCGCGGCTTTCTGGCCGAAGCGTTCGGTCTCGTCGGCTGGGTGGCGGCTATCTTGATTGCAGGGCGCTTCGTCAGCGTCGTCGTGCCGTACATACCGTCCACGTGGCCGGGCGGTGCATTGACGCAATGGCTCGTGGCGTTCCTGCTGGTGGTGGCGGCCGTGCTGCTTCTGTCGAGCGTGCTGTCCGCGCTCCTGACGCGCATCACCGAAGTCACCGGCCTGCGCGGCGTCGACCGCTCGCTGGGTTTGCTGTTCGGCCTCGCCAGAGGGGCTATATTGGTAGTCATCCTGGTCGCCCTGGCGGGCTTGACCGAACTGCCGCAGAAAGATTTTTGGCGCAATGCGCTGCTCGCGCCCATGGCCGAGCAAGGCGTGCGTGAACTGAAACCGCTGCTCCCCGCTACGCTTGCCGCGTATGTGCGTGTCGCCCCGGCCCCCGATGCCGGCGACGCGGCGCGAAACGTCGCACAATAGACGAACGGCTGGCTACATGAGGGACGCGATACGGCGCCCGCCTGCGAACAGGCGGTGTGGACCGGCACCGCCTATCGACCCCGTCGACCCCGTTTCGACTCTTTGAAGGACCATGCCATGTGCGGCATCGTAGGTGTAGTTTCCCAAAGTCCCGTCAATCAGCTGATCTATGACAGCTTGCTGCTTCTGCAGCATCGCGGCCAGGACGCAGCGGGCATCGCCACGGCGAACGGCAACAACTTCCACATGCACAAAGCCAATGGCATGGTGCGCGACGTGTTCCGCACGCGCAACATGCGCAGCCTGCCGGGTACTGTCGGCATCGGGCAAGTGCGTTATCCGACGGCGGGTTCCGCATCGAGCGAGGAAGAAGCGCAACCGTTCTACGTGAACGCGCCGTTCGGGATCATCCTCGCGCACAACGGCAATCTGACCAACTGGACGCAGTTGAAGGACGAGATGTTCCGCATCGATCGCCGGCACATCAACACGGCGTCGGACACGGAAGTCCTTCTTAACGTCTTCGCGCATGAACTGCAGCTCGCGAGTTCGGGCTTGCAACTCGACGCCGCCGCGCTCTGGAAGGCGGTTGCGGGCGTGCATCGGCGGGTGAAGGGTTCTTACGCGATCGTCTCGCTGATCGCGGGTTACGGGCTCGTCGCGTTCCGCGATCCGTTCGGCATCCGTCCGCTCGTCCTCGGCAAGCTGGAAACCGCGACGGGCGTGGAATGGATGGTGGCGTCGGAATCGGTAGCGGTGGAAGGCGTGGGCTTCGAGTTCGTGCGCGATGTCGAGCCGGGCGAAGCCATTTTCATCGACGCGGAAGGCAACCTCCACAGTCATCAATGCGCCGAAAAACCGACGCTCAACCCCTGCATCTTCGAACTCGTGTATCTTGCGCGTCCGGATTCGTGCCTCGATGGCGTGCCCGTCTACAACGCGCGTCTGCGCATGGGCGACTATCTCGCCGAGAAGATCAAGCGCGTGCTGCCGGACGTGCCTATCGACGTGGTCATGCCCATTCCCGATTCCTCGCGTCCCGCCGCCATGCAAGTGGCCGCGAAGCTCGGCGTGGAGTACCGCGAAGGCTTCTTCAAGAATCGCTACGTGGGCCGCACCTTCATCATGCCGGGCCAGGCGGTGCGTAAGAAGTCGGTGCGCCAGAAACTCAATGCCATGGCCATCGAGTTCAAAGGCAAGAACGTGCTGATCGTCGACGACTCAATCGTGCGCGGCACGACCTCGCATGAAATCGTGCAGATGGCGCGTGACGCCGGCGCAAACAAGGTGATCTTCGCGTCCGCCGCGCCGCCGGTTAAATTCCCTAACGTGTATGGCATCGACATGCCCACGCGCGGTGAACTCGTGGCGCACGGCCGCAGCGACGAAGAAGTCGCACGCATGATCGGCGCGGATTATCTCGTTTATCAGGACGTGGCCGACCTTAAAAGCGCGATCCGTGACATCAACCCTGAGTTGCAGGAGTTCGAGGCTTCGTGCTTCGACGGCAACTACATCACCGGCGACATCACGACCGAGTATCTCGACCGGATCGAATCGGCGCGTCTTGCGCCGCAATCGCAGTCGGATCGCGACAATGCAAGCGACGTGCAAGAGGGCGACGTCGCGCGCTCGCAATTGCATCTGCAACTGTCGGTGGAATGATTCGTTAGCTGGTTGAGGCATGAAGAAAGCCCGCCTGGTCGATGACCGGCGGGCTTTTTTATGTCTTCAATGTTGACGCGGATCAGGCGCTCTCAGGCCATTGCGCCAGAGACCAGGCGCTATGCCGAAGCGCTTCGAGAACGCATGCGTGAACGCGCTTTGATCGGCGAAACCGACATCGAGCGCAATGTCCGACAACGCGGCGCGCGGATCGGCAAGCAACGCAAGCGCGGTATCGAGCCGCAAGCGATGCAGATAGCGATGCGGCGTCTCGCCAAACGCCTCGCTGAATAGCTGATGAAAGCGCCGCATGCCGAAGCCGCAGTGCGCGGCGAGATCGGCAATGCGCAGCGGCTCCGACAAATGCAGCCGCAGCCATCGGTCGATGCGCGCGAAGTCGAGGCCACGCGCTTCGGCCACGACGGATGCGCCCGCGTCGGCCATCAACGCGCCGCACAGATGCGCGGCGGCTTGCCAGGCGAAGCGGCCATCGTGAATGCCTGCATTCAGCGCGATATCGGCGACGAGCTGCGTCATCGCGGAATCGAGATCGACAGTGCGAGCGCGTTCGAAAAAGCGCTCGGGCACCGCTACCGACGTCGCCGGAAGATCGAGCACGAGTTGGCGATTCACGCCCTCGGCCCAGTATTCATGCCGCGCGTGAGCCGGAATGATCCACGCGCGATGCCGGTCGATATGCGACTCGCGCCCGTCCACTGCCATGCCCATTGCGCCGTCGAAGCCGAGCACGATCTGATGGAAGTCGTGCTCGTCTGTCGCCTGCACCGCTTCATAGCGGCGCAGCGAAATGCCTGGACGATGGACTGGCGCGTTCATGGCGTCGACGCTCAGACGTCGAGCAGTTCCACTTCGAACACGAGCGTGGCGTTCGGCGGAATGACGCCGCCCGCGCCACGCGCGCCGTAGCCGAGTTGCGGCGGAATGGTGAGACGGCGCGTGCCGCCCACTTTCATGCCTTGCACGCCTTCGTCCCAGCCCTTGATGACCATGCCGCCACCCAGCACGAAGGCGAACGGGTCGTTGCGGTCCTTGCTTGAATCGAACTTCTGTCCGTCGGTCAGCCAGCCCGTGTAGTGCACGCTCACCGTCTTGCCCGCGACGGCTTCGGCGCCTTCGCCAACAGCGATGTCTTCGTATTTGAGGCCGGAATCGGTCGTGACTTGCGCCATGTTGTGCTCCCTGGTTGCCCGGCCATGCGCACGTTCGTCATGCCATGGTCCGGTGGTCGAAACCACCATTGTAGAACGTCGCAGGCAAGCGGGAGGGCAGTGCGCGCACTGCCCGAAGGGTCACCGAGGCGCTTTCAGGGATGACGTCCGCGCGGATTCATGCGGCTGCCGATAGCGGGACGCGGTCCCACGGGCGAGCCGACACGCGGACCCGAATGCGGTTTAGCGTTCGTACCGAAGTCGGTGCCGATAGGCGTCTGATCGATGACGACGGCGGCGTCGCGGTCATGCGATTGCTGCCGGGCCTGCTTGAGCGCGCGCACTCGCACGTAAGCCATCGCGACGAAAGTCCACGGTGCGAGATAGGCGAACTCGGGCACGGAGACCATCATCATCAGCCAGGTGCCCACGCAGCATTGACGCAGTGCCATGCCGCGCGCGTCCCAGTCGAGCTTGAACGCGGGATACAGCATGAGCGCGCTGATGCCGACGAGACCGACCACGCCCGTGTTCACGAGCAACGTGGAGAACAAATCGGTCGAGCGTATGTAGCCGAAGCCGATGCCGAACAACTGATTCATCGGCGTCGCGCCAAGCCACATCTGCACGGAATTCAGGACCAGCATCGAACGGTCCGAGCCCGATTCGTTCTTGCCTTCGAGCTTGTCCATCACCATCTGCTGGAACAGATCGGCGATATAGTCCTGCGCGAGATAGGCGATCACGCACACCACCGCGAGCGCGATCAACGCCTTGATCGGGTTGATGCCGAGCTTGCGCATGCGAATCAGCGCATAAACCGCATAGCCGATCAGCACCGTCGACGACGTACTCATGATGAGCGAAATGCCGATGACCCACACCGGCCAACGTACGCGCGAGGTCGCGTTGAAATACACCCAGAAAGGGAAGATGGACATCGCGTACATGGAAGGCTCGCCGGTCAGCGCCTTCAGCCGCTGAATGGGGAAGCCCTTGATGTCGATCTGCTGGAACGAGCTGCCGTTCACGGTGCCGTCAGAGCGCACGATACCCTTGCCGAACTGATCGCCAAATGCACGGTTCGAGATGAAGTCGCCCGGCTGTCCAGTCGCGACGAAGTAGACCACTTCGTACATGCCGTAGAGCGCGAAGAGCGTCACGGCCACGAGAATCCACTGGTCCCAGGTCGGCTTGTAGAAGTAGTAGACGTAGGATGCGTAGAGCACCACCGCCGCGACGTAGATCGACTGCGTGAACATGCTCTTGCGCAGGATGAACGTGACGAGGTCGGTGTCGTCGACCATCGCGACCTTGCTGAAGTCGGGATCGAAAGGCGCCATGACGTCCGCGAGCTGCGAGGTGCAGAACATCAAAAGCCATACGACCACGGCCGCGATCAGGAAGTGCATCCAGTTCTTGCGCGCCTTGCCGCCGAAGAGCAGCACGAGCGGCACCGAAAGAAAGCACATCAGATAGCCGATCGTCGTGCCCTGGATGCTCGGCATCACGAGGAACGACGTCACGGGCATCGCGAAGGCCCATATCTGGTAGAAGCGGTCTGTCAGCGCGAGTTTTTCTTTCATCGGTCGGGGGCTCTTCAACGCGCAACGCCGCGTGAGACACGCGGCGTTGCGTAATCGCTCTTTTAGTGGGCCAAGCTTAATTCACCGGCTTGAACGAACTGGTGTATGCCGCGGCATAGCCATAACTGCGACGGTTGCTGCGCCGGCGCGGAATTGCGTTGAAGACCGAACCCACGAGTCTGCCGCCCGCGCGCTGCACCTTCTTCACGGTCTCCTCGATCTCTTCCTCGGTCTGAATGCCCGAGCGCAACACCAGCACCGTGGAGCCTGCGTCGCTTGCGACGATCGCGGCATCCGTGACGGCGAGGAACGGCGGGGTATCGACGAGCACGAGGTCGAACTGGTCGCTCATGCGCGCGAGCATGTCGCGGAAACGCGGCATCATCAGCAATTCGGACGGATTCTGCGGATAGCCGCCGCACGACATGAACGACAGGCCGGGTACGCCGACGTAACGCAGCGCATCCGTGATGCCGATATCGCCCTTCAGCACTTCCGCGAGGCCGCCAGGGTTCGACTGCTTGAAGAACGACGCGATATGGCCACGGCGCATGTCGGCGTCGATCAGCAACACTTTCAGGCCGATTTCCGCGAGCAGCACGGCGAGGTTGGCCGCGACGAAGCTCTTGCCTGCCGACGGAATCGGGCCGGTCAACATGACGATGTTGTTCGGCGCATTGACGAGATCGCGATACAACTCGGTACGCACGGCGCGCAGCGCTTCGACAGCCGGATCGTGCGGGAAGCGCGAGGCAAGCACGCGAGCGTCTTCGTCGCGTTCGTCCACATGCGGCATGGTCATGGCATCGTGTTGCGCCTGGTCATAGTGCGGCAGGGCCTTGGGCGCGGCGCCGTTTTGCTGCGTGCCCGAGAAGCCGAGCGCGCGTCCGACCGGCGACACCGCGATCTCGTGATCGAGCACGAGTTGCTGGCGGCTGAACAGTACCTCGCCCAGCACCGGCACCGACAGACGGCGTTCGACGAACATCGGGTCGGTCACGCCGATCATGGCGTGACGGCGCAGGAAGATGAAGAACGTGCCGACGAAGAAGCCAAGACCCGTACCTGCGAGAATCACGAGCATCTTGTTCGGCTTCACCGGGCGATGCGGACGCAGCGCGTTGTCGAGAATATGCGCGCCGCCGCTCGTGCTCGCACGACGCACCGACAGCTCCTCGGCCTTGTTCATCATGCCGAGGTAGATGGTTTCGGCCACGCGTGCATCGCGCGTGAGTTCGGCGCTTTGACGCTCCGACGCGGGCATGCTGTCGAAGCGCGACTGGATCTGCTTGTTGGTCGCTTCGAATTGGGCGATCTGCTGATCCAGGTTCTTCACTTGCGGGCTGTCGGGCTGGAAGCGCTGCAAGGCCTGCGTGCGTTGCAGTTGCAGCATGGCGAGCTGTTGCATCGACGTGATGCTGCCTTGCAAATACGCTTGCGCCTCGTTGACCGGCTGCACCGACTGCGACTTCGAACGGAACGCGCTGAGATTGCCTTCGGCCGTCTTCAGGTCGGCTTCGAGACGCGGCAACTCGCCGCGAATGAACTCGAGCGTCTTGGTGTCGTTGGCCTGACGGCTCGCGACTGCCGCCGACATGTACGCCTGACCGAGCGCGTTCGCGACATTGGCCGTGAGTTCGGGGTCGTCCGCATTGAACGAAATCTGCACGATGCCCGTGTCCTTCGCTGACTCGGTCACCTTCATCGTCTTGAGCATGAGCGCGATGGCGTCGAGCGTGTTGTAGCGGATCACGTCGAAGTGCACGCCGGGATGGCCCACCACACTGTCCACGAGCATCGACACGCCATTCGCAGCTGCCGGACGGCCAACGGTGCCACGCACGAGCACGTCGCCGTCTTCGTCGCGCAGTTCGTACTGGTTCTTGTCGAGCAGCACGAAATCGAGCTTCGAATCTTCGAGCGATGCAGGCACGTCGAGCCGGCCGATGTTCAGTTCCTCGCCGCCCCAGCCATACGAATCGAGGCCGAGCCATGCGGGCGAAAGTTGACCGCGCTTGGCGAACAGGTCGGCGATCTGCCCGAGGACCGGCAGCGTACGCGGCTTCGCCTTGATGTCGAAGTGAAATTGCTTGACGACCGGTTCCAGCACGGAACGGCTTTGCATCACCGAGATCTCGGCGGGCGCGATCTGATTGACGGTCTGCGCCTGCTGCTGCATCTGCTGCTGATTCTGCGGCGTGATGCCGAGCGCGTTCGGATCTGGCGGATCGACGCGGATGATGACGTCGGCGGAGTAGATCGGCTTGGCGAGAAACGCATAAGCCGTGGCGAGCAAGGCCGCGCCCGCGATGAACAGCATCAGCATGCCGATATGGTCGCGAAGCAGTTTGAGCATATCGCTCGCGGTGAATTCACCGTCGTCCTTGCCTGAGCGCGAAGATCCGGAGTTGACATAGAGCGTGTTCAAAGGCGCCATCCTCAATTCGATAGTTAGAACGTAGTTGTCAGGGCGTTGGAAAAAACGAATGCCCCGGCGGCTAAAGCCGCGGTACGTCTCTTTGCTTTATTTAATCCGGCGGTATGGCCGGTGAGTCGCAGCAACATGAATGCTTGGGGCCTGCGGCGTCGGTCAGCGCGGGCCTTGACAGCCCCGGCGCATCTTGCAAACCCCTACGATACTTGCAGATAAATAGAAAAAAATTATCCTAAGGGGCATCTTCCGGCCCTGAGTTATCTGCGTCTGTTAAGTACCGAACGTTGTAATGCTCGAAAGGTCAGGCATGCCGCTTGCGCGATGGCGGATTTGGGCGATAATGCGCGGTTTGCCTGAGCCCGGGCACGCACTCACGGCATAGGGTTGGCTTTGATGAATTCGCGGACCACGTCGAAGCGTGGTTTTTTTGTTTTACCGTCGTCGTGAATCACGCCGTAGTTGCCGTCGCCACCGAAGCGCTGGTCGTCGTAAAGCTCGTAGAGCGTCACGTTCTGAATGCCATAGGTCTTCGCCATCGAGACGAAACCGCCCAGCGCGTTCTTTCCCACGAGATACCCCGAAGGGTCCGGATGATCCGGACGTACACCGTATTCCGTGATCCAGATCGGCTTGCCGTAACTGTCGCGCAAACGCTCCAGCACGTTGGTCTTTTGCGATCCCGCTGCCGTGATCGAACCCATGTCGGAATACCAATGCCACACGGTAATGTCCCATTGCGGCACGGGATGCCCTTTGGTTCCGTCCGGCTGCGTGCCGGAAAAGAGCATGTCCGGAAAGGCGAAATGCAGCCAGCTGAACGACGTGAGCAGAATCTTGGCGTCGGGGTTGGATTCGCGAATGCCCTTGATGAGACCGAGGATCGAGCCGCGCGCCTTCATGTACATCGCGTTGTCGTAATCCGACGGATGCTCGCCGCTGCGGTCATCGCCGCGTATGGTCCAGTTGTCGTACTCGTTGCCCACCTGATAGTAGGTCACCACGCCCTTCAAAATGCGTCCGGAGAGCTTGCCGAGTTCGTAGCCGCGCGCGAATGCTTCCGCTTCGTTGGCGCGCTTCTGCACTTCGAACGGTGTCACGAGGGCAAGCACGCCGATGCACTGCCTGGACGCCTGACGCGCGAAGTCCGCGACCATGTGCGCGCTTTCTTCGTTCGAGACGTCCTGGGCGTACATGGTGACGCCGAGTTCGCGAAGCTGCGAAATCTGCAAACCATAGTCGCTCGTGCGATACGCACCGCGATGTTCGATATGGCCAGCAATGCCGTAGAACACGCCGGCCGACTCATTGCCGCATTTCATCTTGGGTGCGGCGAATGATGGGGTGTCGGCATTGGCATCGGCCTTGGCGCCGCCGGTGCGGCTTGCGTGATACGCATCGGGACTGCCGCTGCGCGCGAAGAGCAGAACGGAGCCGCAAAGCATTGCGCCGAAGAAGGCGACTACGATCAGAATCGTTCGCTTCAATATCTGGACCTCGGGAAGGCGAAACTATTTGGCCAGCATGTCCGAATGCTCGCGCGTGGCGGGATTGGCCGCGCCGCGCGAGCTCGATGCGCTCGTCAGGATGCTTTGCGCTTGCGCGTCGAAAACTTCACGCGAGAAGCGGCGGCGGAAGTCGCGCGTGAGCGCGGCCATCGAGTAGGTGCTCGCCGAGAAGACTCGCTTTACGAAAGACGCGGAGTCGTCGACGGGAAACAGCAGCGCATCGGGCAGATAAGATTCGAGACCCGACACCCGCGACACGACAACTGGACGTTCCGCGAGCACCGCTTCGATCATCACGAGCGGCACGCCTTCATACGCTGAAGGCAACACGAGCGTGTCGCTTGCGACGATATACGGCAGCACGTCCTTCTGCGGCCCGACAATACGCACGCATGCGGCAAGCGCGGGACTCTTCTCGACGATTGCTTCGAGACGCTCCGCATCCGGTCCTTCGCCGACGATCAACACCAGCGTTCGCGCGAACGCTTCCTTGTGACTTTCGATAGCCTGCATCAGAAAGTCCTGACGCTTCTGCTGGAAATTCAATCTGCCGATATGCGCGATGATCGTGGTGCCGTCATCCGGCAGACCCAGCGATGCGCGTGCTTGCGAACGCGTGAGCGTTGAACGGCTGAAGCGGTCATCGACATAGTTTTCGAGGATCGTGGTCCGCGCACGCGGCGCAAGTGCGCGCAATTTGCCACGCAAGTGCTCGTTGAGCGTGACGAATTCATCTGGCATGCGATACAACACGCGCTTGATGAGCCACTTGATCTTCTCGGCGGCGCCCGCGTTTTCCGGCGCATCATCCACGAGAGGAAGATAGCTCACGGCGGTGACACGCGCCTGGCGCGCGGCGAAAAGACCTGCGAGACCGGAAGCGATGGTGCCTTGCGCGATCAACAATTTTTCGAGTTCGAGACTACGCAGGATGGCGGCCGTGGAGCGCACCATGCGGACGAGTTCGATCATGTTTCCGCGCAGCGATTCGGCCGTATAGGTAAGACCGATGACCTTCACTTTCTTATGCTTGAGCGATAGTTCGCTTACATAACGAAAAAGCGGTTCATTAGCGGTCGGCACGAGAATGTTAAGCGTCTCGATACCTGTGCTTGCGACGAGCGCAAGCATCAGGCGCTTGAGCATTTCCTCGTGCCCGCCATTGATGCCCGAATCGCAGTAAATACCTAACTTCACCGGCCTTCCCCCAAAAACGCGTTCAACGCGATGGCTTGTCGATGAACTGCATGAGCATGCGCGCGCTTTCCGTCCAGCGATACTTCTCCGCGTGTGCAATGCCGCGCTGCTTGAGATCCTCGCTTAGTGCCGGCGAGTCGAGCAATTCGCGCAGCTTAGCCGAAATATCCTCGACGGAGTACGGATCACAATAGATTGATGCGTCGCCGCACGTTTCCGGCAGCGCCGCTGCGCGTCCGACAAGCGTCGGACAGCCGTTGCGCATGGCTTCCAGCGGCGGAATGCCGAATCCTTCGTAAATCGAAGGATAAAGAAAGCAAGCTGCATCCTGATATAAAGCTTTGAGCTTTTCATCGCTCACGTAGCCCGCTTGCTTGATGTTAGGCGCACTCGAGAGATCATGCGCGCGGCCAAAAATAGTGGCGTTCTTCATGCCGACAATAACGAGGTCGATAGACGGATCGTTCAGTCGAATGAAGGCGTCGACAAGACGTTGAAAGTTCTTTGTCGGGTTCATGCTGCTTACTGCAAGCACGTACCGGTTCGGCGTGAGATCGAGATCCTTGATGACGGACCGGTCCGGCACGACGTGATCGAGATGGTCCGCTGCGAGCGGCACGACGCCGATACGTTTGGCATCCACACCGACATGATGCGCGAGGCGGTCGCGCGAGAACTCCGAATTCGTCATCACGCAACTGGACGTGCGCGCGAGAATCCAGAACATCACGCGATACCACATGCGGAACTTCCACGAGAAGTGCGCGGGCGTGTCGAACACTGCGGCATCGTGCATGTAGATGACCTGGTTCGCGCGAAAGATCGAACCCGAGTTACTCAGATTGACAATGCGCGAGCGGCCCGCAAAGAGTGGCAGGACGAATTGTTCCCACAGCACGCCTTTACCGAAGCCGAGCTTCACGGTTTCGACGCCGTCCACGGGTTCGAGCCCGTCTTGCGGCGGCACGGCAAGCGTCACATGCGAGCCTTGCGGCAGCTTGACGAGCGCGGCTACGAGCTCGCGCGCAACGCGTTGTACGCCGGTGGTCTTCTGACTCGTGAACCTGCCGTTGTAGACGAGCTTGTTCGGGGCAATAGATGTGTCCATGTCTCGGGCGGGTCAGTACTGTGATTCGGAAGTGGGTTCGTACGATTCGAATTCGTTCGATTCGACGGGCTCTTTCAAGTACCTGTCCGAACCGAATTCGTATACCGAGAGCCACTTGCGGAAGATGGCTTCCATCGAGAAGCGCCGGCTAGCCGTTCTTTTCGCGGTTTCGCCCATGCGCGCACGCAGGATAGGGTCGTCGCGCAACATGGCGATGTACTTTTGCATGTCTTCGTGCGTCGTGGCGACGAAGCCAGTCTGCCCGTGCAAGACGACATCGCGATTGCCGACCACGTCTGTCACGACAGCGGGAATGCCCGCGACCTGCGCTTCGATCAACGCGATCGGCATGCCTTCCCAGCGCGAGGTCTGCACATAGATGTCGAGGCCGGAGGTCAGGGCGAGCGCGCGTTCACGCGTGACCCAGCCGCTGCATACGACTGAATCGCTCGCAGTCTGACCGGGCAATTCATCGAGGTTTCCGCCGATCCACAAGAATTGCGTCGTGGAGTTGCGCAGATCGGTGGCGAGCTGCACGAAGGCTTCGTGATTCTTCTGGAACGATGCGCGTCCGCTCATGCCGACCACGACTTCACGGCCGTCTTTCTCAAGACGCGAAGGAATCTCCAGCACGTTGACGCCGTTCTCGATCATCTCCGTGTTGCGCGTGCGCATCTGCGTTTCTATCTCGTGCTGTTCGCTCTTGGAGCACGCGACGATGGTGCCGCCCATGCGTGCCGCAATGCGCTCGAAGCTGAGATAAGCAAACTGCTTTGCCGCCGATACATCGCGACGCAAAAACGCAAGGCCATGCGGCGAATAGAACACGCGGGCACGCGGCGCGGCAATGCGCGCGGCGGCCCGTCCCAGCACACCCGCCTTGGACGAATGCAAATGCACGACCGACGGATTGCATTCCTTGAGCTTGCGCACCAGCTCCCACATGCTCGTCCAGTCTTTCTTCACACTGACTTCGCGAAACATGCTCACGTAGACGAGCTTCACGGCCGGATGAAAGAGGCTCGCGAAGTTGTTCGGCGTTTCGGGCCGGATGGAGTGGAGGATCGTGACGCCGACGCCTGCAGCCGCAGCACGGTTCGAGAGCTGAGTGAGCATGGAGAGGACTCCCCCTCCAAAGGCTTCGGTTATATGTACGATCTCTTTCATATAGAACTCTGCAATGAGCAAAAGCCGAGCGCCCGCGGCATTCGCAATTGAGAAGGCACGGCGGTCTTGTGTTTATAGGTGGAGTGGTGAGCTCCGCTTGCCAACGCGCCTCGCTGGGTCCGTTATCGGTTCCGTCGAAGGAGGCATCTATGACGGCCTGGAATGCAGTATCACTAATCGACCTGAGTTTTTCTGTTCGATTAATACATATGCAACCTAACCGGTGCGCCTCGATCTCTCAGAACCGGGCGGCAACGCACACGGACTTGCTGATTCCCCTGCTAATCGGCTTTGCAAAGCCCGCGTTAGTGAATCTGGCATAAGGAAAATCAAAACTGCGAACTGGTCTAAAGAATTCTTAGGCCAGCGTCGACAGTTTGTTCACGCAGTTAAAGACGAATGCAAGCGAGCAAGGCAGTGGGTTAATCGACTTCCGATTCGGCCTTGAGCCAAGCGTATTTCTGTTCGAGCGCTTGGTCGCAAAGTTGCACAAGGGCTTTGAGTTCCTTGAGCGGAATCGCGACGGACTGCATACGCAGCCTGTCTGCACGATCAGCGAGTTCTCGCACACGTTCGAGCGTCGGGTCGTTTGAGTTCATTCCGGTCCTCACCCTGCCTACCTGATGTTGTTACTAGTACGATATCGGCTCAAACAATTGGCGTCCGTGCGTTTCGACACATACAAAAACGCAACTTTTGCAGTAACGGTGCGTCGTCGAACGGAAATGTGGGAGCGTGAATCGTCTGGACATTAGGTAGAAGTGGCTAACCGTGCACCGCATGACGGAGCCGTTTAAAGCTCGTCATGCCGATGCAAACGTGCCTTGTGCACGATTCAAGCCTGGTCAGGAACCGGCGCTTTCCGGCATGGCGCGCCGGAGCAGGGGTACGCCCTGGAAGTGCAGGGTGCAGAACATTGCGGTGGCAATCGACGTCTCGACGATCAGCACGGTGGCTGCCGCGCCTTGCTCGCCGAAGAGCCTGGCAAGCACGGCGAGAAGACCGAAGTTCAGAACCGCCGAAGCGATGAGTACACGGCTGAATTGCGCCTTCATGCCGAGTGGAAGCATGGTCTGAACGCCGAAGAGATCGGAGAGGCCGGCCATCAACGGGACGAATGCCATCCAGCGCAGCACGTCGACGGTCGGCGCGAACTGGGGACCATAAAGCAGTTTCACGGCAAGCGGCGCGCCGAAGAAAATGCATACGGAGATGAGCGAGACGATCGACCCTTGCAGCACGAACATCTTGCGCAGAAAGGCGAAGGCGTCGTCGCGCGCATGATGCATGAGGAAGCTCACGCGCGGATAAGCGGCCGTCTTGAGCGGCTGAAGCATGTTCAACGCCGCGCGAATCAGCTTGTCGCCGGCCGCGAAGTAGCCGCCCGCCACATTGCCCGCAATGAAGGTGAGCAAGACGATATTGCTCGATGCATAGATATCGACGAGCGAAGTGGCCATGAACACGCTCCATCCTTCCTTGAGGCGCGTGAAGATGGTCGGCAGCGATACCGGCACGAAGTCGAGTTCGCGTCGAAAGTACAAATACGTGCAAATTGCGATGCCCGAGCACAACGGCACGAGCGTGTTGACGGCCATGGCGATATCGACATCGCCGCGATGACGCACGAAGAGGTACATCGCCGGAATGCTCAAGGCGCGTCCGATGAATACGAATACGCTGATCATGCCGAGGTCTTCCACGCCCTGGAAATACCACGTGGGAATGAGCATGGAGCCAACCGCCATGCCGAAGCCCAAGAGCAGCAAGTCGCGGTTTTCCGCAAGATACGGCACGATGAACGTCACCGCGAGCAGGATGATGAAGCCTGCAAGCGCAAGCACGCTTTGCGTGAGGATGGTTTCCCAGAAGACCTGCGAGCGCATGGCGCGGTCATCGCGATTGATCGAGACTCTTGGTGTCGCCGTCAACGAGAAACTGTAATTCGTAAGCGTGATGAAATAAGCGGAGAAAGCGAGTGCGAACGAAAGGCGTCCATATTCGCTGGGGCCGAGTACGCGCGCAAGCCACGGCAGCGTGAGAAGCGGTGCGAGGTATGTGGATACCTGCAACGTCATCAGAATGGTGAAGTTCTTTCGAAAAGATGCCATGTAACGATAGGTTCCGGCTTGAGCGCTGACTGATCGCGGTAACGCAGTTTGCGGCCTTGTCGCATGTTCGCCCGTTTAAAAGGGCATTGCATGACAACGCGTGTAACGAATCGTTTCGTCAGGCGCATGCGCCACTTCGAGCGCAGCAAGACCAATGGGGTTAGACACATCCTCGCCTTGGCCTCAGGGCAAAGGAGCGCAAGTATGAACGACATGAACCGCTCTCGAGCGGTAAACCCACGCGAAGCGGTTCATGTTGTCGTGCCGGACGTATTTAACAATAAAAAAATTTATTCGTCAGTGGGTTTGCACACGCACACTGCCGGCTACTGCTTGACTATTGGGCGAGCATCGCGCTAGCAATCTCGCTCTCGCTGTTCACTGTCTGGTCCAGAAGCGTGTCGTGTCGCTCGATCACGAGCGGCGGCAAGCCGATGAACCGGCGCACGACGTTACGCGTGATCTGATCGACGACGACATGGCTCTGCGCGCTCGTGTTCATTAGGACGCGCGCCCAGTCCGTGGTGCCGCCATTGAACACTTCGCCTTGTTCCAGCGAGCCATTCGCATCGGGCTTGAAGACGCCCATTGCGCCCGCGCCGCCGACATCCCAGCCCGTGAGCTTGACGGTATCCGCAAGCGTCACGAAGCCATTCGCGACAGGCGGCACGCCATCCACTTCATAGCCTACGAGACGATCTTCCGCGCCGAACGTCTGACCTTCTCGCAAGCCGGTGCCTGCAAAGACCCAGTGATTCGCCTGACGCACCGTAAAACCGATCGCTTCGCGCTCGCGTCTGATCCATCCGCCGCGCAAGCGTTTCCATTCGCCGTATTTTCCGCCGCCGTAACCGTAGCTCAGGCCGATGAGATTCGATTCATCGTGATCGGGCCATTTCTCGGCAAGCCGGTTCATGATCTTGAAATCGCCTTCGATAGGCGCATCGCCGAAATCGACCGGACGGAAGCACGTATTGCCGCTGAAGACCGCGAGGTTGCCGCCTTGCGCGATGAAGCCCGCCACGCGCTCGCGCATTTCCGTGGTCCAGTATTCGTGATGCCCCACGCTCAACATGCAGCGGTAGTTCGCGAGCCTGAGATCCGTGCCGCGATGCAGATCGTGGTCGGTGTAGAAGTCGCAAGCAATTCCTTCCGCCTTGAGCCAGCGAATGAACTTCGCATCCCAATGCGTGAATTGCTGACGCGGCGAGCGCGAATCATAGGGATCGTTCGGCTCGCCGAGTTGCGCGCCAAGACCGCCGCCTGGCCGACGAAGACTCACGCGTGTCGCGGGCTTCGTGCGATGAATCGGGTCGCCGTAGTAACAGCCGCCGCCGATGGAGTTGTATGCGTGATACGTGTTGATCGGCACGATATACGCGATATCGGCGGAAGGCTTGCGCGGCCGCGCGATGACGAGCGCCATGCTGTCGCTGTCGGGCGGTCCCGCGAAGATCGGCTTGTGCGTGGCGGCGCGTCGACCGAGCTCGGTCAGGGGCTCGCCCTTGCCGCCGACTTCATACGCGATCACCACATACGCGCCCGTTTCGAGCGACGCCGTGTTCGGCTTGATGGTGATGGTCGGCCAGCCCCAGTCTTCGTCGAAGCGCACGGGCGTCATGCGGCCCGGCGACTGGAACACGTACTTGCCGTGCTTGAGTTCCGCCGTAACGGCGCCGCCTGCCTGAACGGCCACGCCGCCCACGCTCGTCAGATTCTCGTCATGCCCTTGCCGATAGATGGCGATGGAAAACCGCGATCCCGGTTGCACGGCGATTTCGAACGGTTCGCCAGCGGTGAAGCCGGGCTTGATCGGATAGATCTGCATCAGTGCGCCTTTATACGCGGAGTCATCGGTTGCCTGCGGGCATCGCGCGCGGCGCGGCGGCGGGCGCGCGAAGTTCCATGCCCAGCACGCGTTTGATCAGGCGCTTGGCGAGAAACAGGCGGCGGTCCGCGGCAATCTTCTTGTGGAAACGCAATTCCTTCGATTCTTCGCCGCGCTGCGTCGCGAACACGCGATATCGCTCCGCCGTGGCTTCGATCGCGCGGATCGCATCGTTATAGGCGCGGGCATCCACGCGCGCGGCCTGGTGGCACGCATAGCCGAAAATCTTGTGGAACATGGCGAGCCAGAAGGCGTCGTATGGACCGCCATCGCAGCGTTGCAGCGTTTCTTCCGCGCAGATCGTGAGGCTCGTGACCGTATAGGTCGTGGCCTTGGTCGTGATGCTGCCCGCGCGGCGGCGATACGAATACAGTTCGTCGGCCAGACGATGCAGCGTGCGGGCACGCGCGTAGACGAGCGGAATGGCGGCGGCGTCTTCGTACACGCGGCCTGCCGGAAACTCGATGCCGTCCCACAATTCGCGCTTGTAGACACGCGCGGCCGGGAACACCTGATACACGTGCGCGAAGTCGAGCAGCGCGTCCAGATCGCACGTGCGCGAGCCGATGGTCGAGCGGTCGATCAGCTTCACGTTGTCGATCACCTTGCCGCCAGAATTGATGATGCCCACGTTGAACTCGATTATGTCCGCGGCTTGCGCGTCGAGGAGCGGCATGATCTTGGCGGTGAAATCCGCGGACCAGACATCGTCGGAATCGAGAAAGCCGATATAGGGCGATTTCGCTTCTGCAATCGCGCGATTGCGTGCGGCGGAAACACCACGGTTTTCCTGGTGAATCACGTGAATCTGCTTGCCATGCGCGCGCTTCTGCACTTCGAGAATGCGGGCGAGTGTCTGGTCGGTGGAACCATCGTCGATAACGATAAGTTCGATCTCGTCGGAGCGCGGCTGCGAAAGCGCGGATTCCAACGATGCGGCTATAAAGTGCTCGACGTTATAGGCGGGAATGATCACCGACAGCAAGGTTCTGGGGGTGTCGCTCTCGACGCGTGTCATAGGCTCGTGTCACCGGATTAAGTTTTAGTTGAAGCCACCGTGGCCGCGGCCGGCGTTCGAGGGCCGACAATAAAGGTCGACCAGCCGTCCATACGTAGTCTCCTGACAAATGCTATAGGCAGTTGTAAGCTTGGAATGTTCGCCGACGCACGCATGAAATTTCCGCTTCTTCGCAAACGATTTCCGTATCTTCAAGCGCGATTTCGTGCATCGCTCTGCAAAACCCGCTGAATCCTTGTCAGGCGTGGATAATCAGCTTAGAGCGAGTAAAAGACACGCGTGTTTCAATTGCTTCTCGCAAATGGCGGGTATAGCGGATGAGAGCGTTGGTTATCCGCGGATATCGGCCATTTGAATTGCACTGACTGTATATCGGCGCGGTTTCGCAATGGTTGAATCCGGGACGCATGACGCCCTCGTTTTCTTCGCACGTCCGTGCACGCCAATTGCTGGAATTGCCCCGTAGTTCGTGAGCAAACAGAGCCGTTCGTGCGGCAGGCGCTCACCTATAATGGCCTCTCGGAAGACCCGCAGGCTTGGCCTCGCGCGACGCGCTCCTGGTGACCGGAACGCCGCTCGCGACAGAACCTCAACACCGATCCACGCAAGGACCCAAAACCGTGACCACGTCATTTTCCAGTACGGTCGAGCCCGGAGACACTCAGTCCTTCGATACGGCCGTCGCCGGAAACGATGGCTTGCTGGTGCTCGATGCGGCCCAACGCTGCCTCAGTGCCGACGCCGTCTTCTCCCATCTCTTCGATGTCGATTCCACCGCGCTGCGCGGACGCGCACTCGCCGATCTCCCGCTGCCCGCCCCGTTGATCACGTCGCTTTCGGTTGCAGCCGATGCCGCGCTCGCGGGCAACGGCGCCCGGCGCGCGCAGGTCAGCATCGAGGAGGACGATTCCACGCGAGTCTTCAACATACTTGCGCTGCCCGTCGCCGAATCCGTGACGCTGATCGTCTCGACCTGCGCGAACGCGACGGGTGCTAGCGACAACGCAGCGCGCATCGCGCATCTGCGAGCCGAAGCCGCGCTGTTCATGCGCGATCACGTGCTCTCGGTCGTATCGCACGACTTGCGCGGTCCGCTCAACGCCATTCATAGCTGGGGCTATGTGCTCGAGCGCAAGGTCGATGCAAACGACCCCGCCGCCCAGCGCGCGCTCACGGGCATTCGCTCGGGCGTCGAACAGCAGGTCAAGCTGATCGAACAGTCGATCGATACGACGCGTGCCGAAACCAAGGCCGTCGCGCTTGCCATCGCGCCTACCGCCGCGCGCGCTCTTCTCGAGCGTGGCGTCGCGCTCGCACGCGAGGCTATCGGCGAGCGACGCGGCGTGAGCATCACGCTCGACTCGCCGCTCGTGGAAGAACAAGTGGAAGGCGACGCCGATCGGCTTACCAACGCGCTCTGGCTCATGGCGGCATTCGCCACCGAAGCAAGCGCGCGCGACACGACGGTGCAGGTATCGAGCAACATCGAAGGCAGCACGTGGCGTACCGACGTGCGCTTCACGGTTGCGGCGTCCGCATTGACCGATGCATCGGCCGCGCATGTACTCGAGGCATTCGCGCGCAGACAGGCGCTGGAGCCGCGCGAAGCCGGCCGCATCGCGTGGGGCCTTGCGCTTTGCAAGCGCATTTCGGAGGCGCATGGCGGCGCGTTCGAGCACACGGATATCGTCAATGGTGCAGCCGTCACGGCCACCATGCGTATTCCGGTGGCGGGAATGTAATTGAGGACGTAAATTGACTTTCGTTTGCCTGTCGCCCATATACTGACGCTTTCCACTTTCGAAGAGAGTTGCTTTGGCTCAGGTTGTCGCGCTGGTCGGCGCATTGTTGCTCGTTGCCCTGAATGGTTTTTTCGTCGGGGCGGAATTCGGGCTCGTCAAGTTACGGGCGACGCGCGTGCAGGCCATCGCGCGGACCAACGGCCTGCCGGGGCGTCTGCTCGCGAAGGTGCATAGCCAGCTGGACGCCTATTTGTCCGCGTGTCAGCTAGGCATCACGCTCGCGTCGCTCGGGCTTGGGTGGATAGGCGAACCCGCGTTCGCTTCGCTGCTGCATCCGCTGTTTGCGCTCATCGGCGTTCAGTCGGAAAAGCTGGTCGAGTCCGTGTCGCTCTTCTTTGCGTTCTCGGTCATCTCGTTTCTGCATATCGTGGTCGGCGAACTCGCGCCCAAGTCGTGGGCCATTCGCCGTCCCGAGCAGGTCGGCCTGTGGCTCGCCACGCCGCTCTATGGCTTTTACTGGGCCATGTACCCGTTCATCTGGGTGCTCAACTCGAGCGCGAATCTCGTGTTGCGCCTTTTCGGCATGTCGGCGGAACACGGTCACGACGCCCACTATTCCACCGACGAACTCAAGCTCATTCTGCGCGGGCGTCGTCTTGGCGGGGCGTCTTCGTATAACGCGGACGAGTGGAACACCATCGCGCATTCGCTCGACTTCAGCCGCATGACGGTGTCGGACCTGATGCGTCCCGCGCACGAACTCGTCGGTCTGCGCAACGACTTGCCCATGCGCGATAACTTGACCGTGATCTCGCGGCATCGCTTCAGCCGTTATCCCTTGTTCGCGGATGCTTCCGGCGAACGCGTGCTCGGCATGATCCATCTGAAGGATTTGTTCCTCGCGGGCGACGGCGAAGCGCGCGGCTTCAACTTCAGCTTTTCGAAGGATGCCGAAAAGATCGAGAAGCTCGCGCGCCATGTCCGTCCCGTGCAATACGTCGCGCCCAATTTGTCGGCGCTGGAACTGTTCCGGCGCTTTCGCAAGGGCGCGCCGCATTTCGCCATCGTGGGGCGCAAGGGCGCGAAGCCCATCGGCTTTATCACGCTCGACAATCTGCTGGGCGCGCTTGTCGGTCAGATTCACGACGAATTCCGTCAGGGCGATGCCGACTGGTCGCGCATGGACGACGGCACTTTGATGGGCAAGGGCAGCTTGCCGGTGGTCTCACTGGAACGCGCGCTTGGCATCGATATCGACGAAGGCCGCGCGGAATCCGTCGGCGGGCTCGTCATCAATGCGCTCGGGGACTTGCCGCAGGAAGGGCAGCGCGTCGAGTTCGACGCCTTCGACATCGTCGTCAAGAAGATGAACGGGCCGCGTATCGTGCTGGTGCGGGTGTATCCGCGCGAGGAAGAGGTCGAGCACGCCGAGTAGTAGCGCAGGCAAGGGCGGGGCGCGTGGTGAGAAGCGCGCCCGCCTCATGTCTCACTAACTCATGCTTTGATCATGCGCAAGGCACGCCTTCTTCAACGAGCAAGGCCACGGGCATCGAAGCCAGCGCATCGCGCAGGAACAGCTTTTCGCCGTCCGCCTTCGGCGCATTCGGGCTCAGCCAGTCGAAGAGCGCACGGGAACGCAACGCTTCCGGAAGAATGACCGCCGTATCGCCCCAGCTTTCCGCCTTGACGAGCGGCACATCGCTGCCAGCAGGCAGCAATGGCGCGGCGAGCCGCGTGGCGATCACGATTGCGTAAGCGCTACCGGCATGGCGCGCGTAAGCGATCACGCGGTCAGCATGTTCGCCCTCGATGGCGAGCGGCACATACTCACCTTGCGCAAAGAGCGACTCGCAATGCTTGCGCAACGCAAGCGCACGCTGTACCACCGCCAACTTGATGCGCCCATCGCGCCAGTTGGCGAGTTGTTCCGAAGGTGGACCTTTCTGGTCCACTTCCGCAAGCCACTTGCGACGCAATTCGAAATCGACCGGGCGGCGATTGTCAGGGTCCACGAGACTGAAGTCCCAAAGCTCCGTGCCCTGATAAAGGTCCGGCACGCCCGGCGATGTCAGTCGCAACAACGTCTGCTGCAGACTGTCGATCACGCCCAGCGGCCCGAGCCGCGCCACGAACGCCGACAACTCCTGCAAAAAGCCATTGCGCCGCTGCGGCGAGACGATATCGAAAAGGAACTCGCGGCAGGCATTTTCATACGCCTCGTCCGGTGCGAACCAGCTCGTGCGCAACTTGGCTTCGCGCAACGCCTTCAACTGCCATTGCGCGACGCGTTCGGCCAGCTCCTGAACGCCCGCTTCGTCATCCGGCGAGAGCGTGAGCGGCCAGCATCCGACGAGCGTCTGGTACAGCATCGCTTCGGCGCCGGGGCCGGGCGCCCAGTCGTGGCCGGCATCGGCACCACGACGCAACGGCGTGTTCAGCGTCGACCATTGCTTGAGCGTGGTCGCCCATTCTTCGGGAATCTCGCTCAATGCCGCGATGCGCGCGCGCACGTCTTCGCCGCGCTTGTGATCGTGCGTCGCGGTGCAAAGCATGGCGTGCGGGAACGCGGCAAAGCGTTCCTTGTTGCCCGCGTGGAAATCTTCGACGGACAAAGAAAACTCGCCGGGGTCCGCGCCCACTTCGTTACGCGAGATGAGCCTTCCATAGCGATAACACGCCGTGTCTTCGACCGCCTTTGCCGCAACCGGCGATGTGAGCTGCGAAAACAGCGTCTGCGCCGCGCGCCGCTGCGATCCGCTCGACGGCTGCGCGTTTTGCCCAGCCGTCGCCTGACTCTGGTTCCGGTCGCGTCCACGTTCGGCGGCGCGCTCACGCGGGCGTTCCGCGCGCTCGGCCGGTGGCGTGCTGACCGGCGCTTCGTCGGGCAACTTGCCGCCAAGCCACTGCGCCACCTGATCGAGCACCACATGATCCGCACTCGAAAGCGATGCCCGCGCGGCATTCAGCGCTTGCGAGAAGTACTTCTCATCCTCGGCGCTGCGCACGCTGCTAACGGGATAGATGCGATACACCGGATACTGAATCACCAGTTCCGCGACCACGCGACGGATCGACGTGAACGTGAAGTCGCGCGTGTTGTGCGAGTCGCGTGCAATGCGATGCAGCGCGCGCGTCACGCGATCCAGTTCCGCCGATAAGTTTTCCGCGAGAATCTTGCGGCGCGCGGCGAGCGCTTCGTCGGCGAAGCTCGCGCTTCGGCCGGTGATATCGGCCCACAACGCGGCGAGCGGCTCGGCGCCTGCCGGGTCGTGCAGCAGCGCGCCGACATCGTTCATGAAGTCGTAGCCCGTGGTGCCATCCACTTGCCAGTCGCGGCGCAGCGGTTCGCCGCGCGCGAGAATCTTTTCGACGACGAAATACGTATGGCCGTTGCCATGCCGTAAAGCCTCGGGCCGTTGCGCGGACAACTCTTCGAGCCGCGCGCGCAGGCGTTGGCAGTACTCGCGCGGTTCCGCAAGACCATCGACGTGATCGATCCGCACGCCGTCGATCAACCCTTCGGTAAAGAGCCTGAAGATGAGCGCGTGCGATGCCTCGAACACTTCAGGCCGCTCGACGCGCACGCCGCCGAGCGTGCTCACGTCGAAGAAACGCCGCCAGTTTACTTCGTCCGCGGCCGTGCGCCACCATGCGAGGCGATAATGCTGCCGTTCGAGCAGACGATGCAGCCGCTCGCGTCCAACCGGCGTGTCCGGCGAATGCGCGGCGAGAATCGCTTCGATCGCGGCCTTGCCGCCTTCCGTTTGAGCAATGGTCGCGAGCGCATTGCGCGCTTCGGCCGCGCGCGGCTGATCGGCAGGCTGCGTCGTCAAGCCGGAGAAACGGTGCGCGAGTTCCGGCGCTTCTTGCAGCACGACCGGGTAATCGACAGGACAGATCGGGAACACATGCGCGTAGTACTCCACCACGAAGCGTCCTTCATCCGGCCGATACGCGAGCTTGATCTTGCCGCCCTGCAACTCGTCGCCATAGGAAGCACCGAGAAACGGCGCGAGCACCTTGCCGCGCAATGCAGGATCGGGCGAATGCCAGTCCACGTCGAAGAAGCGCGCATGCGCCGCGTGACGTCCCCATTCGAGGATGTCCTGCCACCATGCGTTTTCCGAACCGCCCACGCCCATGTGATTCGGCACGACATCGACGATCAGTCCCATGTCGTGCGCGCGCAGCTTCTCGACGAAGCGCCGCAGGGCTTCCTCGCCGCCCAGCTCCGGATTGACCTTCGTGTAGTCGACGGTGTCGTAGCCGTGCGTGGAGCCGCTCGTCGCGGTCGTGATCGGCGACGCATACGCATGACTGACGCCGAGCGAAGCGAAATAATCCACTTGCGCCGCGGCGTCGTCGAAAGTGAAGTCCTTATGAAGCTGGAGCCTGAGCGTGGAACGCGGAACGGTCATGGTGAGTCGGCTGGTTTGGGTGAATCAACATTGTCGGATTGCGTCGAACGCTTTCGCGCGGCATCCACCGCGAGCAGTCGTTCGGAAAATGCGTCGTCGAGAAACAGTTCCTCGACAGGCGCGGCAAGACGGCGCCGCCAGTTCGGATGCTCGTCGATCGAGCCGGGCAGATTCGGCTGTTCAGCAAGCCCAAGCAGATCTTCGAGCGGATACGTGACGAGCGGCGCGGGCGTCGCGGCCACGAAAGCGAGCGCTTCATCCACGGGCGCTTCCTCGACCGGAGGCGCATCGACATCGGACGGAGCAATACCCGCATCCTGGAAAGCGCGCCATAGTAAGCCACGATCGGCGCCGCGCTCTTCCTGCGCTACTTCCACCGCATCGCGGCCGTCTTCGCGCGCCGCCGTCTGGCCGATCTTCGAGCGCCACACGATATCCTCGCCGCGCCACCATCCGGTGACGGTCGGCAGGTCGTGCGTGGTCGTGGTAGCGGTCACGCCGCTGTCCCACTCGCGCGGCGGCTTGAAGCCGGGGCCATCCACTTCGCGTTCGAACCACAGCACTCGTATGCCAAGCAAGCCGTGCTCCTGCAAGCGTTCGGTGAAGCCCGGCGGCACGGTTCCGAGGTCTTCGCCGACAACAATCGCGCGATGCCGCCACGATTCCAGCGCAATCAGCCGCAAGAGGTCTTCGAGCGGGTAGCGCAGATAGGCGCCGTCTTTCGCGCTTTCGCCTTCGGGCACGAGCCACAGCCGCCGCAGCCCGAGAATGTGATCGATACGAATGCCGCCCGCGCGCGCGAACGCGCAACGCAACATGTCGATGAACGCCGAGAAGCCTTGCGTGCGCATGGCGCGGGGCGAGAAGGTGGTGAGTCCCCACGACTGCCCGGCCTGATTGAAGAGATCGGGCGGCGCGCCGACCGACACGCCTGTCAGCATTTCATCGCGATACGACCATGCATGACTGCCCGCGCTGTCGCATCCGACGGCAAGGTCCGCGACGAGTCCGACCGCCATGCCCGCGTCGCGCGCCGCGTGTTGCGCGTGCAGCAGGCCTTTCGATGCGAGCCATTGCGTGAAGAGAAAGAACTGGACTTCGTGGCGATTGGCTTCGGCGAATGCGGCGACCGCATCGCTGCGCGGATCGCGCAGTTCGTCTGGCCAGTTGCGCCAGTGGCCTTCGCCGTTTTCCGCAAGCTGCGCTGCCTGCAGCGCTTCGAAGCGTGCATGATCTTCGAGCGCGCGCCCGCCTTCCTCGACGAACGAAGCGAAGTCTTGCGCCAAAGGCGATGCGCTGTCGGCCGAGAACGTCTCGAAGAGCGCGCGCAGAATGGCCAGGCGCGCTTTCATGGCGCGCGGCCAGTCGATGAGCGGCAGCGCTTCGAGTTCGGCGAATTCATCCGCCACACCGGCTTGTTCGATCGCGGCGCGCGCGGCGGCCGCGCCGAACACGGCGGCGGGATCGACGTGCGCGATGTTCAGAAAGAGCCGCGACGAAGGCGAATAAGGACTGAACTTGTTCGGCTCGGCGCTGAACATGGCGTGCATCGGACTGATGGCGAGCGCATGAGCGCCGCGCTTCGCGCTCTGCGTCGCGAGCGTGGCCAGCGCCGTGAAGTCGCCGACGCCGCCATCGCCCAGACGGCGCAAACCATAGACTTGCGCGGCGACGCCCCAAAGCGGCGGCGCGGTTTCAGCGGCGGCTTGGTCGGCTGCGTCGTCGAGCGCGAGCCACGCATCGTCGATGGTGTAGCAGCGCGCGGGCGCTACCGCCAGCGTCGTGCGATGGTCGTTGATGACGAGCGTGTGATAGCCCGGCTCCGATATCGGCGAGAGCAATGCGGTCTCGCCTTTAGGCGCGGTAAAACGCCCGTCGATAACCTCGCCGCTTTCCAGTTCGATGCGATAGCGCACGCCCGACTTCGCCGCCGACACCGGCAACGCAATGCCGCGATCCACTTCCGCCGTGATGAGCGGCGGCAACTTGCGGCCGCTCATTTCGGCATCGACGGCGGCCATGCTCTGCTTGATCTGCGAGGCGTTGCCACACGGCAGGCCGAGCTTTTCGAGCAGAATGCGCAGCGTCGTTTCCGGCACGCGCTGCATCGCCTTGTGCGCGTTCTGCCATTCGACTTCGAAGCCCGCGCGTGCGGCGAGCGTTTCGATGGGCGACATTTCGCCCGTGGTGCTTGCAGTGGCGCTCACGTGCGGGTTCCTTGTGCATGGGCAAAGCCGTTGACATCGCCGCTGAGCCACGCGATAAAGCTGCGTCCGCCGAGTTCCCCCGCGCTCGCGCCATCCTGCGCGCGCGCCGGCGTCTCGAAGATGACCTTGCCCTTCGGCGCTTCTTCAAGCGTGGCCGGCGCTTGCCCGAGATTGAGCGCGATGGTGAGCGTTTCGCCATCACCGAGCTTCCAGCTTGCGAGAACGGCCTTGTCGCCAAGCACTTGAGCGCCGAGCGACTTCGAGCCCTTCAGACGCGGCGCGATGAGTTTCGCACGCACGGCCAGCGCCGACTTGTAGAAGTGCAGCCAGTCGAGGCGGTCCAGTTCGTCCGCTTTGCCTTCGATGTTCGGCGACGACATCGCGAACGTGCGCTTGTCGTTCGGGTCGGGAATCTGCGCGCGGCGCTTTTCGTCGGTGAATGCGGAGAACTTCGCGAATTCCTTGCGGCGTCCTTCGCGCACGGCATCGGCGAGTTCGTCGTGATAGTCCGTGAAGAAGAGGAACGGCTGCTTCGAGCCGTATTGCTCTTCCATGAACAGAAGCGGAATCTGCGGCGACAGCAGCAAAAGTCCGGTCGCCGCGTAGAGCGAGGCGTCGTCGGTGAGCGAGCGCAGGCGTTCGCCCATCGCGCGGTTGCCGACCTGATCGTGATTCTGCAGGAACATCACGAACGCCGTGGGCGGAAGATGCGAACTCTTCTCGCCGCGTGGCTTGCCGTCGTGAATCGGCGATGGATCGCCCTGATACACGAAGCCTTCGCTCAAGACGCGTGCGAGCTTATCCGTGGGCTTGTCGACATACGCGCCGTAGTAGCTCTCGTCCTCGCCGGTCAGAAGCACGTGCAGCGTGTTGTGCGCGTCGTCGTTCCATTGCGCGTTGAAGTGCGACTCCAGCAGATTGGCCGTGTTGTGTTCGTTCTCGAGCACGAGGTGAACATGACGGCCCGTTTCCACGGAACTGCGCACGCGGTCCGCGAATTCGCGCAGCCATTCGTCGTCGTTGATGGCGTGCACGGCGTCCAGACGCAAGCCATCGAAGCGATATTCGTTGAGCCAGTACAGCGCGTTATCGAAGAAGAAGTCGCGCACTTGCGGACGCTCGAAATCGATCGCGGGACCCCAGGGCGTATCCACGCCTTCGCGGAAGAAGGTTTTCGCATATGCATGCAGATAGTTGCCGTCCGGGCCGAAGTGGTTATACACCACGTCGAGGAACACCATGAGGCCGAGACCGTGCGCAATGTCGATGAGCTTCTTCAGTTCATCGGGATGACCGTAGGCCGAATCCGGGGCGTAGGGCAGCACGCCGTCGTAACCCCAGTTGCGCGTGCCGGAGAAGTCGTTCAGCGGCATGAGTTCGATAGCCGTGACGCCGAGCTGCGCCAACTCGTCCAGACGCGCGATGACGCCCGCATAGCCGCCCATCGCGCCGACGTGCACTTCATACAGCACGGTTTCTTCCCACGGCCGGCCATGCCAGTCGGTATTGGTCCAGCGATACGCGCGCGGATCGACCACGGCGCTCGGGCCGTTCACGTCTTCCGGCTGATAGCGCGATGCCGGGTCGGGCACCGCGAGATCGGCATCCAGACGATAGCGATACAGCGTGCCCGCGCCGCCATCGGCTTCGACTTCGAACCAGCCGTCACCGGCCGGCTGCATGTCGATGAGCGCGGGCGCGGCATCGCCTTCGCGCTGCAACTCCAGTTGCACGCGGTCGCGCGACGGCGCCCAGAAACGGTAACGCGTGCGCGGTGCTTCGCGCGCCGCGCCGGTCAGATGCGCGCCGAAGGGAAGGCAATGCGCGTGGTGATGCTTGTGCGGATCAATCGGACGTTCGGACATGATTTCGAGCCTGGTGTACTGCGGGATATGCCACTTTTCTGTGCGCCGCGCGAGCCGTGGTGAATCGCCTCATTGAGCCGAATCGATGCCCGGCGGTCGATTTGCCGGAATGGTGCCCGGATCGGGAGGCAGCGCGGTCAGAAGACGCGGACCCTGATGTGCGCCCGCCATCCAGACCGCCTGCCAGTCGGCGTCGCCGGTCGGTTGCGCGAGCAGCACGACGATACTGTGCGCCGCGACCTCCAGTTCGCTGCCGACGAGCGGCCGCTGGATGGCGTCGGGCTCAGCGCTATCCAGGAGCACGTTCCATTCCAAGTGAGGCGGAGGCGGCGTGAAGACGAGGTTCTGCCCCGAGCCATTGATGAGTAGCAGGATCACGTCGATCTCGCCGTCGAGTCCCGGCCCCGCCCGGCGCAAGGTCAGCGCGCGGCCCTCAGGGTCCTGCCATGCCTCGATGGCGAGCGCGACGCCGCGTTCGTCGAACCAGCTCACATCGTAAAGACCGGGCAGCACTTCGCGGTCGCCGTAGAGAAAGCGCGTTTCCCGCAGAACCGGGTACTTTTTGCGCAGCGCGACGACGCTTGCGACGAACTCCGTCATCTCGCGGCCTTCGGGACTATGCGCCGCGGCCCAGTCGGTCCAGGAAATGTCGTTGTCCTGGCAATAAGCGTTGTTGTTGCCGTTCTGCGTGCGCAGGAATTCGTCGCCGCCCAGCAGCATCGGCGTGCCGAGCGACAGAAGCGTGGTCGCGATCATCGAGCGCGCGAGGCGATTGCGAACGGTGCGGATCGCGGGATCGTCGCTCGGGCCTTCCACGCCCCAGTTCGCGCTGCAGTTTTCATTGTGCCCGTCGCGGTTTCCCTCCTGATTCATCTCGTTGTGCTTTTCCGAATAGGCGGTAACGTCGGCGAGCGTGAAGCCATCGTGCGATGCCACGAAATTCACCGATGCCCACGGCTTCCGGAAGCGCCGGTTGAATAGCTCGGCCGAGCCGGTGAGCCGCGCGGCGAGGTCGGGGCGCATGCCCGAATCGCCGCGCCAGAAGCGCCGCACGCCGTCGCGGTACTTGTCGTTCCACTCCGCGAAACCGGGCGGATGATTGCCGACCTGGTAGCCGTCCGGCCCAATGTCCCACGGCTCGGAAATGAGCTTGCGCGTCGAGAGAATCGGGTCCTGGCGAATAGCGTCGAAGAAGCCCGAGCCGGGATCGAAACCGTGCCCTTCGCGGCCCAGCGTCACGCCGAGATCGAAACGGAAGCCGTCGATATTGAACGCCGTGCACCAGTAGCGCAGCGAGTCCATGACCATTTGCAGGACACGCGGATGCGACAGGTTCACGGTATTGCCGCAACCGGTTTCGTTGATGTAATGCCGCTCGTCGCCGGGAATCAGACGGTAGTAGCTTGCATTGTCGAGCCCGCGCCATGACACCGTGGGCCCCAGTTCGCTGCCTTCGCAGGTGTGGTTGTAGACCACGTCGAGAATCACTTCGATGCCCGCCGCATGCAGTTGCCGCACGGCGATACGCATCTCGTTCAGCCGATGCGTCGAAAGATACGAAGGCTCGGGCGCGAAAAACGCCGCCGTGTTGTAGCCCCAGTAGTTCTTAAGACCGCGTTCGACGAGAAAGCGGTCGTTGAGAAACGCGTGCACGGGTAGGAATTCGACGGCGGTGATGCCGAGCTTTTGCAGATGCTCGATGAACCACGGCGACGAGAGCGCGGCGAATGAACCGCGTTCGTGCTGACGGATATCGTCGCGCAGCATCGAGGCGCCGCGCACGTGCGTTTCATAGATGATGGTTTCGCCCCACGGCGTGTTCGGGCGATTGTCGCGCGACCAGTCGAAGGCGTCGTCGGTGACGATGCATTTGGGCATCGCCGGAGCGGAGTCGCGGCGATCCATCGACATGTCGAGGCGATTGGAATGCACGCGATAGCCGAAGAGCGCGTCGGACCATCGCCACGGACCGACGAGTTTCTTCGCGTAAGGATCGAGCAGCAGCTTGTGCGGATTGAAGCGATGACCATGTTGCGGCTGATAGGGGCCATGAGCGCGAAAGCCGTACACCGTGCCGGGATGCGCGCCGGGCAGATAGCCGTGCCACACTTCGTCGGTGCATTCCGGCAGATCGAAGCGCATCAGTTCCTTGCGGCCCGTGCTGTCGAAGAGACACACCTCGATGCGGTGCGCATTCGATGAGAACACCGCGAAGTTGACGCCCAAGCCGTCCCAGTCTGCTCCCAGCGGGTAGGATGCGCCGGGGAGAAGTTTTTCGGGGAGTGCGTTTGCCATTTGGTCGGGGTTTTTGCCCTTGCCGGGCTGGTGGGTTCTGGTTCTCTGAAGGGTTGTTTCTTGCCCGTGCTGATGAGTCGTTGAAGTTAAGCAGTTAGCTTGCAGCGTTCTCAGTAGCCGCCGGGGAGACGGTTACCGAACAAAAACGCAAGCCAGCGGCTCGACTTTCCCGAACGCTCAAGAAAAAAGAAACCGCCAGCAAGGCCCCATAAACGCCTAGGCGGAAGAAGACACGAACAAACCAGCGCGCCTCCTTCCGCAACGCCCGGAAAGAACCGTCAATCGGCCCGCAAAACAATGGTAGCCAAAGGTGGCAACGTCAACGCGGCTGACTGCTCCTTTCCGTGCGAAGGGTAATCATCCGCATGAATGACCCCGCCATTGCCCATATTGGACCCGCCATAAATCCCGGCGTCGGAATTGAGCACCTCGCTCCATCGCCCGCCACGCGGCAAGCCGATGCGATACCCCTGGCGCGGCACGGGCGTCATATTGCAGACGACCACGAGTTCGCGCCCTTCGGCATCCGTCCGCCGATAGGCAAACACGCTATTGCCGCTGTCGTCGCCGACGATCCACTCGAAGCCGCGCGGATCGCAATCCAGCTTATGCAGCGCCGCTTCGCCGACATACAGCAGGTTCAGATCGCGCACGAGTTTTTGCACGCCGCCGTGATAGGGATCGTCGAGCAAGTGCCAATGCGGCGTCGCGTCGTGGTTGAACTCGGCAAACTGCCCGAACTCGCCGCCCATGAACAGTAGCTTCTTGCCCGGATGCGTCCACATGAAGCCGAAGTAAGCGCGCAAATTCGCGAACTTCTGCCAGAGATCGCCCGGCATCTTGCCGATGAGCGACCCCTTGCCATGCACCACTTCATCGTGCGAAAGAGGCAGCACGAAGCGCTCGGAGTACGCATAGACCATCCCGAACGTATAGAGGTGATGGTGATACTGCCGATACACCGGATCTTCCTCCATGTAGTGCAGGGAGTCGTGCATCCAGCCCATGTTCCACTTGAAGTCGAACCCGAGACCGCCGCTCTCGACGCTTGCCGTCACGCCCGGCCAGGCCGTCGATTCCTCGGCGATCGTGATCGCGCCCGGCGTGTTCGGGATATACCGCACTTCATGATTCAGACGCTTCAAGAACTGGATCGATTCGAGATTCTCGCGCCCGCCGTACATGTTCGGCACCCATTCGCCCGCCTTGCGCGAATAGTCGCGATACAGCATCGACGCCACGGCATCGACCCGCAAGCCATCGACGTGATAGCGCTTCAACCACGCAAGCCCCGACGCGAGCAGGAACGCGCTCACCTCGTTGCGGCCGAGGTTGTAGATCATCGTGTTCCAGTCTTGGTGATAGCCCTCGCGCGGATCGGCGTGCTCGTAAAGCGGCGTGCCGTCGAACTGCACGAGGCCGTGCGCGTCGTTCGGAAAATGCGCCGGCACCCAGTCGATGATCACGCCCAGCCCCGCCTCGTGCGCGCGATTCACGAACTCCGCGAACTGCTCCGGCGTGCCGAAGCGCGCGGACGGCGCAAACTGACCAAGCGGCTGATAACCCCACGATCCGCCGAACGGATGCTCGGCAATCGGCATGAATTCGAGGTGCGTGAAGCCCATGCCCTTCGCGTACGGAATCAGGCGCTCGGCAAGCTCGTGCCAGTTCATGCCGCGATTCGCATCTTCGGGCACGCGCAGCCACGACTCGGCGTGCGCTTCGTAAATGGTGATCGGCGATTGCGCCGTCTGACGGCTCCCGCGAGTCTCCATCCATTCAGCGTCGGTCCATGCGTAATGGTCGATGGCATCCGCGTCCGCCACTACCGATGCCGTCGATGGCGGCTTCTCGCTCTGCATCGCGCACGGGTCGGCTTTCAGCGGCAGCGTATGGCCGTCGCGCGTGACGATCTCGTACTTGTAGCGCGTACCTGCGCCGATGCCCGGCACGAACAGTTCCCACACACCCGCGTTGTGACGCAGGCGCATTGGATGACGGCGGCCATCCCACGTGTTGAAGTCGCCGACCACCGAGACACGCCGTGCATTCGGCGCCCAGACCGCGAAGCGCGCGCCTGCCACGCCGCCATGCGTGACCGGACGCGAGCCCATGCATTCGAGCACCGCGTAAGGGTCGGCGGCCGAAAGTCGGTTGAGCCAGTCTTCGGAGAGAACGGGGCCGAAGGAATACGTATCGTGCGTTTCCTGCGGCGTGCCATGCCAGTCGATTTGCAGACGATACGCCGCCGGCCGCTCCACGAAGCCCGCGAACAAACCTGAATCGTGAATGCGCGCGAGATGGCCGAGCACTTCGCCGTTCGCGGCATCGACGACATTTGCGCCCGCCGCGTTCGGCAGGAACACGCGCACCACATACCCGAGGTCGGTCTGATGCATGCCGAGGACCGAGAACGAATCGGGATGGCGCGCCTCGACGATGGCATCGATGTCGAGCGGACTGAGGCCGTGCGCCGGGTTTCGGGTATCCGCTCCTGGATCGCTACGATTATTCATGGTGGGTTCCATCCGGATTGTCCTTGGTGGCGTTGAACACGGGTCGCGTGCCGGGCGCGGGCGGAACGCCCGTGTCGCCAAGCAGGCGGCTCGCGAGCGACGCGAGGCCCCGCAACGGAAGGCCGATCCAGGTCGGCCGGTTCGCTGCTTCGTAGCGGATTTCGTAGGCGGCCTTTTCGATCAGGAAAAGATCGAGCAGGGCCGGGAAGACGCTTTCGCCGGCGATCGGCTCGGGCGATTCCGCGATTGCTGCCACGTACTCGCGCAAGAAGCTTTCCTCGGCGAACGCGCGCAGTCGCTCGAACAGCGCGCGCTTGCGGTCGGCGGTTTGCGCGGGCGCATTTTCCGTCGTCGGTTGCGCGGCGGCGCTCGCATACGAAAGCGAGCGCAAGAGACCGGCGACATCGCGCAGCGGGCTCGTCTTGTTGCGGCGTTCCTCGAGCGGACGCGCGGGCTCGCCTTCGAAGTCGATGAGATACGCATCGCCCTGAGCCATCAGCACCTGACCCAGATGGAAGTCACCGTGAATGCGGATGCACAACGCATCGGCATTGTCCGAGACGAGCTTCTTCACTGCATCCACCAGCAGGTCACGGCGATCGAGCAGACTCTGCGCGAGGAAGCGGTCGTGCTCGCTGAAATCGCCGATCTTCTGCGCGAGGATGTCGAGCGCCGTTTCCAGCAGTTGCAACGTGCCTTTCAGCCAGCCCTGAACGTCTTCCGGCGTGGCGCGGCGCGGTGCGAACGCTTCGTCGTCGGTCGGCGAGGCAAGCGCCACATGCAGTTCGCCGAGCCGCTTGCCGATGATGCCCGCAATGTTGCCGTAGCCGATAAAGCCTTGCTCCTGCGCGTCGCGCTCGGGCGTGTGCTCTTCGGAGTCGAACGTGACCGCGAGTTCATCCACCGTGCGGCGCAGATAGTCGAGCGCATAGTTCCACGCATCGCCCTGATTGTCGATGAAGCCTTGCAGAATGACGAGCGTGTGCGGCACGCCTTGCGGATCGACACGCACCACTTCGCCATACAGCGGGCCGGTGTTCGCGTAGCCGAGCTTGGTCAGATAACGGCTCATCTCCGCTTCCGGGTGAATGCCGCCAACCACGCGCCGCACCAGCTTCAGCACCACCGTGTCGCCGATCACGAGCGAGCTATTGCTCTGCTCGGCGGCGAGCCAGCGGATTTCCGGCGGCTCGACCGGATTGAAGTCGAGTGCATCGAGCCGTTCGGTCGGAATGAAGCGGATCTCGCTTTTCTGCACCGTCGGCACGACCGCGCGTTCCTTCAGTTTACGCAATATGCCGTAGGTGAAGTTCGGCACAGCGAAGGCATCGGTGATATGTCCGATCACGCGATTGCGCCGCGCTCGCGCCAGCGCGAGTTGCATATAAAGCGGCGAGGTCGTTTCCGTGCCCCACGCAATGGAAAGCGGCAGCACGTAGCGCTCGGTGTGATCGCCGACATCGGCTTCGATTTCCGTGAACGCAAAGCCCGCGCCTTCGATCGTCGTGAGCGCGGCGAGACGAACCGCATGCAGCTTCTGATCCTTCGACGCAAACCAGCGGCGCTTGCTCAAATACGAAGGCAGCACTTCCGATTCGAGCAGACGCACGTTTTCCGGCGTCGGACCGGTTTGACCGGCGCGAATCACCATCGTGACGAATTCGGGCAGTTGCTCCGAAGGCGCTTGCGACCAGGCCGGACGCATGTTGCCCGGGCAAAGCTGGAACCACAGGAAGCCGTAGGGCGGGAAAGTCAGCAGATACGTCAACTGACCGATGGCCGGGAACGGCGAATCCGCCGTCATTTCCAGCGGCACGGAGCCGGCGAACTCCGACAGGTCGAGTTCCACCGCTTGCGGCGCGCGCGACAGATTGGCCACGCAGAGAATCGGCGGCTCGCCTTCGAGCTCGCGCAAATACGCCAGGATCTTACGATTATTCGGCCGCAGAAAGCGGATCGTGCCGCGGCCGAACGCGTGCTTCGAGCGGCGCACGGCCAGCATCTTGCGCGTCCAGTTCAAAAGCGAATGCGGATCGCGGCTTTGCGATTCCACGTTCACCGCGTCGTAGCCATACAGCGAACCCATCACCGGCGGCAGCACGAGTTGTTCTGGATCGGCGCGCGAGAACCCGCCGTTGCGGTCGGACGACCATTGCATCGGCGTACGTACGCCATCGCGGTCGCCGAGGTGGATGTTGTCGCCCATGCCGAGTTCGTCGCCGTAATAGATCACGGGCGTGCCCGGCATCGACAGCAGCAGCGAATTGATCAGCTCGATACGGCGGCGGTCGCGCTCCATCAGCGGCGCGAGCCGGCGTCGAATGCCGAGGTTCAGACGCGCGCGGCGGTCGCTTGCATACGTGTTCCACAAGTAGTCGCGCTCGGAGTCCGTGACCATTTCGAGCGTGAGTTCGTCGTGGTTGCGCAGAAAGATCGCCCACTGATTCGTCACGCCCAGGTCCGGCGTCTGCCGCATGATGTCGGTGATCGGGAAGCGGTCTTCGCTCGCAATCGACATATAGATGCGCGGCATCAGAGGGAAGTGGAACGCCATGTGGCATTCGTCTTCATCGCCGAAGTATTCCTTCACGTCTTCCGGCCACTGGTTCGCTTCCGCGAGCAGCATGCGGTTCGGGTACTCCGCGTCGATGGTCGCGCGAATCTTCTTCAGGATCTGATGCGTCTCGGGCAGATTCTCGTTGTTGGTGCCCTCGCGCTCGACGAGATACGGCACCGCGTCCAGCCGCAACCCGTCGATGCCCATGTCCAACCAGAAGCGCATCACGCTCAGCACTTCCTTGATGACCGCCGGGTTGTCGAAGTTCAGATCGGGCTGGTGCGAATAGAAGCGGTGCCAGTAGTACTGACCCGCGACCGGATCGTGCGTCCAGTTGGACGGCTCCGAGTCGATGAAAATGATGCGCGTCTCTTCGTACTTCTTGTCCGTATCGGACCAGACGTAGTAGTTGCGATGGTTCGAACCCGGCTTCGCACGACGCGCGCGCTGAAACCACGGATGCTGGTCCGAAGTGTGATTGATGACGAGTTCGGTGATCACGCGAATGCCGCGCGCGTGCGCTTCCTGAATGAAGCGGCGGACATCGCCGAGCGTGCCGTAGTCCGGATGCACGTTGCGATAGTCGGCAATGTCATAGCCATCGTCGCGGCGTGGCGACGGATAGAACGGCAGCAGCCAGATCGCATCGACGCCAAGTTCCGCGATGTAATCGAGCTTCGCGAGCAGGCCGGGAAAATCGCCGATGCCGTCGTTGTTCGCATCGAAGAACGACTTGATGTGAACCTGATAAATGATCGCGTCCTTGTACCAGAGCGGATCGTCGCTGACTTGCGAAGTCTTGTTGCGCTTCACCCTTGTATCCACGGTTTGCTCCATGCGCTTTGCGGGCTTGCTGCCGCCCTTGTTTTTGGTTCGCGGCGTCTCGTAGGTCGCCGGATGAGTGCATCTTTATTCGTTCGGTTGCGGCTTGGGCAGTCCCCAGGTCGGCGAAATACGCCAGATCGCGAACGGCAGCGAATGCGGATTGAGCCGCACATGCTGGCGCCGTCCGCGCCATTCGAACCGATCGCCCGTGACTTGATCCTCCACGGCGATCGCATCCCATTCGTTGACGCCCCAGCGTTCGAGCGTCTGCCACGGCAGTTCGATATCCGCGCCCTGTTCGTTGAACGGATCGAGGTTGATCGCGACGAGCACCACGTTGTCGCGCGACTCGTTCGCCTTTTCGAAGAACAGGATCTTGTCGTTATGCGCGGGCAGAAAGTTCACGCCGAGATGCGTCTGCAACGCTGGATTCGCGCGGCGGATGCGATTAAGCGCCGTCACTTCGGTGACGATATTGCCGGGCCGGTTCCAGTCCCACGCGCGCAGCTGATACTTCTCGGAGTCGAGATATTCCTCGCTGTTCGGCAGCGCGGCTGCCTCGCACAGTTCGAAGCCGCTATATACGCCCCAGAGCCCGGAGAGCGTTGCCGCCAGCGCCGCGCGGATCACGAAGCCCGGACGTCCCGAGCTCTGCAAGAAGCGTGGGTTGATGTCCGGCGTGTTGACGAAGAAATTCGGCCGGAAAAATTCCTTTGCATCGGTCTGCGTGAGATCGTGCATGTACTCGATGAAATCGCGCTTCGACTCGCGCCACGTGAAGTACGTGTACGACTGCGAGAAGCCGAGTTTCGCCAGACGGTTCATCACGCGCGGACGCGTGAAGGCTTCGGCGAGGAAGATCACGTCGGGGTGACGCGCACGCACGTCGCCGATCACCCATTCCCAGAATGGGAAAGGCTTGGTATGCGGGTTATCGATCCGGAAAATGCGCACGCCCGCCGCAATCCAGTGCAGGAACACGTCGCGCAGGCCAAGCCACAGATCGGGCTTGGCGTCCTGCGCATAGAAGTCCGGATTCACGATGTCCTGATACTTCTTAGGCGGATTCTCCGCATAACGCAGCGTGCCGTCCGGACGCCATGCGAACCACGTCGGATGCTCCTTCAGCCACGGGTGATCCGGCGAGCATTGCACGGCGAAGTCGAGCGCGATCTCGAGACCGTGTTCATGCGCGGCGTCGAGCATGCGCTTGAAGTCGTCGAGATTGCCCAGTTCCGGATGCACCGCCGTGTGTCCGCCTTCCTTGCCGCCGATGGCGTAAGGGCTGCCGACATCCCCCGGCTCGGCGGTCAGCGAATTGTTCTTGCCCTTGCGGTTGGCAATCCCAATAGGATGAATCGGCGGAAAATAGAGCACGTCGAAACCCATCTCGCGGATGCGCGGCATCTTGCCGATCACGTCGATGAACGTGCCGTGACGATTCACGTCGTCGCTCATCGAACGCGGGAAGATCTCGTACCAACTTGCGAAGCGGGCCGCCGCGCGCTCCGAGTCGATGCGATACACCACCGGGTCGCGCGACAGGAACGGCCGGTGGCGCGCCGCCGCGATGGCCTTGGCGGTTGCGGGCGCGAGCGCGAGTTCGAGCTTGCGCGCGGCATCGGCCTTGGCGAATTCCTTGACGATCTTTTCCAGCGGCGCGCTATCCGACTCCTCGACCGTCTTCACTTCGGCGAGGATCAGCGCGAACAGATGCCGCACTTCCTCTAGTTCGAGTTCGACGGTTTGCCCGGCCTTCAGCTTCTTCGACATGTGGTCGGTGAGCGAGGCGAAATCGTCGCGCCATGCCATCACGACGAATTCGTGACGGCCCACGCGTTCGAGCGGAATGCGCGTGGTCCACAAGTCGTTGCCGAGCGGGAGCACGGCGGTCATCGGCGCTTCGTGCCATTCGGTTTCGTCGGCGGCACGCCATTGCACGGCGGCGGCGATCTTGTCGTGACCTTCGGCGAAGATCGCCGCCTGAATCTGCACGGCTTCGCCCACGATACGCTTTGCCGGAAAGCGCCCGTTATCGACCGAAGGCGTGACGCTTTCGATAGACACCCGCGGCGCGGAGATCGCTTCGGCCACCGACTTTTTATCGGCGCTCTTCGCGCCTCGCTTGACCTGCGGCTGCGCGAGCAGGATGAAAGGCTCGGCTTCGGCGCGGAACAAGCGTACATCGCCCGCTTTCAGGGTGAACGGCAAGAGACGTTCGGGCTTCGCCTTGGCGTCGTCGAGCGGCGCGAAACGCGTGTAATTGCCCGGCACCGATTCGAGCAGATGCAAGGTATCGACATGCACCGGCGCGACGAGATCGGGATTGAAGATCGCGAGAATCGCCGAATCGCTGCGGCGCAAGTCCGCGCTGTCGGAGCGAATCAACGCGGCGTAGGGCGTGCCCGCGCCGGTCAGCGCGCGCAATTCGCCGACGCTTTCGAGCGTGCCGGTATCGCGCTGCAATGCGTTCGCGCGCTTGACCTGACTCGACAGGTCGAAGCGCGCTTCGCTTTTCGCGCGCTGATATTCCGCCGCGACGCCGTATTGCGGCGACATCGGCAAGGGCACACCGTATTCGAAGCCCATCGGCACGAGCAGACCGGTACCGAGCGCGGTTGCGGTAAAGAGCGAGCGGTTATAGGCGCGTTCGACGAGCGCGGTATCGCTGGTATCGCTCAATTCGCTGATGAGACGCGCGCCGTACGGCTCTTCCGGAAACGTGATCGGCGATGCAATGCGCGCGAGCGCCGCATGTTCGTCCGTGAGCCACGCGCTGCGATAGTCCCACCAGCGCGTGGAGGCGAAGACCGCGTCGAAGCCGGCGTCGCTCAGTCCATGCAGATCGTGACGCGTGAGGCCGACCGTCCATGCGAGCCAACGGGTTTGCGGATGTTTCTCGCGCACTGCCGCGCCCAGACGCCGCCACACGTGCGCGGGCACCGCATGCGGCGAGTCGAAGCGAAAGCCGCCAACGCCCGCGTCCGCGAGCAGACACAATTCCTTCGCCCACCACTCGGTCAGATGATGCGCCGCCTCGCCATCGCCGAACCTTGCCTGCGCGACATCGCGCTGACTGGGCGCGCGACGCGGATCGAGCCGCGCATCCGCGCTCTCGAACGGCTCGAACCAATGCTTGTTGTCCTGATAAAGACCGCCTTCGGCACTGACGCGGTCGATCACGATATCGACGAGCAAGGTCAGCTTGTGCTTCGTGGCGATATCGGCAAGCTGGCGCAGACCCTCCGCCGCGCTCGCGTCGGATTCAAAAACAGCGTGAAGTTGATGATGATCGGCAACTGCCTCGCGATGCCCGTTGCTTCCGGGCGCGAACGGCGAGCCGATCAGGACGTGATCGAAGCCCAGCGCCGCTGCGTGCTCGAACTGAGCTGGCCAGTTCGGCAAGGGGCCGACGAGAAGGGGATCGATGAAGTAGATACGAGGCGCATACGCATGATGAGCTTGATGGTTTTCCATCGTTCGTCTTTTCCAGAGTCGTCCTGCGGTGGCGGGGATGCGGGCTTTGAATCGCGATCACGCTCACGGGCCAAACTGGCAACGCGTCGGTCCATATATCACGACGCGTGTCGTTTGTGCACGCGTCACGGGCCAAGACGTATCGACACATGGATAACACAGTACCGCCGGTATCGACACTGGCCCGCGTCGCGTATCGCGAGGCACCGGCGTGAGAGTGCATCTCGCCGGTGGGCGCCACGGCCCCCCAAGAGTTTCCTTCGGGGCTTCGCATGGGGGGTTGGAGCACGTAGCGTGCCGCGCCCCGAATGCCATTGCGTCTGACGTGACGACGCTGCCGTGCAATAGCTTCGAGGCTTGGGCTCAGGCAGTGCGCGCGACGAGGCGCTCGGCTGTCTCGAGAATGGCCGGATGCGCGGCTTGCGAAGCGGCATCGGCAATACGGCGGGTACGCAAGGCGGTCTTGCTCGGCTTGAGGCCGCTGAGATCGACATAGAGTGCAACCATCTTCGCCACGGCTTCGCGCCAGCCGAAGTCGCACGACATGGCGTTCCGCTGAAGTTCGCGCCAGGTCTGCGGGCGCATGTAGGCGTCGATGGCGCGGCTCGCGGCCTGCACGACATCGTCCGCGGATTCGCCTTCGAAGAGGAAGCCCGTTGGCGCCGCCGACGTTTCCTCGATGGCGATCGGCGTGTCGTATGTGCCGTCGCGCAGATAGACGGTTTCGCGCACGGCGGCTTCGGCGGCGTCGACGATGGTATCCGCCAGACCGCCCACGCGCGACGCGACGGGCAGGGTGCCATAGCGCATCGCGTAAAGTTGCGTGAGGCCGCAAGGCTCGAAGCGGCTGCCATGCAGGAGAATGTCCGCGCCCGCGTGCAGTGCATGCGCGCGCCGCTCGTCATAGCCGATCCGCACGCCCACGCGATCGGGAAACTCTTGCGCAAGCCGCCTGAAACCTTTCTCGATGTGCGATTCGCCCTTGCCGATCACCGCGAGTTGCAGACGCGGATGCTTTTCGAGCAGACGCGGCAGTGCGTCGAGCACGACATCGGCGAGCTTTTGACCGGTCATGCGGCTGCCGATTGCCATCAGCGGCGCGAACGGATCGACCGGCAGGCCGAACATGCGCTGCAAGGTCCGCTTGCAAGCGTGCTTGCCGCGCATATCGTCGAAGGAATAGTTGCGCTCGATCAGCGGATCGCTAGCCGGATTCCACGTCTCTTCGTCGATGCCGTTCACCACGCCCGACAGCTTGTCCTTACAGCTTTGCAGCACGCCTTCCATCAGATGGCCGAAGCGCGGCGTCAGAATTTCGCGCGCGTAGGTTTCGCTGACGGTCGTCACTTTGTCGCTATGGACGATGCCGGCTTTCATCAGACTGAGCGCGCCATAGAACTCGATGCTTTGCGGATCGGTCAACGCATTTGCCAGCCACTTTTGCGGCACGCCGAGCGACGCACCAAGCGAGAGCGCGTAATTGCCCTGGAATGCCAGATTGTGGATCGTGAATACGCTTTTCGCGTGCACGCCCGCATCTTTCATCAAGAGCGGCGTGAGGCCGGTGTGCCAGTCGTGCGCATGGACGATATCGGGCTTTTTCACGCCCTTGATACCCTGCGCGATACGCACGGCGGCGGCCGAAAGCGTCGCGAAGCGTACGGCGTTGTCAGGATAATCGCGGCCTTGCGCGTCCTGATACAGACCCGTGCGGGCGTAGAGCGCGTCGCAGCGCAGCATTAAAACCGGCACGCCGGTGTCGGGCATGCGGCCACGTATGAGCGTCGCGTCGCCACCAGGCAAGCCTGTGAGCACCGCGACGCGGACGAGATCGGTCGCCTGGGCGATAGCGTTGGGATATGCGGGCAGGAGAATGGTGGCATCGACGCCGGCTTCACGCAGCGCGGCGGCGTAAGCGCTGACCATGTCGCCGAGACCGCCGGTTTTGGCGAGTGGCACGGCCTCGGAGGCGACCAGCAGAACGTTCAAGGGCAAAGTGGGCTCCAGTGCGGAAGTCGCGTGGCGATGGCCTCGCGCTCTTCGATGCCAGAGCGGGATACCGGGCCGCGCATTCGCGGTGCTGATCAGGGTTTCTATCTAATTCACTGGCGCAGTGCAGCAATCGCCGTGCCATGCGCGCACGAAACGTGTGCGTATCGCCACGATCATTTCCGCCTTTGTCGCGAATGAGCAGACTTAAAGGTGCCCGAAGCCCTGGATTTCGAGCCGTGTAAAAGTGACAGCGCCGCGCGCCGCGTTTTTACATGCGGCGTACGGTCAGCTTATTTGGAAGGTGTGACAGTCGCGTTGCGCGGATGCGTTCAGCCGCCGACCATGCTCGCCGCGATATTGACCGAAAGGCCGAGCACCGCGAGATTGAAGAAGAACGAAAGCACCGATTGCGCGAGCGCCGTCTTGCGCGCGCTCTTCGAGCAGACGACGACATCGGAAGTCTGCGATGCCACCGCAATGGTGAAGGAGAAGTACAGCAAGTCCCAGTAGTCCGGCTTCAGATGCCGGTCGGGAAATCGGAGCGCGGGTTCGCCTTCGGTCGAGCGATAGTAGTGGCGCGCATAGTGCAGCGTGAACATCGTCGGGATGAGGAACCACGCGCCGAGCATGGTCGCGCCCGTCAGCAAATACTTCGGCAGCCCATGCGAGCCCATGCTCTTTGCCGCCGATAGTTCCACGACGATGGCAACCAGACTCGCCAGCGCCGCGACGCTCACGATCATCAGCACGGCGGCCGCGTTTTCGTCTTCGCGCTCGGCGAGTTGCTGCACGTTGCTCTGGTCCGCGGTCGCCATCTGTATCCAGATGAGCAGCAGATAAAGCCACACGGCCGTGTCCCAGCCAATCAGGACGCGCACGGTCGGCGTGACGTCGAGGGGAATCAGCGCGCTGACCGATATGCCGACCAGAAGGCCGATCAGGGCGCGCGGGCGGTTGCGCAAAACGGTTGGGAGAATGATCATTGTCTTTTTGCGTTGGCGTGAGCGCGGGCGACTTTCGCAGCGATTATTGCCGACGCGCCTTTCAGCCAGCCTTGGGTGACGCAGATTCCGGGAACCGGTATTCCAACCGTCATTTGCGTGATGAAAGCGACCCACGCCGCACACGCCCCGTTTAACTGACGCTAAGATCGCTCGAATGAATGGTCCTACTTTACCTGCCGTTTGCCGGCACCCAGCCAACGAGACTGGCCGCGATTTCGTGGTCGGCGACCTGCACGGCTGCGTGGACGCGCTGCGCTATCTCCTGCGCGAGATAGGCTTCGACGGCGCCCGCGACCGGCTGTTCTCGGTCGGCGATCTGATCGATCGCGGCACGGATTCGCTCGCCGCCATCGACCTGATCGACAAGCCGTGGTTCTATCCGGTGATGGGCAATCACGAGGAATCGCTGATCGCGGTCGCGACCGGCACCATGCGCCGCGAGGCGTGGTATGCCATTGGCGGGGCGTGGGCGCAGACGCTCGGGCACGATCAGCTCGAAGCGCTCGCGATTCGTTTGGCGAGGCTGCCGCTCGTGCGAATAGTCGGCAGCGGGGCGCGGCGCTTCAACGTGCTGCACGCGGAATTTTTCGGTAGCGACGCCGATCTCGACACCGCCGATTTCTCCGACCAGGCGCGTACCGACATGCTTTGGGGCCGAGGTCTGGCGCTCGGCAGCGTGGACCCGGCGCGCCAGCGCGGACTTTCGCCCACGTACTGCGGACACACGCCGCAGCGCGTGGTCAAGCAAGTCGGCGCGCAGATCTTTATCGATACCGGCGCGTTCGCATCGGAAGGGCGGTTGACCATCGTCCAGCCGGGCACCGATGAACGCTGGTCGGTCAAAGAGCGCTGGGCCGCCTCCGAAGGCGCGCGGGAGCTGGCGCTGCCCTGATCGCGCACGTGCCCGAGGCACGCACGTTGCTCGATAGCCTGCCATCGACATGAGCAGACAAGCGAGGCAGACGTGGCGCGGATTGCGAAAAGTAATGAAGCAGGCGGCGGCGCGAGCGTCGCCGAAGTGCTTACGGGCAGCGGCGCGCAAGGCTGTCCCGAAGACCTGCCGCCCGGACTTCGGTATGTGGACGATTCGCGTCGCGGCTACACGCGCGAATGGATCGACGGGAAATTCGCCTTCTTCAACACGCAGGGCAAGCGTATCGACGATGAAGCGGAGATCCGCCGCATCAACGCACTGGCCATTCCGCCCGCTTATATCGATGTCTGGATCTGTCCGGACGCGCACGGCCACTTGCAAGCCACCGGCCGCGATGCGCGCGGTCGCAAGCAATATCGCTATCACCCGCAATGGCGCGAAACGCGCGATGCCACCAAATACGAGCGCATGCTCGCGTTCAGCGCGGTGCTGCCTAAGCTGCGCGCCCGCGTCACGCGCGATCTTGCCCTCGACGGCATGCCGCGCGACAAGGTGCTCGCGACGGTGGTGCGCTTGCTCGATACGACGCTCGTGCGCGTTGGCAGCGAGGAATATGCGCGGGAAAACCAGTCGTATGGACTGACGACGTTGCTAAAGCGCCATTTGAAGGTGTCGTCGGGGACGCTGCGTTTCCGGTTTCGCGGCAAGAGCGGGATCGAGCACGACGTTTCCGTCAGCGATGCGCGCGTGGCCAAGATCGTGAAGCGCTGCATGGATTTGCCGGGGCAAGACCTTTTCCAATATCTCGATGCCGATGGCGAGCGCCACGCGGTGAGTTCATCCGATATCAACGATTATCTGCGCGAGATCACCGGCGCGGATTTCACGGCGAAGGACTATCGCACGTGGGCCGGCAGCGTGTTCGCGCTCGCGGCGCTGCGGCGGCTGCAATGGGAAACGGTGACGGAGGCGCGCAAGCACATCGTCGGGACCATCAAGGAAGTGTCGCAACTGCTGCGCAATACGCCGGCGGTGTGCCGCAAGTGCTATGTGCATCCGGCGGTGATCGAGGCGTTCGAAGCGGGCGAACTGGCGGAATCGATGCCGGCATCGCGTCGCCGTGGCCTCAAGACCGACGAAGCTGCGCTTGCCATCTTCCTCGAAAAGGATGCGAAGCGTCGCGCCCGCGAAGCCGCGCGCAAAAACCGCAAAGGTACCGTTCCGAACGATGCGCGGCTGACCAACCTTCTCGCCGAATCGAGCAAAAAGGCGCGTGCGGGCGGCTTGAAGGCGAGCGGCAAGAGTGCGGCGGCGCAAGCGGTATCTACCGTGGCGCGCAAGACTCGGCCGAAAGCGGCGCGGCCGGCCGCGAAGAAGCTAGCGCGTACGCGGTCGCCGGCCGCCGTGGCGATGAGTTGATTCGCTAGCCCACTTGATTCAACTCGAACACATAGTCGACTGTCTCGCCGTTCCAGTTGTATTCCAGGTACGCCGCGTGATGACAGTCGCGCAGCATCGTGGTGTGCAGCGCGGCGAGGCATTCGCCCTGCGTATCCCGCACGGACGGATACGCAATGCCCGGCACGCCCGCTGCCCGGATAGCGCGTCCGAGCGCCTTGCCGGGCGCATAGTCGTCTGGATCGAGGATGCGCGCGTCGAGTCCCGCTTCCGCGATGCGATTCCCACGCAGATCGACCACTTCGCCATGCGCGATCACCGTGTACAGGCGCATCTGCTGACGAAGCGGCGCTTCCTTGGTCGCCGCGAGAAATAGCCCCGAGTGATAGCGCGTCTCCGCAATAGCCGTCTGCCGTTCGCGTCCGCAATAGAACACGCCGTAACTGCCGTCGGAAAAGCGGCTGCCATTGGGGTTCAGATGCGTGAACGCGGCCATGATCGGCCCGCAACCCGGCCCGAAGCAGCGCTCGTCGGGCGGAACGAGATCGAGATCGCCAACTTCGGTACGCAGGCGGTCGTTGGTCATCGCTTCCAGCGCGTAGAGCGCTTCGAAGTCTTCCGGACGCGCGACGCGATCGAACAGATTGACGGCGGGAAACCGCGTGGGTATTACCCGATACGCCGGCGACCAGTCTAGTTGGCCGTGCGGCCAGCGTGTGCGCCAGTCCGCGGCTTGAATCACATCCTTGTTTTCGATCACGCCCATCCGCCTCGCATTGCATCCAGATATTGCCGAACCGCCAGAAGGTCGCTGATATTGCCCGCCAGCATGCGAGCAAGCGCAGGTCTGCCGCCGAACGGCGGCGCGGTATTGGGGCGTTTGATCCAGGTATCGGCGGCGGCCGGCTCAGGAAGCAGAATCTGCAGCGCCTTGTAGATGCCGAGAATCAGCGAAAGGCGTTCGAGTGTGTCGCGCGTGAGCCGCGCCGAGTCAGGCGCATTCTTCCATTTGAAGAAGGTCGAGCGGCCCGGCGAGCCGAGCAAAACGATCTGCTCTTCGATGGATAGCGACCAGTCCCGCGCGATGTTCAAAAAAGCGCGCAGACCGGCAGCGGATAGCTCGCCCAAGCCGGGAGCCAGACGCGGCGGCGGAAGCCCACTCTCCGGCGAGGCGATGCGTGCAGCAGATGGCATTATCTTTGAGTCTCTAAAGGAACTTGAGATTCATAATAGTCCATTTATGGATTAGTACAAGGCGCTTTTAGTCTTCGTCCGATGGACCGTAGCACCGGCCGGGCACGTGCGACCGTAGTGTTTCAGCCAATTCGGAGGCGGTGCAGTCGGCCGGAACCACCCGTCGCTGCACGCGCGGATCGCTTTTCAGCGACCATTCGATCGTCCGATACGCCGTTCCCCACGGCGGTTCGACCGGCTCCGACAGGCGGCATTCCTGAAGCTTGAGCGCGGACTGCTTGCGCATCGTCGATGCAATGTTGGCAAATGACTGACGCGCGGCGGTATTGGCGGGCATGGCACATTCCTCATCTGATCGGCTCGTCGCCTAACGGTTGAAGGCGGCGCTGGTTCGGGCGCGATTGGAGTTTGTGCGTCGAAAATTAAGCGCGGCTTAACGCGAATGCTTGTCGACATGCACGCGGCGAAATGCCGCCTTCAAACGTGAGAAACGGCAGCCGCGCGCCGGTCAAGCGATGTTTGGCATTTTTGCCACGCCGTGTGCGGAGTGTTTTGCATCCCGCCGGGTTACTGTATATTCGTACAGCTTGTCCGCAACAAGGAGTTTGCCGATGAACCCACGCAACGAGTCGCTCGAAGCCGCTGCGCTCGAACGTTTCATGCGCGCGACACGCGCCGTCAACGCGGCTTTCGACGCCACGCGCGTCGAACCGGACGACGAACACGACGGCCAGTTCGCCGCCCGCGCGCTCGACCGACTGGACGCCGCGCTGCTGGAACTGGACACTTCCGAGCGGTCGCTCGACGCCATCCTCTCGCGCAGAGCGGATCACTAATTCACGGAGCGGACCTCTTGAAGCTCGCATTGCTTACCATCGCTGTCTTGCTGGGTTCATCCACGGCTATTGCTGCCGAGCGTTACACGGAAGTCTGGAATCCGCCTGAGGTCCAGACCACGAAGTCCAAAAACAAGGCGCGTGTGCCTACGCAGAACACCGCGCAGAGCACGGCGAAGAAGAAACGCAAAAGCGCCTCGGCCGTCAAGCAGGTGGCGGATAAAGGCACGGTCGAATCGTCGGGCGCTGCTGCGGTTCCAAGCAGGCCGTCGGCGTCATCGTCATCGCGCAAGCCGGCAGAACCGGTGATTCCGCGCAAGATCGAACCAAACGGACAGGTCATGCGGGTTTGAAACGCGGGTTTTAATCGCGGGTTTAAGTCGCGGGTTAAATCGATTCGCTACAAAAGCAAAGGGGCGCTCAACATTGGTTGAGCGCCCCTTTTGTTTCGCGGTCTGTCTCGAACGTTGTTTGCAAACCGTTCAGGCGGTTATATGCGACCCATGAGCAACAGCACGATGACCACGATCAGCACGATGCCCAAAATACCGCTCGGCCCGTAACCCCAGCTACGGCTATGCGGCCACGACGGGATCGCGCCGACCAGCAGCAAGATCAAGATAATCAGCAGTATGGTTCCGATCGTCATTTTGTCTTCTCCTTATCGAAAGATCGCCTTGAACCGGCCCCGCCATGGTCTCCCACGCAGCGACACGTCGAGTGGCGGCTTTCGGCCGCCAGCCGGTGGGTTGCGATCGACGAGTGGTGTTTAGCAATAGCTGTGCCGCAGCGGCTCAGGCTTATGGATAAAGGCTAGACGCGCAATCGAACGGTTGCGCGGTTAAAGCGGATTGTCGAAAAGGGAGTCGATGCAGATGGGGGTGGGCAAAACTTGCACGGCGCGGATCGGACTCTGCGCCGTGCAATTGCGTAGGATGCGGAAGGGATGCGAAACGGATGCGAAAACAAACGCTTAGAAGATACCGCGAAAGGCCCAGAAAAGTCCGCCCGCGAGGATGATCGACACCGGCAAGGTCAGCACCCAAGCCAGCGCGAGACTACGCACGGTGCGCCATTGAAGACCGGAGCCGTTCGCGGCCATCGTGCCCGCGACGCCCGACGACAGCACGTGTGTCGTGCTCACCGGCAAGCCGTAAACGTCGGCGGCGCCGATGGTCAGCATCGCGACCAGTTCCGCCGAAGCGCCTTGTCCATATGTCAGATGCGTCTTGCCGATACGCTCGCCCACCGTCACCACGATGCGCTTCCAGCCGACCATCGTGCCAAGCCCGAGCGCGACGGCCACCGCTACCTTCACCCAGGTCGGGATGAACTTGGTGGCGTGATCGATCTGCGCCTTGTAGTTGGTGAGCACGGCGGAATCGTCCTTCGTGAAGGCCGGCGCTTTTTGCTTTTCCATCAGACGCAGCGCTTCCGATGCCACGTACATGTCGTTACGCACGTTGCGCACCGTTCCCTGCGGCAAATTGGCGATGGTTTCGCTCGGACGCACTTTCGCATCGATGGAATCGATCAGATTTTTCAGCGACGGAACCGTGTCCGGCGCAAGCGTCTTTGTCTGCACGTAATGCTCGACGGCGCCGCGTGAATCCGTGGCGGCGGGCTTGCCATCGGCGTAACGCTGCAGCACTTCCGACGCGTTGTGGCTGACCGAGAGGAAGGTCTGCGTTTCCTCGGCCGTGACGGCCTTGTTGAGCGCGTAGGCGGTCGGCACCGTGCCGATGAGAATCAGCATGATGAGGCCCATGCCTTTCTGGCCGTCGTTGGAGCCGTGCGCGAACGAAACGCCCGTGCAGGTGAGAATCAGCAGGCAGCGAATCCAGAAGGGCGGCGGCGTGTTCTTTTCCGGTTCCTTGTAGAGCGCGGGCACGCGCACGACCAGTTTCATCACGTAGAGCAAAAAGCCCGCGGCGATAAAGCCGACCAGCGGCGAAAGCAGCAGCGACTTGCCGACCGAGGTCGCTTGCGCCCAATCGACGCCGGACGTTCCGTTCGCGCCGTGCAGCATCTGGTTCATCAGCCCGACGCCGATCACGGAGCCGATCAGCGTATGCGAACTGGAAGACGGCAAGCCGAGCGCCCACGTGCCGAGGTTCCAGATGATCGCCGCGATCAGGAGCGCAAAGACCATCGCGAAGCCCTGCGAGCTCCCCACGCCGATGATCAATTCCACCGGCAGCAGTTGCAGGATACCGAAGGCCACCGCGCCGCTCGAGACCAGCACGCCGACGAAGTTCCACGCGCCGGACCAGACGACAGCCAGATTCGGCGTCAGCGAGTGCGTGTAGATGACGGTGGCGACGGCGTTCGCGGTATCGTGAAAGCCATTGACGAACTCGAAGCCGAGCGCGATCAAAAGCGCAATGCCAAGCAAGATGTACGGAAACGCTGACGATTCGCGCACGGGCGAGAGGTCTTCGAAAAGATGCGTGACGCAATAAACGGCGCCTGCCGCGATGGCGATCAGAAAGAGCAGCAGGGCGAGCCGTTGCCCGGTGGTGCGGCCCTGACGGCCAGTAGAAAGAGCAAAGTCGTTCATGTCGCGTCCTTGGCTTGAGCGGGGCTTGCGCGAATCGGTGAAAGCGCAATGCGCCATGTTTCACTCGCCGTGTGTCGATTTCGTGACTGCGAGAATGATTGGCATTCGTATGAATTGAAACGGCTTTCTGACCTATCGTTCGTGGCCGTGTATGCGCGCCGATATAATGCGCAACGCGATGCGGGAGGCAATCGATGAACGAAACAGCACCCTCCGCCACAGCCGATTCATTGGCAGTTGGTGGCGCTGTCTGGCTGCAAAGTGGCGACGCGACTCTTGGCGGCGCGGCGCGTATTGCGCTGCTCGCGGCGATTCGCGATAACGGATCGATCACGGCGGCGGCAAAGGCCGTCGGCATGAGCTACAAGGCGGCCTGGGATGCGGTCGACACCATGAACAATCTCGCTGGCGAGCCACTCGTGATTACCGCGAGCGGTGGGCGGGGCGGAGGCGGAACCACATTGACATCGGCGGCGCGGCGTCTCATCGAGACCTACCAAGCGGTCGAACGCGAACATCGCAAGTTTCTTCAACAAGCGGGCATGGCTATGGAAGGCTTCACCCGCGACTGGCAACTCATAGGGAGACTAGGAATGAAAACGAGTGCACGCAATCAACTGGCGGGGAAAGTCACCAAAGTCACGCGCGGTGCGGTGAACGACGAAATCGAACTGGGCTTGCCGGGTGGACAGACGATCGTTGCCGTGGTTACGCACGAAAGCAGCGAATCGCTCGGTCTCAAGGAAGGCAGCGAAGCGTTCGCGCTCATCAAGGCGTCGTGGGTCATGCTGATGGAAGACGCGCCCGCGAAGATTTCGGCACGCAATCAGTTGCGTGGCACGGTGGCGAGTGTGACGAAGGGCGCCGTGAACGCCGAAGTGACATTGACGCTGGACGACGCAACCACGGTGACCGCGATCATCACGAACCGCAGCGCCGATACACTTGGCCTCGCAGAAGGTCAGAAAGCCGTTGCAGTGATCAAGGCTTCCAGCGTGATCATTGGTGTGAACGACTGAGGCTTGCAGAGAGTGCGGCCGCTCAAGCAACCGCGAACGGCACCGCCAGCGCCTCGGTCCGACGCGCTGGAATTCGATAGTTTTGCACTTTCCAGCGCGCCCGGATATACGGCCGCTCGTGGCCGGACAGTTCCAGCGCGATCTGCGTGATCCACTGCTGAGTAGGCACCGGCACGCCATGCAACGCGATCACGACCGCAGCCAGGCTCGCCGCGACCGGTCCCGGTGATAGCGTTTTCGCCGCTTGCGCCCGCCACGCGATGCACGCGAAAGCAACGGCCACCACTGCGCCAAGCAAACCTCCCGCGACCACTTCCGAGATCGAATGCGCGTTCAGCACGACACGCGACACGCCCACCATTACACCGATAACAAGTCCCAGCACGATCGCTGTGACGCGCAACGACGCGCGCATCGACAACGCGGCGACGAATAGCGCAACCGGCAGTACAGCCGTCGACATCAACGCATGACCGCTGATGCCGGTGAAATCCAGATCGCGCACGCCGATTTCCCAACCGATAAACGCGATCTTGCTCAACGCCACGAGTCCGCTGGCAACACCGAGCAACCCGAGCCACGCGCACGCGTATTTCCATCGATAGCCGACGGCGAGCCACGCCGCAACCACGACCGCCAACGGCGCCATGACGCCGACGCTGCCGAAAGCGGTAACGAAAAACCAGGTTGAGGCTGATGGAAAAAGGTTCATTGCAGAGCTTGGGAATAGAGGTTGCTGCAGTGCGACATGGAGCGTGCTTCTCGCACCGGCTGTCACGACTGCGTGGAGAAGACCTTGGAGTATACCTGCTGGGACAATCCCTAATTATGCGACTCGGCCGAAAAGATGATGTCAGTTACGTCGTGTAACTTCGGTTAAAAATTCTCTTTGGCCTTGATTGCCTTGCAATTCGTCCCGATATATGAGTTTTCGAGTCACTCGAAACCGTCTTTTTGATGTTATTGTGCGATGCACAACCGGGCACGTCTTGTCACCATCACAGCAGACTGCCTTCTGATTCGCTTATTTGTAGAGGACCCAGCCAAATGTCGAAAAGCCTTACCAAGCTCTGGTTGCGTGGCTTGAGACGCCTGGTCGCCAGTCAAGTCGAACCCTTGCGTGTGCCGAAGTCGCGTCCCCCAACAAAGCCAGCCCGACCGAAAAGCGTCAAGACGAAACTCAAGTCGGGCGCTGCTACCAAGGCAGCCACTGTGCGCAGTGGCTCAGGCGTTGGTGCGCAGCCGACGGTGCGGGAGTCGCGAGTTCGTCCGCGCGCGTCCGCCTGGGCTTTGGGAAAGTGGATGCGTTCCTATCATTCCGCGCCGCCGACGGGCGGACGCTTCGTCAACCATGTTTCGTACGCGCTGTACACGCCGCCGCAAGCCGAACTCGACCGAGTGCCGCTCGTCGTCATGTTGCACGGCTGTAAGCAGAATGCCGATGATTTTGCGCAAGGAACGCGCCTCAATCTTCTCGCCGACAAGTTTGGTTTCGCCGTGCTGTATCCCGAACAGTCTAAGCATGATCATGCGCATCGTTGCTGGCGCTGGTACGACGCGTCCGGCAATGGAGGCGGCGGCGAGGCGGCGTCGATCGTATCGCTGGTCAAGGCGGTCGTCGCCGAGCATGGTTTCGACGCCGAGCGCGTCTATCTCGCCGGCATGTCGGCGGGTGCTGGCATGTCCGCCTTGTTAGCGGTGCGATATCCGCAACTGTTCGCCGCTGTCGGCTTGCACTCTGGGGTGGTGTTCGGCGAGGCCAGTTCGGCAATCGGCGCGATGGATGTCATGCGTCGCGGCAGTCGCAACGACCCCGTCACGCTCGTCGATGCTGCCGTCGACACGCGCGAATTTCCCGGAATGCCGGCGATCATCGTTCACGGCGAACTGGATTCAGTCGTGTCGCCGTCCAACGCCGAACAATTGACGCAACAATTTTTGCGTCTCAACGGTTTCGTCGATGCCGCCGGTGCTCCGCGCGCAGGCGAGTTGCGCGAAGAGAAGCAAGCGGATGGCGTCGTGCGCGACTACTTCAAGAATGGACGACGCGTCGTCAAGAGCGTGGTCGTTCGCGGATTGGGCCACGCGTGGGCGGGCGGCGACGATACCGTGGCTTTCCATTCAGCCAAGGGTCCGGACTCGTCAGCCGTGATGTGGGAGTTCTTCAAACATCAACGCCGTTCCAGCGAGTCCGCGCGCGCGGCTTTCGTTGCTTAGAGCAGTCCGCGCGACAATTTCAAGTGTTGCAAATTAGTCTTTAGTATCAGGAATCTAGCCGATAAGACTTGCGTCGGATCAGGGATTACCCTATAGTTACATCCATAGGTAGTTACCCCAGTATCCAAGCGAGGCCCACCATGTTCCTGCTCAGCCGCATTTTCCTGTTTCTGACGAAGTCCGCCGACCAACGCGATCGCGAACGCGACGACGCATATTTGGCCGAAGCCACCGACATTTACGATCTCGAATATCGCATGAAGCGCCTGGATCAGCGTGCTGGCACGCGTCATCCGACGTGGATGGCGAACTAAGCAGTATGCTTTCAGAGCGTTAATAAAAAGCCGCAGGAATTGTCCAGCGGCTTTTTTCATTTGCAACGCCCAAGAAAATGCCGGCTTCGCGAGCCGGCATTTTCTTTTTGTTCGATTCGCTCAGACGAGCTTCACGCGCACATCGACGTTGTTGCGCGTCGCGTTCGAATACGGGCAAACTTTGTGAGCCGCATCGACGAGCGCTTGTGCTTCCGCTCGGTCAAGTCCCGGCAGCGCGATGCGCAATTCGATATCCAGCGCAAAGCCGCCCGCATCGTTCGGGCCGACGCCCACGTCGGCAGTGACTGTCGTATCCGCCGGAACCGTACCCTTTTGCTGGCCGGCGACAAATTTCATCGCGGAAAGAAAGCACGCCGAGTAGCCCGCCGCGAACAATTGTTCCGGATTCGTTCCTTCCGCGCCCGTGCCGCCCAAGGCCTTCGGTGCGCTCAACTTCACGTTCAGTTGTTCGTCGGAAGACACCGCGCGTCCGTCGCGTCCACCGGTGCTCGTCGCGGTTGCCTTGTACAGGATGCTCATCGCTTTTCTCCTTGAATTCGTCGCCTTGTTCGGCGCGGAAGGGTTGGACTTGACTGTCGGGTCATCGTTGCGTCGACCACGGACAGAAATATATCGCGCTAATCATTAGCGTGCAAATTAAATTTTGGTCAAGATGCGATTAGGGAATGGCTATCAGCGTTCTAGATACTCGTTGAGCGATGCGCGCAGCCTGACGAGATCGCTGCGCAGGCGCACTAATTCGTCCACATCCGATCCAGCCGCGCAAAAAATCTCAGGCGGAATGGCCCGAGCCGATTGCCGCAGCGACCGGCCTTGCGCCGTCAAGCGCACGTGCACCTGCCGTTCATCCTCGACGCCGCGCATGCGCTCAACGTACCCCTGCGCCTCCAGGCGCTTGAGCAGCGGCGTGAGCGTGGCGGAATCGAGCGACAGGCGCGCGGCGATTTCCTTTACGGTGAGATTGTCGCTTTCCCACAGCACCAGCATCGCCAAATACTGCGGATAGGTGAGGCCGAGTTTGTCGAGCATCGGCTTGTAGGTTTTCGTCATCGCGAGCGATGTCGAATAGAGCGCGAAGCAGATTTGCTGATCGAGTTCGAGCGGGAAGTCGTCGGGCGAGGTCATGGCGAAGCGCCGCAAAAGGCCGTATCGGCCAATGACGTTAGTGTACGGAAAACGCTTCGCGCGCGAGGATTCGGGGCATCAGATGCCCGGTGTATCCGATGCATTAGGCATATCCGGCGTGTCCGGCGACTGCACGCCGAAGCAGCCGCGATAGGTCGCATAGAACGAGCAGTAGAGCGCGGTCGTGACGAGAATCGACGCGGGCATGAGCACCGCCAACGCCATCTCCTGACTCACGCCAAGCGCCTGCATCAGCGCGGTCAGGCCGAATGATACGGCAAGCGCCACGGCAATCCACAACACGCCGTAAAGCACGAAGGCGCCGCGATTGCGCCAGCACGACACGAGGCTGAAGAACAGCGCCTTCGCGGGCGTCACGTCGTGCCATGCAACGAGAATGGGCGCGAACCAGAACAGCATGGCCACTGGGATGTAGCAGGCCATCGCCACCAGCACGGCGAGCGGGCTGAAGCTCGCGGCCACGGTTTCGGGGTCGCCGGCGGGGCCGTCGCCCATCATCAGGCCGAGCAGCGTTCCGCCGTCGACCAGTGCCGATGCCGCGAAGATCACCGCCATCGCCACGACGTAGATCGCGCCGAGCGCGAGCAGACGGCGCGCGACCACGGTGCCGTAGGAGCGGAAGCCATCGACGAGAACGGTCGGCCAAACGGGCTTGCCCGCGATGGTGTCGCGGCAGGCGGCCATGAAACCCACCGCGATGCCCGGAATGAACAGCAACGGCAGTAACGGTCCGATGAGCGGCACGCGCGAAATCAGCGTCATCACGAACAGATAAGCGAAGAACACGGTGAGGAACGCAAACGGATTGCGGCGGAACAGCCAGATGCCCTGGCGGAACCATACATAGCCGGTCTTGGCGGGAACTTCGATCAGTCGCATGAGCAGAGTGGAAGGTTACTGATTGAGGCTGGCAGCGGCTTTGACGCGCTCGCGCAGAATGCGTTCGAAATGGCCGGGATCGTGCGGTTTCAACATCTGCGCCTCGCGCGGACGGTAAAAATCGTACAGGCGCGAGACCCAGAAGCGCATGGCGCCGGCGCGCAGCATGTCGTTCCAGTGGCGTTCCTCGGCGGGCGTGAAGGGGCGCACGGTTTGATAAGCGCGCAGCATTGCGTCGACACGCGCGGGGTCGAGCGCGCCGCTTTCGAGATCGACGCACCAGTCGTTCACGGTCACGGCGACGTCGAAGAGCCACTTGTCGACGCCCGCGAAGTAGAAGTCGAAGAACCCGCCGAGCCGTGCGTGATCGCGGCCCGGCGCGAACAGCACATTGTCGCGAAACAGATCGCAGTGGCACGGCCCGTCCGGCAGCGCGGCGTAGTCCGCCGACGTGAAAAACGCGGCCTGATGCACAAGCTCGGATTCGATCAGTTCGCGCTGCGGCGCGCTAAGGAAGTCAACGATGGCTGGCAAGTTCTCCTGCCACCACGCGAGGCTGCGCAAGTTCGGCTGATGCCGCGGAAAATCGCGCCCGGCGAGATGCATGCGCGCGAGCATCTGACCGACTTCGATGCAATGCGCGGGCGTCGGCTTGAGTTCCGGCGCGCCTTCGAGTTTCGTGACGATGGCAGCGGGCTTGCCGTGCAGCATGCCGAAGAGCGAGCCGTCGCTGCGCGGCATGGGATCGGGAACCGGCACGCGATGCGCGGCCAGATGGCGCATCAGATCGAGATAGAACGGCAGTTGCGTCGCCGTGAGATTCTCGAAGATCGTGAGCACGTATTCGCCGCGCGTGGTCGTGAGAAAAAAGTTGCTGTTCTCGATGCCCGACTGGATGCCGCGCAATTCGACGACATCGCCGAGATCGTAGTGTTGCAGCCAGTCGCCGAGTTCGGCGTCAGAGACGGGGGTGAATACGGCCATGCAGAAACTTGGGTCAGGTTGAGAAGCCCGTGGCGGGCCGGTGAACGGCGCAGTCGCGTGAGCACTGCGTGGAGACGCCCGCTCAGACGAGCGGGCGCAAACAACCCGTGGATCAGTAGCGCACGCTTACCGATGGCAGGCGCGTGCTTGCCTTGCCGTTATCGCGGACTTGCGGCGAGGTGTCGTAAGGCGAACTCATCTGATAGCGCGTGCCGAAGTTCGAATGCACGTTGATCTCGACGGGCTTGCCCTTGTCGCGATACTCGGTGATCTCGGTGCCGTTGGTGCTGAGTTCGTGGAAGCTCGGCATGCGCGGCGGCGAAATTTCGACCTTCGAACTCGCGTTCGCGGGCGGGCGGTTGATGGCCTTCAGATCAGGCAGGCCAGCGGCTTCTTCCTGCGACATTTGTGGCTGTGCGCCCGCCTGCTCGGCCTGGAGGGTTTGCGCCGTGGCGCCTACACTTGCGACGGCAAGGACGGCCGCGGCGGCGGCGAAATAGAGCGGCTTCATGTCAGTTCTCCAGGCGATGGCCGGATTCTAGCAAAACGCGAACCCCATGCCGGCGCAACGCCTTATTTTGCGCTGCTTCGCGGATTTCGGCCGGAACGTTCAAAAAGCTGTTGCGCGCCGTGTTCGCACGCACTTGCGCGGCGCGGGGGCTTCATGGTTCTTGCATGCTTCCGTGTTAATGTCGATGACTACGAGGGCATCAGACACGCATACAAGATCATGACAAACGACCGGACTCAGACCACTCAGGGAACGCCTGCAAACGACTTCCCAACCGAATCATTCGACGACCCCGCAGCCGCCGTCTCGCGGGTCTCCGCCATCTACGAAGCCAACACCGCTTTCCTGCGCGACGCGTTCGCGCGGTATCGGCGCAACGAGCAGTTCACGCATCGCGTGCGCGCGTGCTATCCGTTCGTGCGCGTGCGTACCGAGCTCAACACGCAGATCGACTCGCGGCGCTCGTATGGTTTCGTCGCCGGGCCCGGCATCTTCGAGACTACGCTCACGCGTCCGGATCTCTTCGGCGATTATTATCGCGAGCAGTTGCGGCTCTTGACGAAGAACCATCATGTGGGCATTGAAGTGGGCGTGTCGGCGCAACCCATTCCTATTCACTTCGCGTTCGCCGAAGGCATCCATCTCGAAGGCGATCTCGACCGTGATCGCCTGCTCGCCATGCGCAATGTCTTCGATACCCCGGACCTCGCGCTGCTCGACGACCGCATCGTGAACGGCACGTATGAGCCTGCCGCGGGCGAGCCTCATCCGCTTGCCCTCTTCACGGCGGCGCGGGTGGATTTTTCGCTGCATCGGCTGCGGCACTACACGGCGACTTCGCCCACGCATTTTCAGAACTACGTGCTTTATACGAACTATCAGTTCTATATCGACGAGTTCGTGAAGCTCGGCCGCACGCTGATGTCGCGCGCGGATGACGAGGAAACGCGCGCGTATCGCAGCGAGTATTCGTCGTTCGTCGAACCGGGCGATGTCGTCACCTACAACGCCAATCTCGGCGAGCAACCGGAGGAAGGCGCGCCAATCGCGCGTCTGCCGCAGATGCCCGCGTATCACCTGAAGCGCGCGGATGGCAGCGGCATCACGATGGTGAACATCGGCGTGGGACCGTCGAACGCAAAGACCATCACGGATCACATCGCGGTGCTGCGTCCGCACGCGTGGGTCATGCTCGGGCATTGCGCGGGCTTGCGGAACACACAGCGTCTGGGCGATTACGTGCTGGCGCACGGCTATGTGCGCGAGGATCACGTACTGGATGACGACCTGCCGCTGTGGGTGCCGATTCCCGCGCTGGCGGAAGTGCAGGTCGCGCTCGAGAAGGCCGTGGCGCAGGTGACACAACTCGAAGGCGTGGAACTGAAGCGCGTGATGCGCACGGGCACCGTCGCGAGTGTGGACAACCGGAATTGGGAATTGCGCGATCATCGCGAGCCGGTGCAGCGGCTGTCGCAAAGCCGCGCGATCGCGCTCGATATGGAAAGCGCGACTATCGCCGCGAACGGCTTCCGGTTCCGCGTGCCTTACGGGACGTTGCTATGCGTGTCGGACAAGCCGCTGCATGGCGAACTCAAGCTGCCGGGCATGGCCGATCAGTTTTATCGTGCGCAAGTGGATCAGCACTTGCAGATCGGCGTGAAGGCAATGGAACTACTGCGCATGAATGGCCTGTCGCGGTTGCATAGCCGGAAGTTGCGCAGCTTTGCGGAGGTGGCGTTTCAGTGAGACGTCGAAACGCGAAGAAGCGAAGCGGGCGGTCTTCTTCAAGGCGGCTCGTGCGTGGCTGAAGATTGCGATGCGCCATGCAGCGGCTCGACAGCGAACGCCTATGCGGGCGCCGGCAAACTCCAGTATTCGATTCGGAAGACTACGCTTTATGGGCGTGTGTCAGAGAGATGCTGCTCGTGAATGAGGCGAGAGAGGGGAAAGGGCGAGAGGGAAGATAGCGATTCCGCTCGCCCGACAGCCTTCGAATCACAAATAAAACATCCGGTCCTCATCCGACTTACCTTCCGCCGGTTGCTCTGCCGCGCCTTCGCGATCTTCATAGAAGCGCAGCACCGCATCGAGCACTTGATCGGGATCGTCGATCACTTGCATGAGTCCAAGATCTTTTTCGCCGATGACGCCATTGGTCAACAGCGTGTTCTTGAACCAGTCGAGCAAGCCGGCCCAAAATTCGGCGCCCACCAGCACGATAGGCACGTGGCGCGACTTCTTGGTCTGAATGAGCGTGAGCACTTCGGCCAGTTCGTCAAGCGTGCCGAAGCCGCCCGGCATCACGACGACCGCATCCGAATTCTTGACGAACGTAACCTTCCGCGTGAAGAAGTGACGGAAGCGCAGCGAGATGTCCTGCCATTGATTGCCCGACTGCTCGTGCGGCAATTCGATGTTGAGACCCACCGACGGCGACTTGCCCGCATGTGCGCCTTTATTGGCTGCTTCCATGATGCCGGGACCGCCGCCGGAGATCACGGCAAAGCCTGCATCGGAGAATTTTTGCGCGATTTCAATGGTCCGCTGATAGTACGGCGACTCGGGTTTGAGACGCGCGGAACCATAGATGCTGATGGCAGGACGGATCTCCGAGAGGTACTCGGTAGCCTCGATAAACTCTGCCATAATCGTGAACATCTGCCACGATGCGCGAGCCTTTTTGGCCGTCGCGCGCTCTTGATCTGCGAGCGATCGCAGACTCGGAATCACTTTTCTCTTGTTCATAATGCCTGAAGAACGAAGTCTTGAAGGTAAGACCCTGCTATTGGTCGACGGTTCTAGCTACTTGTACCGGGCTTACCATGCCATGCCTGACCTGCGCGGCCCCGACGGCGGGCCGACCGGCGCACTGTATGGAATGATCAACATGCTGCGACGCCTTAGGCGTGAAACCAATGCAGAGTATAGCGCGTGCGTCTTCGACGCCAAAGGCAAGACGTTTCGCGACGACTGGTACGCCGACTACAAGGCCAACCGGCCTTCCATGCCCGAAGACCTTTCGAAGCAGATCGAGCCTATTCACGTCGCCGTGCGTGCGCTCGGCTGGCCGCTCGTGATGATCGAAGGCGTCGAAGCCGACGACGTCATCGGCACGCTCGCGGCTCAGGCCGAAAAGCGCGGCATGAAAGTGATCGTCTCGACGGGCGACAAGGATCTGGCTCAACTCGTGACGGATCATGTCACCCTCATCAATACGATGACCAACGAAACGCTCGATCGCGCCGGCGTCGTCGCCAAGTTCGGCGTGCCGCCGGAACGTATCGTCGATTATCTTTCGCTCATCGGCGATACGGTCGATAACGTGCCGGGCGTCGAAAAGTGCGGTCCCAAGACTGCGCTCAAGTGGCTCACGCAATACGACTCCCTTGATGGCATCGTAGAACATGCGGGCGAGATCAAAGGTGCGGTAGGAGACAATCTGCGCAAGGCTCTGGACTTCCTGCCCATGGCTCGCAAGCTCGTTACCGTACACACGGAATGCGACCTGGCGTCGCAGATCGCGTCGATCGACGAAACGCTCGAAAGCCGTCCCGAGTCGCGCGACGAATTGCGCGACGTGTTCCTGCGTCACGGCTTCAAGACTTGGCTGCGTGAAGTCGAAATCGCGGATGCCGTCGAAGGCCCGACCGACACGCCGCCCGCCGAAGTCACGGAGATCGTCCACCACTACGAGACGGTGCAGACGTGGGAACAGTTCGGCGCGTGGCTCGAACGCATCGATGCCGCCGAGATCACTTCGTTCGATACCGAAACCACCGCGCTCGACCCGATGACCGCGCAGATCGTCGGCTTGTCCATCTCGGTCGAACCTGGCCATGCCGCATATGTCCCGCTCGCGCATCGCGGGCCGGACGCACCCGTGCAACTGCCGCGCGATGAAGTGCTCGCGAAGCTCAAGCCGTGGCTCGAAGACGAATCGAAGAAGAAGGTCGGCCAGCATCTGAAATACGATGAGCAGGTGCTCGCCAATTACGGCATCGTCATGCGCGGCGTCGAGCATGACACGTTGTTGCAGTCGTACGTGCTGGAGTCGCATCGGCCGCATGACATGGACAACCTCGCGCTGCGGCACTTGGGCGTGAAGACCATCAAATACGAGGACGTCGCGGGCAAGGGCGCGTCGCAAATCGGTTTCGACGAAGTCGCGCTCGACAAGGCGGCCGAGTATGCCGCCGAAGATGCGGACATCACATTGCGTCTGCATCAGGCGCTTTACCCGCAAGTCGTGCAGGAAGAGGGCTTGTTGAAGGTATATCGCGAGATCGAATTGCCGACTTCGCGCGTGTTGCGCAAGATGGAGCGCAACGGCGTGCTGATCGATCGCGCGAAGCTCGACACGCAGAGCAACGAGATCGCCAAACGGCTGATCGACTTGCAAACGGAAGCCTATGAACTGGCGGGCGGCGAATTCAATCTCGGGTCGCCCAAGCAGATCGGACAGATATTCTTCGAGAAACTCGAACTGCCGGTGGTGAAGAAGACGCCGAGCGGCGCGCCTTCCACCGACGAAGAAGTGCTGCAAAAACTCGCCGAGGATTATCCGCTGCCGAAGGTGCTGCTCGAACATCGCGGGCTGTCGAAGCTCAAGTCCACTTATACGGACAAGCTGCCGCGCATGGTGAATGCATCGACGGGACGCGTGCATACGAACTATGCGCAGGCTGTCGCGGTGACAGGGCGCTTGTCGTCGAACGAGCCGAACTTGCAGAACATCCCGGTGCGAACGGGCGAAGGCCGGCGCATCCGCGAGGCGTTCATCGCGCCGCCGGGTTGCAAGATCGTATCGGCGGATTACTCGCAGATCGAGCTGCGCATCATGGCGCATATCTCGGGTGACGAATCGTTGTTGCGCGCGTTCAAGGAAGGCGAGGACGTGCACCGCGCGACCGCGTCGGAAGTGTTCGGCGTGACGCCGATCGAAGTGTCGAACGACCAGCGTCGTATCGCCAAGGTGATCAATTTCGGCTTGATCTATGGCATGAGTTCGTTCGGGCTCGCGTCGAATCTCGGCATCACGCGCGACGCGGCGAAGCTTTATATCGACCGCTATTTCGCGCGTTATCCGGGCGTTGCCGACTACATGGAGCGCACACGCGTGACCGCGAAGATGAACGGCTACGTGGAGACCGTGTTCGGCCGGCGTCTGTGGCTGCCGGAGATCAACGGCGGCAGTGGTCCGCGTCGTCAGGCGGCCGAACGCGCGGCCATCAACGCGCCCATGCAGGGAACGGCCGCTGATCTCATCAAGTTGTCGATGATCGCGGTGCAGGACTGGATCGAGGCTACGAATATCTACGCGAAGATGATCATGCAGGTACACGATGAGCTCGTGCTCGAAGTTCCCGAAGAGGAACTGCCCGAAGTCAGGAAGCGCTTACCCGAATTGATGTGTGGCGTCGCCAAGCTGAACGTGCCGCTCGTGGCTGAGGTGGGCGTCGGCAATAACTGGGAAGAAGCACACTGAGCAAAAAGAGCGCGCTGAATGCCGGACATGCGAGGCCGGCCATTGCAAGTGCGCCGCGCGTTCAAGCAGAATGGTTTTTGGAAGGTGAGACATCGGGCCGACATGTCGTCGAACGTACGTGCGGTCCGAGGCTCGGTAAGTTGATTACTCCGCGTGCGGAGAAAAATTCGGGAGAGCTTTATGCATCGATTCATCATCGTCGGCGGAGGGGCCGGCGGTCTCGAATTGGCGACTCGTCTCGGCGACCGTTTCGGTACGACGGACAGTAAAACGGCACCGCGTGCGCAAGTCACGCTGGTGGACCGTAATCCCACGCATATCTGGAAGCCGCTTCTGCATGAAGTGGCCGCAGGCAGCATGGACCCGTTCACGCAGGAACTCGAATACGCCGCGCAGGCCATGTGGCACGGCTTCGAGTTTCAGCAGGGCGAGTTGATCGCGCTGAACCGCGCGACAAAACGCATTACCATCAGCGCGTTGCGCGACGACGAAGCGGGCGAGGTCTTGCCGCAGCGCGAGCTGGAATACGACACGCTCGTCATTGCCATCGGCAGCACGACGCATTTCTTCGGCGTCGAAGGCGCGCAGCAACATTCCATCGCGCTCGATACAGTTGGCCAGGCCGAGCTCTTTCGCAAGCGGCTCATCGCGGCATGCATGCGCGCCGAGCACTTCGCGCCGGAACCGGTGGCGGCGGGCATCGACGATTCCGAAGGGCCGCCCGTGCCGCTCGGTTCGCTGAACGCGCCGCGCATTCAGGTGGCGATCGTCGGCGCGGGTGCGACGGGCGTGGAATTGTCGGCGGAACTGCGCAACACGGCGCACGTGCTTTCCGCGTACGGTTTGCACAAGCTGGATCCGAAGCACGACATCGGTATCGTGCTGATCGAAGCGGGGCCGCGCATTCTGCCCGCGCTGCGCGACACCGTATCGACCGCGACGGCCGAGCTATTGACGAAGCTGGGCGTGTCCTTGATGACGGGCGAAACCGTCGCGGAAGTGTCGCGCGATTCCATTCGCACGGCGAGCGGCAAGACCATTCGCGTGGACCTCACGGTGTGGGCGGCGGGCATCAAGGCGCCGGCCATTCTCTCGCAGCTCGACGGCTTGCCGACCAATCGTCTCGGCCAGCTCATCGTGCGCCGCACGCTGCAAACGGAAGTCGACGACAACATATTCGCCCTGGGCGATTGCGCCGCGTGTCCGTGGCCCGGCAACGAGCGCGGTGTGCCGCCGCGCGCGCAGGCGGCGCATCAGCAGGCGAGCTTTCTCTTTAAGGCTTTCGAGCGCCGCATGAACGGCAAATCGCTGCCGGAATATACGTACCGCGATTTCGGTTCGCTCGTGTCGCTCGGTCGCTATAGCGCGGTCGGCAGCCTGATGGGCGGGCTCATCGGCGGCAACATGATGATCGAAGGCCTCTTCGCGCGCTTCATGTACATGTCGCTGTATCGGCTGCATATCGCCGCGCTCCACGGCTACGCGCGCATGGTGCTCGACACCATCGCGCACTGGCTGCGCCGGTCCACCGCGCCGCGCGTCAAGCTGCACTGAGCTGCATCGACGCTGCAAAGCTGTTTAGAATGAGCGGCGCGCCTTGTGATATGTCGGGCGCGTTCGCTTGGGAGTCGTACAGCGCCGCGCGTCGTGAAGCCTTGAACACGCTCGCGCGGTTCCAGAATCCATGCCGCCGGCCGCGCGAATCGACGCCTGCCGGCGCTTGCCGCGGGAGCTTTGCATGCTTACCCCTGAAGTCGACAGCCTCATTCCCCACGTTCCGTTCGACCGTCGCAACTTCATCAAGGCAGCTTTCGGCACAGGCTTCGCAGCGTGCGTGCTGCCCGTGTCGGCACAAACCATTCATACCGATGACGCCGGTCTCGAAGCCGGCGCCGTGGGCGTGCGCGGCGCGGATGGCGTGCTCGTGCCGGCGTATCGCGCGCAGCCGAAGGGCAAGACGCATCTGCCTGTCGTCATCGTGATCCACGAGATTTTCGGGGTGCACGAGCATATCGCCGATGTCTGCCGGCGCTTCGCCAAGCAAGGCTATCTTGCCATCGCGCCGGATCTCTACACGCGTCAGGGCGATGCCTCGGCGTACAAGTCCATGCAGCTTCTCAACGAGCAGCTCGTCTCGAAGGTGCCTGACTCGCAAGTGATCTCGGACATCGACGAAACCGTCAAATGGGCGGGCGAGCACGGCGGCGATCTGAAGCGGCTAGGTATCACCGGGTTCTGCTGGGGCGGGCGCATTACGTGGCTTTATGCGGAGCACAATCCGCACGTGAAGGCGGCGGTTGCATGGTACGGGCGCGTCACGGGGAACAAGACGGCGAACACGCCGAGCAACCCGATCGACAACGCGGCCGAACTCAATGTGCCTGTGCTCGGGCTATACGGCAGGCAGGATCAGAGCATTCCGCAGGACACGCTCGAACAGATCAAGCAGGCCGTGGCGAATGGCCAGCCGAAGGCGCGGGAGTCGCAGATCGTCGTGTATGACGACGCGCCGCACGCGTTCTTCGCGGATTACCGGCCGAGCTATCGCAAGGAAGACGCGGAGGATGGCTGGAAGCGCGCGCTCGCGTGGTTCCGCGAGCACGGCGTCAAGTGACGGCGCTTTACGCGCCTCAAGGCTTCGCGCCGGTCGCCACGGGCCTGCCCGGGTCGGCGCTCCATTCGCTCCACGATCCCGGATACAACGCCGCGCCGTGCAGGCCGGCAATCTCCATGGCTAGCGCGTTATGACATGCCGTCACGCCCGAGCCGCATTGCAGCACGATGCGGTCGGTGGGCGTGGCGCCGATCAGCGAGCCGAACGCATCGCGTAATTCGTGCGCGGTCTTGAAGCGGCCTTCCGGCGTCAAATTGTCCTTGAAGAAGCGATTCAGCGCGCCGGGAATGTGACCGCCGACGGGATCGAGCGTCTCGTTCTCGCCGCGATACCGGTCCGCGGCGCGCGCATCGATTAGCAGATGGTCGCGCGTGCCGATGCTGCGTTCGATCGCCGGAGCATCGATGGTGACGGCAAGCGGCGCGGCGGCTTTGAACGTGCCGTTTGTCTTTTGCGGCGCGGCGGTATCGAGTGGCTGACCTGCTGCCTCCCACGCGGGCAAACCGCCGTCGATCAGCGCGACGGAATCGTGACCGAGCCAACGCAGGAGCCACCACAAACGCGACGCGTACATGCCGCCTTGCGCGTCGTAGGCGACGACTTGCTGGCCTTCGTTTAGCCCGAAGCTCGCGAGTTTTTCGACGAGCGCGCCGCGTTCGGGCAACGGATGGCGTCCGTTCGCCCCCGTCTTGACGCCGGACAAGTCGCGGTCGAGATGAAGGTAGTGCGCGCCCGGAATATGACCTTGGGCATAAGCCGCTGCGCCGGATTCAGGCGCGGCGAGGTCGAATCGGCAATCGAACACGAGCACGCTGACGGGCGCGGCGGCGAGCCGTTCGGCAAGATTCGTCGCCGAGATGAGCGTGGTGTAGTGGGTGTGCGGCATGACGGCTCCTGTGTCGGACAGAGTGTGCGCTTCGGCGCGCGACCCCGATCCCTTGCAAAGCGTCCGCGCCCGGTCGTGTCAATCGCCGCGCGCGTGAAGTGGGATACAGCTAGTCTAAACAAAAAGGCGGACTCGAAAGCCCGCCTTTTCATGATTCCCGCGTGATAGCCGAACGGCGTTCAGATAGCCCCGAGCTGATGCCGCAGAAACTCGTGGAAATGCTGCATGCCGGATTCCATCGGACTCTGATACGGCCCGACCTGATTCTCGCCACGCGACATGAGCGCGCGCCGGCCGGCGTCCATGCGTTCGGCAATTTCATCGTCCTCACGCGCGGTTTCCATATAGGCCGCACGTTCCGCCTCGATGAACTCGCGCTCGAAAAGCGCAATCTCCTCGGGATAGTAGAACTCGACGATGTTGGTCGTCTTCTGCGTGCCCTGCGGGATCAGCCACGAGACCACCAGCACGTGCGGATACCACTCGATCATGAGACCGGGGTAATACACCATCCAGATGGCGCCGAATTCGGGCGGCGTACCGTTACGGAAGCGCAGGACTTCGTCGTGCCACTTGCGATACGTCGGGCTGCCCGGCTTCTCCAGATTCTTGTGCACGCCGACGGTCTGGACGCTGTACCAGTCGCCGAATTCCCACTCGAGGTTGTCGCACGACACGAAGCTGCCGAGTCCCGGATGGAACGGCGCGACGTGATAGTCCTCCAGATAAACCTCGATGAAGGACTTCCAGTTGTAGTTGCACTCGTGCACTTCGACGTGATCGAACATATAGCCCGAAAAGTCGAAATGACGCGCCGTGCCGAGTTTCGCGAGATCGGCCGCGACATTGCGACCCGCGGCCTCGAAGAGAAGGCCTTGCCAGTTTTGCAGCGGCGTGGCGCCGAGATTCAAGCAGGGCTTGTCGGCGAAATGCGGCGCGCCGAGCAACTGGCCGTTCAGATCGTACGTCCAGCGATGCAGCGGGCAGACGATGTTGTCCGCGCTGCCGCGACCGTTCAGCATGATTGCCTGGCGATGGCGGCACACGTTCGACAGCAATTCGATATTCGACTGCTGATTGCGCACGAGCACGCGCCCTTCGCCCTCGCCAGGAAGCGCGAAATAGTTTCCCGCTTCGGGAACCATGAGTTCATGCCCGACGTAGCGTGGACCAAGCTTGAAAAGTGTTTCGATTTCGCGCGTAAGAAGCGCTTCGTCAAAGTAAGCCGTGACTGGCAACTGACTGTGAATGGCATTCAGTTGCAATGCATTGCTCAGATTGGACATTCCCACTCCCGTTAAGACGTGAAAGCAGTGAACAACCCAACCATCGAAGATTCGATTTAGGGAGCCCGCGATTATACCGAAATCCGCCACACTCGGGCGTATAAGGTCTTGATTTGGGTATAAATTGTTGCAGGAGTTCCGTTCAAAGCCGGCGCGAGGGCGTCGCGTCCCTACGCCGGGCGGCTGTGGCGCAAGCTCAAGGATTAGCCGTCTCCACGCTTTGCGACGGACGTGTTTCGGGTCGAAAAACTGGCTTTTGCCGTAGAATGTGCGACTTGGTTCCAAAATACATTTGCACATCCACGATTCATGGCGAAGACCGCTGTCCCCGATACACGCGAAGAAACCGGTGCAGGCGCGCTTGCTAACGACGCCGCGCCGCTTCCGGAAAACTACGAAACAGCGCTCGCGGAACTCGAATCACTCGTCGGCCGCATGGAAGCGGGCGCGCTGAGTCTCGAGGAGTCGCTCGCGGCATACCGGCGCGGCGCCGCGCTTGTGGGCTTTTGCCAACAACAGCTCGAAAAAGTCGAGCAGCAGGTGCGCGTGCTCGATGGCGAGACGCTCAAGCCGCTGCCCGCCGAGGTACAGCGCGCGACCCAGGGTGCAGGAGCCACCAACGACCGAGGGGACGACGACCTATGAGCTTCAAACAATGGATGCGTGCCACGCTCGATCGCGTCGAGACCGCGCTGGAGCACTATCTGCCGGGCACGGACATCGCGCCGGCGCGTCTGCACGAAGCCATGCGGTACGCGGTGCTGGGCGGCGGCAAGCGTGTGCGGCCGCTTCTCGTGCACGCTGCGGGCGAACTGACCCACGCGAGCGCGCCGGCCGTCGAAGCGGCAAGCGCGGCGCTCGAAATGATTCACGTCTATTCGCTCGTGCATGACGATATGCCCGCAATGGACGACGACGCGTTGCGTCGCGGCAAGCCCACGGTACACGTGCAATATGACGAAGCGACGGCACTGCTCGTCGGCGACGCGTTGCAGTCGCAGGCGTTCGTCGCGCTGACATCCGAGGGCAATGGTCTGAGCGATACCCAGCAGGCCGCGCTCGTGCGCGAACTGGCTCTCGCAAGCGGCTCGCTCGGCATGGCGGGCGGTCAGGCCATCGATCTCGAAAGCGTCGGGCGCAAGCTGTCGCGGCCGGAGCTCGAAACCATGCATCGCAAGAAGACGGGCGCGTTGCTGCGCGCCTCGGTGCGCATGGGTGCGCTCGCGGGCGAACGTCCGGACGCCAAGGCGCTCGCGGCGCTCGATCATTACGCCGCCGCGGTCGGCCTCGCGTTTCAGGTGGTGGACGATATCCTCGATGTCACGGCGGACTCCGCCACGCTTGGCAAGACCGCGGGCAAGGATGCGCAGCACGACAAGCCCACGTATGTTTCGATCATCGGGCTGGACGCGTCGCGCGAACTCGCCGCGCAACTCGGCCGCGATGCGCACGCTGCAATAGAGCCGTTCGGCGCGCGCGGTCAGCGCCTGGCCGAACTTGCCGACCTGGTTGTGAACCGGGTGCACTGAACGTTGAATGCGTGACGAACCCCACGGCGCAATGACCGCGTTGAACGAATCACGCCAGTTTTCCTAAAATGGGACGACGATGTACGACTTGCTGAAAACCATCGACGATCCGGCCGACCTTCGCGCCCTCGATCGACGCCAACTGCAGCCGCTTGCCGACGAACTGCGGGCCTACGTGCTTGACAGCGTGTCGCAGACGGGCGGCCATCTCTCGTCCAATCTCGGCACGGTAGAGCTGACGATCGCGCTGCATTACGTATTCGATACGCCGAATGACCGTATCGTCTGGGACGTCGGCCATCAGACCTATCCGCACAAGATCCTGACAGGCCGGCGCGACCAGATGCACTCGTTGCGTCAGTTGAACGGCATCTCGGGCTTCCCGCGCCGCAGCGAGTCGGAGTACGACACGTTCGGCACGGCGCATTCGAGCACGTCGATATCGGCGGCGCTCGGCATGGCGATCGCCAACAAGCTGCAGGGCGACAACCGCTATTCCATCGCCGTGATCGGCGACGGCGCGATGACCGCGGGCATGGCCTTCGAGGCAATGAACAACGCCGGCGTCGCCGACGACGTGCCCTTGCTCGTGATCCTCAACGACAACGACATGTCGATCTCGCCGCCCGTGGGCGCGTTGAATCGTCATCTCGCCCGTCTGATGTCGGGCCGCTTCTACGCCGCCGCGCGCGCCGGTGTCGAACGCGTGCTGCGCGTCGCGCCGCCCATGCTCGATCTCGCCCGCAAGCTCGAAGAGCACGCGAAGGGCATGATCGTGCCAGCCACGCTCTTCGAAGAGTTCGGCTTCAACTACATTGGGCCGATCGACGGTCACGATCTCGATTCGCTCATTCCGACGCTGCAGAACATCAAGGAACTGCGTGGTCCGCAATTCCTGCACGTCGTGACCAAGAAAGGCCAAGGCTACAAGCTCGCCGAAGCTGATCCGGTGCTCTATCACGGTCCCGGCAAATTCAATCCGGCCGAAGGCATCAAGCCATCGACGGCGCCCTCGAAGAAAACCTACACGCAGGTGTTCGGCGAATGGCTGTGCGACGCTGCCGCGCAAGACTCGCGCGTGGTTGCCATCACGCCTGCCATGCGCGAAGGCTCGGGCATGGTCGAATTTGAAAAGCGCTTCCCGGATCGTTATTACGATGTCGGCATCGCCGAGCAACATGCGGTGACATTTGCGGGCGGCTTGGCTGCAGACGGCATGAAGCCCGTCGTCGCCATCTACTCGACTTTCCTGCAGCGCGCGTACGACCAGTTGATCCACGACGTCGCACTGCAGAATCTCCCGGTGGTGTTCGCCATCGACCGCGCGGGTCTCGTCGGCGCGGACGGTGCAACGCACGCGGGCAATTACGACCTCGCGTTCCTGCGCTGCATCCCGAACATGACGGTGATGGCCGCATCCGACGAAAACGAATGCCGTCAGATGCTCTACACCGCGCTTCAGCAGCCGAACCCGACAGCCGTGCGGTATCCGCGTGGCGCGGGCACGGGCGTGGCAACCGTCAAGCAAATGACCGCCATTCCGCTTGGCAAGGGCGAGGTGCGCCGCGAGTCGTCGCAGAAACTCGGCTCGGGCAAGCGCATCGCCGTTCTCGCGTTCGGCACCATGGTCGCGCCGTCGCTCGTTGCCGCCGAAGAGTTGGATCTGACGGTGGCCAACATGCGCTTCGTGAAGCCTGTCGACGCCGACTTGCTGCGCGAACTCGCCGCCACTCACGACGCGCTCGTGACCATCGAGGAAGGCGCGATCATGGGCGGTGCGGGTTCGGCATGCGTCGAAGCGCTGCTGGCCAGTTCGGTCGTGAAGCCCGTGCTTCAGCTTGGTTTGCCGGACGTCTTTATCGATCACGGCGATCCCGCGAAGCTGCTTGCAAGCGTCGGTCTGGACGGCGCGGGTATCGCGAAATCCATTCGCGAGCGCTTTCTCAACGCGGTCGTGAGCGCCCAGCCGGGCAAGCTGGAAAAGCGCGTCGCCTGACGTTTCAGCCTGACGCGGCGCGCTCGGGGCACGTCGTGCTTTGCACTTAGTCTCTACACGGCGCGGGCCGCAATCCGCGCCGTGTTCGCATACGAGTTTTGAAGCGCGCTTTCAGGAAAGACCGCGCGAGCCCAAGGACAAGAATCAATGAACCAGATGAATCCCGCCTTCGTGATGCCCGACGTTCAAAGCACGCTTGATACGCGTCAGATCGCGATTGCGCGTGTCGGCGTGAAGGGAGTGCGGCATCCGTTGTCGGTGCGGTCGGCAAACGGCGTGCAGCCGAGCGTTGGCGTATGGAATCTCGACGTGCATCTGCCCGCCGAGCAAAAGGGCACGCATATGTCGCGTTTCGTCGCGCTGCTCGAGGAGAATCGCGAGCCGCTCGATCAAACTTCCCTGCGTGCGCTGCTCGTCTCGATGCTCACGAAACTGGAGGCGCATTCCGGCCGTATCGAAGTGAGTCTGCCTTACTTCGTCATGAAGACCGCGCCCGTGTCGGGCGTGCAGAGTCTCCTGGATTACGACGTGAGCTTTATCGCCGAAACGCGCGACGGCGAAACGCGCATGACCATGAAAGTGCTCGTCCCCGTTACGAGCCTTTGTCCTTGCTCGAAGAAGATTTCGCAGTACGGCGCGCACAATCAGCGCTCGCACGTGACCATCACGGCGGAGTTGGCGGGCGAAGTCGCGGTGGAAGAACTGGTGCGAATTGCCGAGGAAGAGGCGTCGTGTGAATTGTGGGGCTTGCTCAAGCGGCCCGACGAGAAGTTCGTGACCGAGCGTGCGTATGAAAATCCGAAGTTCGTCGAGGACCTCGTGCGCGACGTGGCCACGCGGCTGAATGCCGATACGCGCATCGTCGCTTATGTGCTCGAAGCCGAAAACTTCGAGTCGATCCACAATCACAGCGCGTATGCGGTGATCGAGCGCGACAAGCGCCTCGGTTGAGCGAAGGCTCAAGCCGCCACGGTTTGAGTCGATGCGTGCATCTCGCGCACCGAATCCATCACGAGTGACGCGAGCCGGTCGACCACGGGCGATCCCGCGCCCGATCCGCGATGCAGCGCGAGCGGAATCGACGGCAGCGACGGCAAGCCGCTCTCATCGCATTCGAGGGCGCGCACCGTGGTTGGCACGCCATAGGCCGTGCGCACCGTCACGCCGAGACCTGCGGCGGCGGCCGCCCACAATCCCGACAGACTCGGACTCGTGAACGCGATGCGCCACTTGATGCCCGCGCGATCCAGCGCTGCGGCCGCCGCGCTGTGAAAGAGACACGGACGGTCGAACGCGATCAACGGTAGCGGCTCGTCCGGATCGAACTGCCACGGTACTGTCGATGACACGATCCAGCGCATCGGCGGCGCGGCGATCGGTTGAGGGAGGCTGGTCGCGTTGCCAACGTCGGTTGCGCTGCCTGCGCCCCAGACGAGCGCGAGATCGAGCTGACCCGACTCGATGCGCTCCAGCAATTCGGTGTTGCGCGCCACCCGCGCTTCGATCCGCACTTTCGGATGCGCCCGCGCAAAGCGGCCCAGCACTTCCGGCAGCAAAACTTCGCCGAAGTCTTCCTGCAGACCGAGCCGTATCCAGCCTTCGAGATCGACGCCGCGCACCGCGACCGCCGCTTCATCGTTCAATTCGACGAGACGGCGCGCATAGGCGAGCATCACCGCGCCCGCGTCGGTGAGCGCGAGCCCACGGCCCGATTTACGAAAAAGCGGCGTGCCCGCCTGCTCTTCCAGCTTGCGGATCTGCGCGCTGACGGCGGAAGTCGAGCGACCGACGCGGTCCGCGGCCTTGGCGAAACTTCCCAAATCCATGCCCGCGACGAAGCTGCGAAGGACCGCGAGGTCGAACGTGGTTTGAGTCATGGCAACAATCCTGTTTTATTAAACGATCGGTGCAAAACTTTGCTATTTTCAGGATGATCGTATGCCGTCACACTGGGTTCAGTCAAATTGAAAATAGGGCGGCAACATGGCAACTCCTTTAGCTTTGAACACAGCGTCGCATTCGAGCGCGCATCGATGGAAAGTGCTCGGCGTGGGCGTGGCCGCCAACGCGAGTTTTTCGGCGGCAATCGGCGGCATTCCGACGACGGCCGTCTGGATGCGCAGCGGCTATCACTTCGGCAACGGCGAAGTCGGACTCGTGCTCGGCGCGCTCGGGCTGGGGCTTGCGGTATCGGAACTTCCTTGGGGACTGCTCACCGACCGCTGGGGCGACCGGCCCGTCTTGCTGACGGGACTGTTCGCGACGTCTGCCGTGCTGCTCGGCATGAGCGTCTTCGCGGTGCCGTCGGGCTTCGGCGCGGCGCCCGCGCTCGGCTGGCTCGTTTTCGCGATGTTCCTGCTCGGCACGCTCGGCGGCAGCGTCAACGGATCGAGCGGGCGCGCGGTCATGGCGTGGTTTGGCGAAGGCGAGCGCGGTCTCGCGATGAGCATCCGCCAGACCGCCGTGCCGATGGGTGGCGGTCTGGGCGCGGCGTTGCTGCCGTGGCTCGCTTCATCGCACGGTTTTGGCGCGGTGTTCGGCACGCTCGCCGCAATGTGCGCGATCTCGGGCGCATTCACCTGGCGCTGGCTGCATGAGCCCCCGGAAAGGTCGCATCGCGCGGACGCGGGGGTATCGCAGGCAACGACGGTTGCGCCGTTGAGAGATGCGCGGATCTGGCGCGTGGTGCTCGGCATCGGCGTGCTGTGCGTGCCGCAATTCGCGGTGCTGACCTTCGCGACGGTTTTCATGCACGACGCGGGACACTTCGGCGTCGCGGCGATCAGCGCGACGATGGGCGCGCTGCAACTCGGCGCCATGATCATGCGCGTCTGGAGCGGCCGTCATACGGATCGTCGCGGCAACCGGCGCGCGTATCTGCGCGGGTCGGTGGTGGTCGCGTCGGTGTCGTTCGTGGCGTTGGCGGCGGCGACCGCGCTGGGCGTCGCGCAGCTTCCGTACTTGCTCGCGGCGATGTTGGTCTTTGCGGGCATTTGTGTATCGGCATGGCATGGGGTGGCGTACACCGAACTCGCCACGCTCGCCGGCATGCAGCGCGCCGGCACCGCGCTCGGCATGACCAACACGGCCGTCTACGTGGGCTTGTTCGTGACGCCGCTCGTCATTCCGCATGTGCTGGCGGCGACTTCGTGGCCGGGCGTGTGGCTGCTGGCGGGCGTGTGCGCGTTGCTCGCGTGGCCATTGTTTCCGAAGCCCGCGCGCGCTTAAACTGTTCGACCCGAACTTTGCGGAGTGCGTCGTGATTCTCATCGGCCAATACGATTCCCCGTTTGTCAGACGCGTGGCCATTGCGCTGAATCTTTATGGCATTGGCTACGAGCATTGGCCATGGTCGACTTTCGGCGATGCCGGCAAGATCGCGCCGTTCAACCCGCTCTCGCGCGTGCCGACGCTCGTGCTGGAGTCGGGCGACACGGTGATCGAGAGCGCGACGATCCTCGACTATCTCGATGAACTCGTCGGCGACGACCGCGCGATGATTGCGCAAAGCGGCGCGCAGCGTCGTGCGGCGCTGAAGGTGTGTGCGCTCGCGACGGGTCTCGCGGACAAGGCTGTGGCGCTGGTCTACGAGCGCGTGATGCACGCGGAAAAGTCGCAGGCTTGGGTCGAGCGCTGCGCGGGGCAGATCGAACGCGTGCTCGACGTGCTGGAAGCGGATCGCGCGGCGCGACCGACGCCTTTCTGGTTCGGCGACGCAATCGGTCACGCGGATATCGCCGTTGCGTGCGCGCTGCAGTTCGTGCGTGAAGCGCATGGGGCGTTGGTCAGCGGGAATCGCTGGCCGGCGTTGATCGCGCATGGCGATCGGTGTGAGGCGCTGCCGGCGTTCGGGGCGGTTGTGCAGGCGTTCGATCCGCCGAAATGAACGTTGGAGCGACGCCCTTTTCCTCATTTGGCGATGCAGTGGCCGCGCGAATATCGCCGTTGCGTGCGTGCCGCCCGTTCGCGCAAGGCGCATGCGTCGCTCGTTGGCCGGCGTTGATCGCGTGTTGCGATCCGTGTGGGTTTTGACTATGTCGAGGTCGTCGTGCGGTTAATTCAGCAAACCAGACTTCGCACGAAGCCACGCAAAGATCAAACTCGCGCCAGCGAACTCAAATCCCATCTAGGCTTCACCGTAAATGCATAATCCCGCCCGGCCTGCTCCGGCCAGCGGGCAAGCCGCAACGCGCCCGCCAGCGCGATCATCGCGCCGTTATCGGTGCAAAGCGCCAAGTCGGGGTAATGCACGTCGAAGCGCCGCTTCTTTGCCGCAGCCGACAACGCCTCGCGCAACTGCCGGTTCGCGCCGACGCCGCCCGCCACGACCAGCCGCTTCAGCCCGGTTTTCTTGAGCGCCGCGAGCGACTTGGCGACGAGCACGTCGACGGCTGCATCGACGAAACCTCGCGCCAGATCCGCCTTTGCCTGCTCGCAGACATTCGCGCCGAGCTTGCGGCTTTGAGTCAGCACGGCGGTCTTCAAGCCGCTGAAACTGAAGTCGAGATCGCCTGAATGCAGCATCGGACGCGGCAGCGTGACCGCGCCAGGCGTGCCGAATTCCGCCAGCCGCGACACTTCCGGCCCGCCCGGATAACCCAGCCCGAGCAGCTTTGCGGTTTTGTCGAAGGCTTCGCCCGCCGCGTCGTCGAGCGTTTCGCCGAGCGTCTCGTAGACGCCGATATCGGTGACGCGCATCAGTTGCGTATGGCCGCCCGATACGAGCAGCGCGACGAACGGAAACGGCGGCGGGGCATCGACGAGCAGCGGCGACAACAGGTGTCCTTCGAGATGATGGATGCCGACAGTCGGTTTGTCCCATGCCATCGCCAGCGCATTGGCGATGCTCGCGCCCACCAGCAGCGCGCCCGCAAGCCCCGGACCTTGCGTGAACGCGATGGCATCGATGTCGGCGCGCGCGGCGCGGGCCTCGGCCATGACTTGTTCGAGGAGCGGCAGCGCCCGGCGGATGTGATCCCGCGAAGCCAGTTCGGGCACCACGCCGCCGTACTCGCGATGCATCGCGATCTGCGAATGCAGGGCGTGCGAGAGGAGGCCGCGCTCCGTGTCGTAGAGGGCGAGGCCGGTTTCGTCGCAGGAGCTTTCTATGCCGAGAACTAGCATGGGTTGAGCGCTTGAAGGGAACAGAAAAGTATAGCAGTGTAACGACGCCCCCCAGTTACAATGCGCGCCATGGAATCCTTCGATATCGCCGTGATCGGCGCGGGCGCGGCCGGCATGATGTGCGCGGCAGTCGCCGCCCAGTCGGGGCGTCGCGTCGTGCTGATCGACCACGCCGAGCGTCTCGCCGAAAAAATCCGTATCTCGGGCGGCGGCCGCTGCAACTTCACCAATCTCAACGCGCAGCCGGCAAACTTTTTGTCGGCGAATCCGCATTTTTGCCGCTCCGCGCTCGCGCGTTACACGCCGCGCGACTTTCTCGCGCTCTTGAAGCAGTACCGCGTGAAATGGCATCAAAAGCACAAAGGCCAGCTTTTTTGCGACGATTCGAGCGAAACCATCATCGACGTGCTCAAAAGCGAGTGCGATGCCGGCAGCGTCGCGTGGCGGCGCCCGGTGAGCGTCCACGAGATCCGGCACGACGGCGCGCGCTTCACGCTCGACACCTCGGCGGGCGCAATCGACGCGGCCGCGCTCGTCATCGCGACGGGCGGCTTGTCCATTCCGAAGATCGGAGCGACGGATTTCGGGTATCGCGTGGCGAAACAGTTCGGCCACAAGCTAGTCGAGACGCTTCCCGCGCTCGTGCCGCTCACTTTCACGTCGGCCGTCTGGGCGCCGTTCGCGGCGTTGTCGGGGCTGTCGCTGCCGGTTCGCATCGGCACGGGCAAGGGCAAGACGCGAGGTGAATTCGACGAGGACTTGCTGCTGACGCATCGCGGGCTGTCCGGTCCGGGCGTGCTCCAGATTTCGAGTTTCTGGAATACGTCGGAGCCGATCCACGTCGATCTCCTGCCCGACGCCGACGCCACCGAACTCCTGCTCGAAGCCAAGGCGGGATCGAAGAAACAAATAGGCAACTTTCTCGCGGACCACGTTCCCGCACGGCTCGCGCACGCGTGGCTCGAAGCGCAGCATGTTTCCGTCGATGCCCGCCTCGCCGATCTCCCCGACCGCACGCTCAAGGGCCTTGGCGCGTCGTTGTCGGACTGGACGATCACGCCGAGCGGCACCGAAGGTTATCGCAAGGCCGAAGTCACGCGCGGCGGCGTCGATACCCGCGAACTCTCGTCCACGACGATGATGAGCGAGCGCGTCGCGGGCTTGTATTTCATCGGCGAGGCTGTCGATGTGACGGGCTGGCTCGGCGGCTACAACTTTCAATGGGCGTGGGCTTCCGGCGTCGCGGCGGGCAAGGCCGCGGCGGAGTTCGCGCACGGCTGAGACGGGTCGTTCCGGCCGCCGTGGCGCGGTCTCGAAACGCCATCGCGCCTGCTATACTCGAACGGTTATCGGAGGATTCCGTATTTGTTCGAAGGCGCCTCGAAACGCGCGTTCGGGCACGGATTCTTTCGCTCCGGCTGACGTCACGATGGCCTCAAGCTTCGCCGCGGTTTCAACGGCCTCGCTCAAAGTCCCGCTTGCGGAAGCATTCCCAAGCGGGTTTTTGCTTTAGCGGAAAGGGTCGGGAGCCGCACGGGCACGCGTCGCGCCAGCCGGGTTTTCAATATCGCGAATTTCGCAATTGCACCGGGTGAACGATGAGCCTCAAGGATCAGATCAACGACGACATGAAAAATGCCATGCGCGCGCGCGAAACCGAGCGCCTCGGCACCATTCGCCTGCTGCTCGCAGCCATCAAGCAGCGAGAAGTCGATGAGCGCATCACGCTCGACGACACGGCCGTCGTCGCCGTCGTCGACAAGATGATCAAGCAGCGCAAGGACTCCATCAGCCAGTTTCAAGCGGCCAGCCGCGACGATCTCGTGGCGAAGGAAAACGCCGAACTCGCCGTGCTCGCGGCGTACATGCCCGAACAGCTTTCCGCCGATGCCATCGCCGCTGAAGTCGAGGCCGCCATCGCCGCGACGGGCGCAGCCGGCCCGCAAGACATGGGCAAGGTCATGGGCGCGCTGAAACCGAAGCTCGCGGGCAAGGCGGATATGACGGCCGTTTCCGCGCAGGTCAAGTCCGCGCTCGCCAAGTAATCAGCGGCGTTCGCCTACGTTGATACCGCACGCATTCCTGCAGGACCTGCTCAACCGCGTCGATATCGTCGACGTGGTGGGCCGTTACGTCCAATTGAAGAAGGGCGGCGCGAACTTCATGGGTTTGTGTCCGTTCCATAACGAAAAGAGCCCGTCGTTCACGGTCAGTCCGACCAAGCAGTTCTATCATTGCTTCGGCTGCGGCGCGCATGGCACGGCCATCGGTTTTTTGATGGAGCATACGGGGCTGACGTTTCCAGAGGCCGTGAAGGACCTCGCGCAGTCGGCGGGTCTGACCGTGCCGCAGGAGCCGTCGTTTCGCGGCGGCGCGGGTGGCGCGGGCGGTGACGCCTATGCCAACGCGCCGAGCAAGGCCGTCAGCGTCGCGCTCACCGAAGTCATGCAGACCGCCTGCGACTTCTATCGCAAACAGTTGCGCGGCGCGCCTAACGCCATCGGTTATCTGAAAAAGCGCGGCTTGACTGGCGAGATCGCGGCGCGCTTCGGCTTGGGCTACGCGCCCGACGGCTGGCAGAATCTCGAAAGCGCGTTCCCCGATTATCGCCATGAAAATCTGGTGGAAGCAGGGCTCGTAATCGTCAGCGAAAAAACCGACGCGCAAGGACAAGCGCGCCGCTACGACCGCTTCCGCGAACGTGTGATGTTCCCTATTCGAAATGTGAAGGGCAACGTCATTGGCTTCGGCGGACGCGTGCTGGACAGCGGCGAACCGAAGTATCTGAATTCGCCGGAAACGCCTTTATTCAGCAAAGGCAGCGAGCTTTACGGCCTTTTCGAGGCGCGTCTTGCCATTCGTGAACTGGGTTATGCGCTCGTCGTCGAAGGCTATATGGACGTGGTCGCGCTTGCGCAGTTAGGTTTCGCGAACGCCGTCGCCACGCTCGGCACGGCTTGCACGCCGGTCCACGTACAGAAGCTTTTTCGACAGACGGAAACGGTGGTCTTCAGCTTCGACGGCGACTCCGCCGGCCGGGGCGCCGCGCGCCGCGCACTCGAAGCCGCGCTGCCGCACGCAGCGGACAACCGCACGATAAAATTTCTGTTTCTACCGAAAGAGCACGATCCGGACAGCTATGTGCGCGAATTCGGCGCCGACGGTTTTGGTGAGCAAGTCGACCGCGCAATGCCGCTGTCGCAATTCCTGCTCAACGAGGTGCTGAACGACAAGGAACTCGACCAGCCCGAAGGCCGCGCGAAGGCCCTGTTCGACGCGAAGCCGCTGTTGCAGGCGCTGCCCGCCAACGCATTGCGCGTGCAAATTCTGCATATGCTGGCCGACCGCCTCGCTACGCCGTTCACGGAAATCGCCGCGCTTTGCGACATCGACTCGCGTGCCGCCGCTGTCGCCCGCGCGATGGTGCCGAGGAGCGAACGCCGGCGTGTCACGGGTCAGGAACAGCGCGCGCTACGCAATCTGGTGATGTATCCGGGCATCGCGGCATCGCTCGATCGAATCAGCGAACGCACGCTCGTCACCATGACCGAGCATGGCGAACTGTTCAGCGAAGTCATCGCGCATGCGCGCGAACTGGGCGCGAGCGCAGAATTCCAGATGCTTTCAGACATCTTGAGAAACGCAGCAAACGCGCCCACCTACGAGGATATCTTCCAGGAAATTCTCGCCTATGATGAAAACGTGCGGGATTTACTGATGCGCGATCCGTCCGACGAGGACGCCGCGCAGCGTGTGGAAGAGCAGAAACGCCTGCTCGCCGAAGAGTTGCAAGCGACGGTACTGAAATTGCAACACGACAGCTATCGCGCGCGGCTAGATTTGCTGGCGCGGCAGCCGGGACTTTCGCCGGAAGAGGTTGCGGAGTTCTCGGAGCTTTCGGCGAAGATCGCGCAGATCAAGGCGGGACGGGCGGCTAGCCCTTAAGCCGGATAGCGAGATGCTATAATAAAATGTTAAAAGTAGTTGCTTTTTGTCAATTCCTCTCCCGTTTCGAAGGGTGAAATCCCTTCATTGGTGCGTGGAATAGTTAGCGAAGGAAGCAGGGAAGTTGCAGCAAGGCGCTGGCTGAATCGGCTGTCGGAGTCATGTAAAAGCGGTGCGCAGCACGCGTTTGAGCATTGCTCCGACACGAAACGGACAGGAAAGCACGCCGACGTACAGACGGGCGCAAGGGAAGCGGCTGCTATCGTGGTGAAGGGCGTTTGGCGAATTCGCCGTGATGAACCGCGACGGATTCAACCGCGATGGCGCCCCGGGCAGGGCACGCAGGACGATGCAGCGTGCGCATTTGGTATTTACGGTTCCATCGGCTGTTGTCCAGCAGCCGCGAGTCGAGACTAAAGCCTGTATGGCGAACTCCATGACGAAAAAGCTGAACGATGTACCCGTCGAAGACGACGCAACGCAAACTGCGGAGCCCACCGCCGCGCCTGCGGCGAAGGTCGAAAAGGCCAAGGCTCGCGACCGCCGTGCGAAGGAAAAGGCGCTTCTGAAGGACGCGTTCGCGTCGAGCGCGCCCGGCACTGTCGAGGAGATCGAGGAGCGCCGCTCGAAGCTTCGCGCGCTCATCAAACTCGGCAAGGAGCGCGGTTTCCTCACGTATGCCGAAATCAACGATCACCTGCCCGATAACTTCACGGAAACCGAGGCGATCGAAGGCATCATCAGCACGTTCAATGACATGGGCGTGGCGGTGTACGAGCAGGCGCCGGATGCCGAAACGCTCCTTCTGAACGACAACGCGCCGAACGCTTCTTCCGACGATGAAGTCGAGGAAGAAGCCGAAGTCGCGCTCTCCACCGTCGACTCCGAATTCGGCCGAACGACCGACCCGGTGCGCATGTACATGCGCGAAATGGGCACGGTCGAGTTGCTGACACGCGAGGGCGAAATCGAGATCGCGAAGCGTATCGAAGACGGCCTCAAACACATGGTCATGGCGATCTCCGCATGCCCGACGACCATCGCCGACATTCTCGCGATGGCCGAGCGTGTGCAGAACGAGGAGACGCGCGTCGACGAACTGGTGGATGGCCTCATCGACCCGAACGCGGAAGACACCGACGGTTTTTCCGAACAGGAAGCCGAAGCGATAGAGACCGAGGACGTAGAGCAGCAATCGGACGAGGAACGCGACGAGGAAGAGGACGACGACGATGGCGCGGCGCAAGCCAGCGCGAACGCCGCCCAACTCGAAGCGCTCAAGCGTCAGTCGCTCGAAAAGTTCTCGCTCATCAGCGAATGGTTCGACAAGATGCGGCGCGCCTACGAGAAGGAAGGCTACAAGTCGAAGGCCTATCTGAAGGCGCAGGAAGCCATTCAGACCGAACTCATGAGCATCCGCTTCACCGCGCGTACCGTCGAGCGTCTGTGCGACACGCTGCGCGCGCAAGTGGACGAAGTGCGCCAGGTCGAGCGGCAGATTCTGCACACGGTCGTCGACAAGTGCGGCATGCCGCGCGCGGAGTTCATCACGCGCTTTCCGGGCAGCGAGACTGATCTGGAGTGGGGCGACAAAGTAGTGGCCGAAGGGCACGACTACAGCGCCGTGCTCGAGCGCAATATCCCCGCGATTCGCGAGCAGCAGCAGCGTCTCTTGGACCTTCAGGCGCGCGTCGTGTTACCGCTCAAGGACCTGAAGGAAACCAACCGTCAGATGGCGGCGGGCGAACTGAAGGCGCGTCAGGCGAAGCGCGAGATGACCGAGGCGAATCTGCGTCTCGTGATTTCGATTGCGAAGAAGTACACGAACCGCGGCTTGCAGTTCCTCGACCTGATTCAGGAAGGCAATATCGGACTGATGAAGGCGGTGGACAAGTTCGAATATCGGCGCGGCTACAAGTTTTCGACATACGCGACATGGTGGATTCGTCAGGCCATCACGCGCTCGATTGCGGACCAGGCGCGCACCATCCGCATTCCGGTTCATATGATCGAAACGATCAACAAGATGAACCGCATCTCGCGGCAGATTCTGCAGGAAACCGGGCTGGAACCGGACCCGGCGACGCTGGCCGAGAAGATGGAGATGCCGGAGGACAAGATCCGCAAGATCATGAAGATCGCGAAGGAGCCGATCTCCATGGAAACGCCGATCGGCGACGACGACGATTCGCATCTTGGCGACTTCATCGAAGATACGAACACGGTGGCTCCCTCCGATGCCGCGCTGCATGCCAGCATGCGCGATGTCGTGAAGGACGTGCTCGATTCGTTGACGCCGCGCGAGGCGAAAGTGTTGCGGATGCGCTTTGGCATAGAGATGAGCACGGACCACACGCTGGAAGAAGTCGGCAAGCAATTCGACGTGACGCGTGAGCGGATTCGGCAAATCGAGGCGAAGGCGTTGCGCAAGCTGCGGCATCCTAGCCGTTCGGACAAGCTCAAGTCATTCCTGGAAGGGAACTGATCGGATCAATGGGCTTGTAATGGAAGGCGTTGTGAGGCAAACTCGCAACCCTTCAGTTGTCGCGCAACGTTTGTATTAGAGAAAGCGCCGCCATGGCGCTTTCTTTTTGCCCTCTGCTTTCAAAAGGGCCGGAAGCTTAACTGGTATAAGCTGTCGACTCATAATCGACCGATAGTGGGTTCGAGCCCCACCCGGCCCACCAGCATTTTCAACTCAAGTTGTCAAACCGTTGGCGGTTTTGCGTCAATGGTGAGGGGCTTTCGGGGACGACGCTACTCATTCAGCGTGCTGGCTGTCTGCCTTGCTCAGCTTGCCTGCGCCGCTTCGGCGCTCATTCCCTTTCTTGCTCATCCGACGCCTTGTAGGTGAGCAATCAATATCCCGAAATGAAAGTAGCCGGCGATGAGTACACGTGCCGGCGAGCTTTGCGCTTTATCGAAGGGTAAGGAGACGGCGGTCGCTGCCCACGTCGCCTCGACGACTAGAGTTGTTTTCGCGGGTAGTGGGTCAGCGCTCTGTGGAAAATCAGGCGGTGGTACGTGTCGCGTTTTACCTCAGTCGCGAACGGGCTAGTTCGACGTGCGTGGCAATCGGTCTTTGGAATGCCAAAAATGGCAATCCGGACGAGACGGATTTCGGCCCGCTGTCGTCATTCGAGTCTTCACAAAGACACCGTCGGCTGTCAGCGTCTAGCCGCCGTTCGTTCGGGGCGGGGCGCTTGCTACTTATCTTCCCATTGCGGTTTTTCGACGTGCCCTGCATTCGAACAATCTTTGCGGACGCACATCCGATCATCTTCTTCTGCGTGGCGCAGCCGCTAAGACAGCATACGAAATCGGCTTGGTTGGCCAGGCTACGTCCTTCGTTGAGCTCGTCCATGTGCTAAAGCAGCACGCGTGCGATGTGCTCGCCATAAATTTAAGCATGTCCGACGGCGCCCAAACGCGGCGCTGTTCGAGAACATTTGCCGTGTTTTTCCCCGCCATCAAGTTTGCCGTTCTGACGACGCAAGATAATCCACGAGCGTCGCGCTCTATACGCGAGCACGGCGTCAAGCGATCGACCATAAGAAAGACAGCGCGGCGAAGATCATCGACGCCATTTTGCAGATCACCTCCGAATGACCTGCATGTAACGCGTGGCGAGGAGCGCTTCAAGTCGTTCGCGACGGTGATCCGTGACCACCACGACGATTGCACGGGTTGACTTGAACCGCCAAGAAGCCGTCTTGCGGGCCGTGCTTACTCTGCCTCGACGCGTCGGACAAAGACGACTCCTTGTTCTCGTTCGACCTGCGCTCGCAAGGCAGAACTTTTGTTGAATGTCAAGGCGCCCGCTCAAAGTCAGAGAATTCCGATTGTTACCAACGGTTGGTTTGCGCGTAAATGGCGGCCTTCCGCCTTGGGCGTGAGCTGCATTCTCGAAAGATCTAAAACAATAAGCAAATGAATAAGCATTACTACAGGTTAGTTTTCAATCGCGTACGACACATGCTGGTTGCGGTGGCTGAGTTTGCATCGGCGCACGGCAGCGGAGCCGCGCAGGGAGAAGGCGTTGCGCGGCGCGCACGAGCGGCCTCGGTGTTTCAGTCAGCTTTTAGCGCGATGGCCTGGGCGGCCATGCTGCTGCTCGGTTCGGCTTCCGGGCTGACGTTAGCACAGATCGTCGCAGCGCCCGGTTCTGGCGCGCAGGTCATTCAAACTCAGAATGGTTTGAATCAGGTGAATATCGCTCGACCGAGCGGGAGCGGTGTTTCCACCAATAATTTTTCACAGTTTGACGTGCCTGCGAAAGGCGTGATTCTCAATAATTCGCCCGTCAGTATCCAGACGCAACAGGCTGGTTATATCAGTGGTAACGGCAATCTGACGCCCGGCAATTCAGCAAAGATCATCGTCAATCAGGTGATGAGCAATGCGCCTTCGCAACTGCATGGGTATTTGGAAGTTGCGGGGCCTAAAGCAGAGGTGGTCGTCGCCAATCCGAATGGCCTGGTCATCGATGGCGCTGGCTTCATCAATACCTCGCGCGCCATTCTCACCACCGGCACGCCGAATTATGGGCCGAACGGCAGTCTTGCGGGCTTTAATGTCACGGGCGGGACGATCACCGTGCAAGGCGCGGGGTTGAATGCCACCAACGTCGATCAGGTTGATTTGCTATCCCGAGCAATTCAAATCAATGCGGCGGTGTACGCCAACAATCTGAACGCGATTGCAGGTTCAAATCAGATCGACTACAACACGCTCGCCGCGACGCCTATCGCCGGCAACGGCCCGGCGCCGTCGGTTGCGATTGACGTGAGTGCATTGGGCGGCATGTATGCCAACCGGATATTTCTAGTCAGCAACGAATACGGCGTGGGCGTGTCGACTAAAGGCGTGCTCGCGGCGCAAGCCGGCGACTTGACGCTGCAATCCAACGGCAAGTTGGTCCTGGCGGGCACGACGAACGCGAGCGGCAACATCAATGCGAGCGCTGCGCAAGGCATCGACAACAATGGCACGACCTACGCGCAAGGCAACGTCAATGCGAGCACATCGGGCGCATTGACCAACAGCGGCACGCTCGCCGCGCAACAGAACGCCACGCTCAACGCGGGCGGCGTTTCGTCGACCGGCACGCTTGGCGCGGGCGTGAACGTCGATGGTTCAATCGCTCAGTCGGGCAATCTGACGGTGAGTTCGACCGGCGCAATCGCCGCCAACGGGCGCAATGCCGCGGGCGGCAATGCAACGATTCAGGGCGCAGCGGTAAATCTAGCGGGCAGTTCGAGCACGGCCAACGGCGATCTAGGGCTTGCGGCAACGGCGGGCGACATCAACCTGACGGGCGCGACGACGACCGCCGGCGGCAGCCTATCGGCGAACGCCGCCGGCACGCTGACCAACGACAATGGCGCATTGAAATCGGGCCGTGCGCAGACGATCACCGCAGGCGCGCTTTCCAATCGCAATGGCCAAATGATTGCCGGCGATGCGCTGACGGAGAACATCGCCGGCGCGGTGCAGAATCAAGGCGGCACGATCCAAGCCGCAGGCGCGTTTTCCATGCGCGCCGATAGCCTCGATAACAGCGCGGGCCATCTCACGTCGCTAAACGCGGATGGCTTGAGCATCCATGTCGCGGGGCTGCTGAATAACGCGCAGAACGGTGTGATCGGCGGCAACGGCAACGTGATCGCGCAAGCGGGTCAACTTGCGAACGCCGGATCGATCACCGCGGTGCAAGACCTTACGGCGAGCGCCACGCAAGCGCTCGTCAACTTTGGCACACTCGCGGCGAACGGCGACGCGAGCGCATCGGCCGGCACGACGCTGACAAACGCCGGCAGTCTCTCAGCCGGTCAAACGGTGAGGGCGAGCGCCGCGACGCTCGATAACAGCGGTGGCACGATCACCGGCGACCAGGTCGCGCTCACCGCGGCGAACCTCGCCAATCGCAACGGCAGCATTACACAGACCGGCGCGGGCGCGACCACGCTTGCGGTCTCGAACACGCTGGATAACACCAACGGGACGATTGAGACCAACGCGCCCGACCCGACGCTCGCGCCCGCCGCGATCCTGAACGACAACGGCAAGATCACGAGCGCGGGCGCAGGCGCGCTGTCGATCACGACAAGCAGTCTGTCAAATAACGGCGGCACGATTGCGACCAACGGCGCGCTCGTCGAGAACGTCAGTGGCGCGATATCGAATCAAGGCGGCGCGATGCAGGCGGGCGGTGCGCTTTCGTTGCGCGCGGGCAGTCTGGACAATACGAGTGGAAGTATCGCGTCCCTCGGCACGGGCGGCGTGGCGCTGGACGTCGCGGGCTTGTTGAACAACGCACGGAATGGCGCGATCGGCGGCAATGGGAGTGTCATCGCGCAGGCGGGGCAGCTCGTGAATGCGGGCTCGATCACCGCGGTGCAGAGCCTGATCGCCAGCGCCGTGCAGACGGTGTTCAACAGCGGCACGCTCGCGGCGAACGGCGAGATCACGGTATCGGCTGGCACGACGCTCACGAATGCAGGCACCATCACGGGCAATCAGCTCGCGCTGTCGGCATTCGATCTCGTGAACCGGAGCGGCAGCATCACGCAAACCGGGACCGGCGCGACTGCGTTCATCGTGTCGGGCACGCTGGACAACACCTCGGGCTCGATTCAAACCAATGCCGCGGATTTGACGCTCGCGCCGGCCGCGCTCGTCAACGACAATGGCACGATCGCCAGTTCGGGCAATGGCACGCTGTCCGTGAGCACGAGTTCGCTTTCGAACACCGGCGGCACGATTGCGACCAATGGCGCGCTTGCCGTGACGAGCGGTGTGCTGTCGAACCGGGGCGGCACGCTTGCCGCGCAAACGTCGGCGACGCTCGATGTCGCGTCGCTCGACAACCGCGCGGGCGGTTATGTGGGCGCGCAAAACGTATCGATCAACGACACGGGCGCGCTCGACAACACGAACGGCACGCTGCAAGCGAACAATAGTTTAGCCGTGACGGCGCAATCGATTACCAACGACAACGGTTCGATCGCCAATGGCGGCGCGGGCGCGACCACGGTCACGGCCAGCGCTGCGCTGACGAACACGAACAACGGCTTCATTGGCGGCAATGGCGACGTATCGGTCTCGGGTGCGAGCGTCGATAATTCAGGCGGCACGCTGGTTGCGGGCGGCGCGCTTGCGGCGCAATCGATGAGCGGCTTCACGAATCGCGCGGGGTTGATTCAGGGCAACACGGGCGTGTCGCTAGGCGCTCTGGGCGCGATCGATAACACCGGCGGCCAGATCGAAGCCGATGGCGATAGCGCGGCCTTGAGCGTCGCGGGCGCATCGATCGATAACACGAACGGACGCATCGCGAATACCGGCAGCGGCGCGAGCACCCTGAGCGCGGCGTCGATCACCAATAGCAATACGGACGGCGTGGCGGGCGCGGGCACCATCGGCGGCAATGGCGATTTGACGCTCAACGCGCAAGTGCTGTCGAACACGAACGGCGCGCAAGTGCTCGCCGGGCACGACCTCGCGCTCAACCTCGCGCAGTGGGCGGACAACACGAACGCGACGTTCTCGGGCGCGAACGCCTTGACGTTGAACGGTGCGAACGCCGCCTTGCTGAACGCGGGCGGCTCCATTCACGCGAACGGCGCGCTCGGTTTGAACGCGGCCTCGATCGACAATACAAACGGCCGCATCGGCAACGATCAGGGTAGCGGCGGCAGCGTGTCGATCGCCACGGGCATGCTCGCGAACCAGAATGGCGCGATCGGCAGCGACCAGAACCTGAGTCTCGTGACCAACACGCTCACGGGCGACGGCCGCATGATCGCGGGCAACGATGGCGCGGTGACGATCAACGGCGATTACACGCTCGATGGCGTGAACCAGATTCAGGCGAACCACGATCTGACGTTCACGACGACCGGCGATTTCACCAATCAGGGCACGCTCGCAGCGGTCAACGCGCTGACGGTGAACGCGCGGAACATCGACAATCAGGCGCTCGCGGATTTGAATTCCGCGACCACGACGCTCAACGCGGCGAATGCGATCACCAACGAAGGCCGTATCGAAGGCGACACGGTTACGACCACGAGCGCGACGCTCGTGAATACCGCGACGATCATCGGCAATACGGTGACGCTCACCGGCACGCAATCGATCATGAATACGGGCGCGGCGGCGGTGATGGCGGCGGCCTCGCAACTGAACCTGTACTCGTCGGGCGATATCAGCAACACGCAAGGCGCGAACGTGTTCAGCCTGGGCGACATCGACATCGCGGGCGACGCCACGCGCGACGCCAACGGCGTGCTCGCGAATCGCGCGAACACGGTGACCAACGATCAATCGACGATCGAGGCGCAAGGCAATATCGAGGTCGCGGCGAATACGCTCAACAACACGCGTGCGGCGGTGACGGTTGAAACAGTGACGACCAATGTGGACACCGTTCACCAGACGAAGCGTCAGAAATACACCCGATGCGCGACGAACTACTCAGGTTCATGCTCGAACTGGAACGACTATAAGACGCCGTTCACACGCACCTTTAGCGACGCGGACGTGGTGTCGAGCAGTGACGGCGCGAACGGGGTCGATCGCGTGCTGGTCGTGAACGTGAACGGCACGCCAACCACGATCTACTACAACACGCTCACCAAAAACTCCGACGCAACGATCACGGTGGTCTTCTGGGACGCCTACGATCCGCACATCAATTACGACCCGGCGAGCGAATATCCGACACGCGACGACGCACACAACGGCTGGGAGCGCGTGGAGATCGCGCGCGATACGACGACCACCAAGAGCGAAGATCGGATAAGCGGCACGCAAGCCCAGCAAGCTCAACTGCTCGCGGGCGGCACGATGACGCTGGCCAACGTCGGCACGATCAACAACGCGTATAGCGCGATTGCGGCGGGCGATGCGATCCGCATCGGCGGCGCAGTACAAAACGGCACGATTGACGCGAGCGGCAACGGCAACATCGCCGGGACGATCGTCAACAACATTGGGCAGACGCTTTATCAATATCAGCGGCAGAACATCGAATCGACTTACGCCTGGAACGTGGACATCGGTCAGGATGTCGGCAAGGTCAAGGAGCCGTCGATCGTCCTCGCGCCGGTTGCGTTCGGCGGCACGGGTGGCACGATCATCGCCAATAACGCGATTGTGATCGACGCGCTGGATGTGAACAACGTCAACGTGGCGGCGGCCAATTCGGCCACGGGCGCCACCGGCGGCACGCTTGGCGCGAATACGGCGATGGCGCCAGTCTCGGGCGGCAGCGCGGCGAGCGTGAACGCGGCGGGCGGCGCATCGTCGACAGTGAGCGATGCCAGCGGCCCCGCCACGAGCGCGGCCACGGGCAACGGCGCGCGGGTCAACGCGCCGCAATCGGTCGCGGGTCCCACGGGCGCGATGACCATCACGCTGCCCACCAGCGGCCTGTATCACATCGACACGTCGCCGAGCGCGGCGTATCTGATCGCGACCGATCCGCGGCTGACGAGCTACGCCAGCTTCATCTCCAGCGACTACATGTTAAAGGCGCTGAACCTCGATCCGGCGAAGACCGAGAAGCGTCTGGGCGATGGCTTGTATGAAGAGCAATCGATCCGCAATCAAATCACGCAGCTCACGGGCCGTGTGTACTTGCAAGGCTATACGAGTAACGAGGACGAGTATCGCGCGTTGATGACCAATGGCGTGAACTACGCGAAGGAATTCAATTTGACGCCGGGCCTGGCGTTGAGCGCCGCGCAGATGGATGCGCTCACGAGCGACATCGTATGGCTGGTGGATCAGGTCGTGACCTTGCCCGATGGCGCGACGCAGCATGTGCTGGCTCCGGTGGTGTATCTGGCGCAGGCGCACGCGAATGATTTGCAGCCGAGCGGCGCGCTCATTGCCGCGGACGATGTGGAGATTCACGCCACCGGCAGCGTGACCAATAGCGGCGTGATCAAGGGCGGCACGCAGACGGTGATCAGCGCAACGGACATTTTGAACCGTGGCGGCAGCATCGGCAGCTCATCGGCCAACGGCGCGACGGTGGTGTCCGCCACGAACGATGTGGTGAATGCATCGGGTCGTATCAGCGGCAATCGCGTGGCGGTGCTGGCCGGACATGACATCGTCAACACGACGCTCGTCGATACGGTAGGCGTGAGTTCGGCCGCAGGCAACAGCAAGGTGACGCAGACGCTGGTGGGCGCGCAAGGCGCGATCGAATCGACGGGCGACATGATGGTCGCGGCGGGCCACGATCTGACGGTGCATGGCGCGACGCTCAACGTGGGCGGCGACGCGCAGATCACGGCGGGCAATGACATCGTCGTGGATGCGGTGCAGTCGAGCACATCGCAATCGGTGACGAAGAGCGCAAATCATCATTGGGAAGAGAACACGCTCGTCAACCAGACGAGCGGCATCGGCGCGAGCGGCAGTCTGTCGATGCAAAGCGGCAACGACATGACCTTCAAGGGCGCGTCGGTGAGCGCGGGCAAAGACATGACGGTGGTGGCGGGCGGCAATCTCACCGCGACGACGGTGACGAACGCATTGAAGTCCGACAACGTCGCGACCGATGACCGTGACAAGCGCGTCGGGCATGACTACGATGAGCAAGCGGTTGGCACGAGCTTTAGCGCAGCGGGCAACGCGACGCTCAAGGCGGTGAGCACGGACAAGAGCCAAGGCAATGTGACGCTCACGGGCTCGTCTCTATCGGCGGACACGGGCGCGGCGGCCATCGTGTCCACGGGCGACGTGACGCTCAACGAAGCGCGCGAAGAGCATGATCGTTACGCCGATGTGCATTCGGAGCGCGGCAGTGTCATCAAGAAGACCACGACCGATGACGTGCAGAACACGCACGCGAATATCGGTGTGGGCAGTACGGTGTCGGGCGATTCGGTGAACATCAACGCCGGGCATGACGTGTCGATTGCCGGTTCGACGGTGGCCGCCACGAACGATGTCAGTCTGGTGGCTGGCCACGATCTGACGGTTACGACGACGCAGGACGTCAACCAGTCGAGCCACTTCCACGAAGAGAAGAAGACGGGGTTTGGCACGGCGGGCGTGGGTATTTCCTACGGCACCGTCGATAACAAGGATACGGTCAACGATGCAAACAAGAGCGCGCAAGGCAGCCTGATTGGCAGCACCACGGGCAACGTGACGATGCAGGCGGGCAACACGCTGCACATCACGGGTTCGGACGTGCTTGCAGCGGGCAATGTGACAGGCACGGGCGCGGAGGTGATCGTCGATGCCTCGCAGACCGATCGTCATCATGACGAGACGCACGAGATGCATAGCTCGGGCGTGACGCTGGCGTTCAAGTCCTCGGTGATCGATGCGATCCAGACCGCGGGTCAGCAGGCGCAAGCAGCGGGGAGTGGCTCGGGCAATGCGCGCGTGGACACGCTACACGCGCTTGCCGCAGGCGGCAGTCTGATCAATGGGGCGAGTCCCTTGGCCAGCGGTAAGACGCCGGACTGGAAGGTGGAACTGAGCGTGGGCTCGTCGAGCAGCAAGTCGACCTTTACCGAAGACAGTACCCAACGTAACGGTTCGAGCATCACGGCGGG
>NZ_JALQDD010000025.1:0-10427 GCF_023631405.1 Caballeronia sp. GAWG2-1
AACGAGACGGCGACGACGAAGAGCGCGATCGGCGCGAGAAGCATCACGATCACGGATGGTGCGAACCAGAAGCAGGATGTCGCCAGTCTGAACCGTGACACGGCCGACTTGAATGGCACGGTGAGCAAGTTGCCGGATCTGTCGAACTTGCTGAATCAACAGGCGAGCACGCAGCAGGCAGCGGCGATCGTGGCGCAGACGGTGGCGACGCAGATCGGCAATTATGCGGATCGGCAGAAGCAGGCAGCGGAGGCGGCGGGCGATCAGGACACGGCCGATAAGTGGAAGGAAGGGGGCGCGTACCGGATCGCGATGCACATCGCGGGCGGGGCGGCGGTGGCGGGCTTGGGTGGTGGGAGCATCGGAAGTGCGGCGCAGGGTGCTGCTGGAGCGGGGATATCGGCGGCTGCGGCTGGTATCGCGAAAGGAATGAGCAATGACATTGCCGCGTCGAGTCCGACCGGCAACGCCGATGCGGATCGAGCCTTGGGCAACATCATTGCGAATGTGATTGCCACGGGTGCGGGCGCGGCGGTAGGTGGTGGCACGGGTGCGGCGGCGGCATCGAGCGTTGATTTATACAATCGATCTACTCATGACGACTCGGATGGCAAAAAGCCGAAGGATCTGGTAGCGCAAGTATGTCCGGCCACGGTGCAATGCAGCGATGCGATGCTGAATACTGCGATCCAGGCGCAGGGCGATCTGGCGCAGCAAGCGTCGGGGGCCATGTCGCCGAATTATGCGACCTTGAGCTTTGGTGTGCTGTCGGGCTCTGCAGGTGGAGTGATCAATCTGGATGATGGAACAAAATATCTAGCTGTTGGTGTGGGGCAAAGTAATCCATCAGCTATATCTTGGTCTCCAAGCGCAAGTTCCACGCTTGGTTGGATTTGGGGAGCACGAACCGCGGACGCAACCAATGCATTCCTCAATGGAGACGGTAATCAGGCATTTGTTTCGATACCGACTCTTTGGCGGTTGAATGTTGTCGGTGTAATAACGCATGCTTATGGTGGTTCCACAGCGATCGAAGTAGGAGTCGGATCACCGGGCGGTATTTCATTTGGAATTGTGTTTTGGAGTCACTCGACGCCAGTGGGAAACAAGTGAGGAGAAGAGAATGCCAGCAGTAGGTGGAGGGCCGTCGCCGGAACAGTGGAAGCGAATGAGCAAGAAAGAAAAAATCATATATTGGCTTTTCGTGGCGGCGGCTATGGCGTGCGTCGGCTACTTGGTCGTTGAAAAGGTTCTGAGTCAGCAAGCCTAAACGACAAACCCAGCTTTGAGCTGGGTTTGTCCTATACGATCTACACTCGGTCTAGCACTGGCGAAGCGGAAGCCCAATACTTCGGGCCGGGCGGGGCATCCGCGAAGTTCAGCCTTAAAGGGCAAGTGATATGCGGGCTAAGGTGAAACTAAGCGATTTGAATCCAGCTCAATTGAGCGCGGTTGCTAATTTGAAGCAAGCTTTAGATTTCGATGCTCTGCTCCCAAACAGTGTGTTTTCTGCGGCTTGGGGCATCTTTCGATTCTTCGAATCGCATCGCATGTTCGAGTCAAATTTTGTCGAGATCGTCCGCACACTTCTAGCGGTCGAATCCGCGAAACTTGCATGCATGATCAATGTTGATCGATCGAACGAGCTCAAGACAGACGTCGTTGACGCATTGTTCATTGATGGCGACAGCGGCGAGCACGACTACAACGATGCGTTACGCGAAGGTGGGCCTCAAGGAGGCTGGCTATTCGACGTTGATCGCTATGCCTGTTCATCGGAGAAAGGCGCATGGTGCATTTACTGTGAGAAAAGCAACGAAGTTGCGGTCCTTGCTTTGCGCAACTCTGCTGACCTCATGAAGTATGAACGGGCGTTGCAGCAACTCGACGCGCGGCCGGTCAGTGATCTACTTGGCGTCGAATACAGTGATCGCTTTCCATTTAATCGGTTAGTCAGCGAATGGCGTGACGGCCTCGCTAGACATTATGGTAGAGATAAGGACTGAAAAGCCGACCTGCCTGACCGCGTAGGCGACAAAGTGGGACGAGGGTGGGGCGTACCGGATTGCGATGCACATCGCGGGCGGGGCGTGCTCTCCTTACTCGCTTCGACAACTCGTAATCCCCGCAGACAAGCCGTCAACGCGCCCATCACCTCATGCATCCGCGTTGCTCGAAGACAGCGAAAGATAGTCCGCCGGGTTAACCGGTTCGCCATGCACCCGGACCTCGAAATGAAGATGCGGACCCGTCGAGCGACCGGTAGAACCAACCTTGGCGATCGGTTCGCGCGGCAGCACCTTCTGCCCGACGCGCACCTCGACCTTCGATGCGTGACCGTAGAGCGTGAAAATGCCGTTCCCATGATCGATCTCGACCGCGTTGCCGTAACCTGGCATCGGTCCGGCGTGGATCACGCGACCGCCGGCGGCCGCGAGTATTGCTGTGCCCGTCGGCGCGACCAGGTCCATGCCGGGGTGGAAACTGAGGTGATGCGTGAAAGGGTCCAGGCGGTTGCCAAACGGCGAACTGGTGCGCCCCAGCACGAGCGGACGGCGGTCCGGAAAAGCCTCCCACGCCGTTTCGTGCCGTGCCGCGCGCTGTTCGAGCGTCGTAAGTGTCGCCGAGACGCAGTCGAGTTCGCCACGGATGACTTGCGCATCCGCCTGCACCTCGCTCGTTCGACAAGGCCGTGGCGGCAGTTCGGGACCGCCTGCGGCATCGCTGCCAGACCGGCGCGTTGATGTCGCCGCCGCCCGGATGGCAGGCGCACGCGGCTGCGCGCGCAGGCGCTGGTTCAATGCGCTCAAACTGTCCAACTGATTGGTGAGGCGCTCGGCGCGCGCATTCAGCGAAGCACTAGCGGCCCGCAGCCGCGTGAATTCTGCGGCCGCGTAGGGAGATTGCGCTGGGGCAGCGTCGGCAATGGAGGACCCTTCGGACCCGTGGCGAGCTTGTAGCGGCTGGAGACCGTAGTGCCCGAGCGCGAGGCCGGCGGCCAGCGCAAACGCGACCGCCGAGCCCGCGGAGCCAACGATCGTGCGCAGCGCGCCGCGCCGCATCACGATATACAGATCGTTTTTCGAGCCCGATTTGATTGAAGCCATCTCTTTCTCCCAGCAATTAGCACGCGTTTTTGAGATAGTACGGATGCGTCGGCTCTACCCCTATCAGACAAGTCAGAGAAATTTGAGATAAATGCGCGTCCGGCTCGAATTCTTAAAAACACGATAAAACGCAGGATTTACGATATCGATGGCTGAAAGCAAGGCGCACCACCACATTGAGGATTTTCGGGTCCAATGCTGCCAGACCGCCTTCTCCCGGCGGTGTGTATAATCCGCGCGCTGTCAGAGAGATGTCGGTAGCTGTCGAAGCGCAGTCAAAGACTCGACTCCTCACGAGTCAATCATTCGATTTACCCGCATGCTCCTCCAATCGCGGTATAAAAGTTTCAAGCCGCATCCGGATCGCCATTAATTTTAGTCACTAAATCATGTGGTTGGCTTTGCCAGAAGCCAAGAGGCCGCCTAGTCGCCAAGTCGTACTTACGCTTCCCATTGATTCAACCCCAGCGATTTCACTCGCAATCCGACATCTTAAAAATAGCGGAGACGTATTAAGGACGTGTCAAGTGTCACGTCTGTACATCAAGTAGTTTGCACTTCAAGGTTATTTGCAATGAGCATCAATATTTTTCAAATCCTGGAAACGGTTTTGAACGGCGACGTCATCAATACTCTTTCCGCAGAACTCGGAATCGAGCCTGACCTAATAAGCCAGGTAACGAGTAAAGCAGCCCCGGCGCTCGTCGCGGCCCTTACAAACCGCGCCAGCACGACCGAAGGTGCGCGTCACGTTTTTGCGGCAATCGTGTCGCCTGCGGCGAACGGTCAGATTGCCAGCCAGATCTCTCAGTCGATCGCAAGCCCGGCGAAGCTGGCGGCATTCGAAGCCGGCGGTCGCGAACTGATCGGCAAGGCGACGGGTGCGGACACCAACGCACTGGCCGAAGCCATTGCGCGGCATTGCGGCACGTCGCCATCGGCGAGCCTTTCGTTGTGCGGCGTGGTCGGTGCAGCCTTGATGGGCATCCTGAAGCAGCACTTCACCCAAGCGCGTGGGTCGGTCGGGCAACTGCCTACGCTGCTCGGGCATCAGTTGCCGGAGGTTTATGCGCACCTGACGGATCACATCGCGAGCGTGCTCGGACTTGGAACCGTGACCACGTTCGGCGCGGCGATTCTGTCGAAGCTCAAGGATGTGTCGGCACATTTCGAGCATCCGCAACCCGAACCGGCTCCGCTGCCGGCCCGAACCATCCTGGCGCAAGTCAAACAAGAACGCAAAAAGCCGACGCACAAGCGCTCGCATGCGTGGCTGTGGTGGTTGCTCGCGCTTGCCGCGCTCGTGCTCGCAATTTTCGCGCTGCGTTCGTGCAACAGCGAAAGCTCGACTGCGCCGGTTGCACGCCCTGAACCGGCCAGTAACGCGTCCGTTGCTTCGACTCCCGCCGTTGCGTCTGCACCGGTTGATGCTTCGGCCGCCTCCGTAGCGAACGCCTCGGACGCTTCGGCTGCCGTTGCAGCGTCGGCGCCCGCGGCGACGCAGGACGCGCGCGTGTCGTTCACGGTCGATATCACCGGGATGCCGACGGTCACGGCGACGGTTGGCAGCGAAGCCCAGAAGGCGCAGTTGCTCGACGCCCTGACTAAGAAATTCGGCGAAGGCAAGTTCACAGCCAACATCACTGTCGATCCGGCAACGAAGCCAGCAGACTGGCTGACTCACCTCGACGGCCTGCTGCCGCTGATGGCCGTGCCGGGCGCTGAAGTGAAGGTCGTCGGGTCGCACGTCGAACTGGGCGGTTCGGTTGCCGATGTGAAGGCAGGCTGGCTCGATAAGCTCAAGGCGCTGCTCGGCTCGGGCTACGACATCAGTGTGTTCAACGTGCAGCAGGCCGTCGCGAGCGCGACGCAGTCATTCCGTGATGCGGTGAAGGGCTTCTTTGGCGCGAACGCATCGTGCGCGAATGCCGACGTGGCGAAGCTGCTCAACCTGCAAGTCATCAATTTCGCGACGGGCAAGTCGATGGTGCCGGTCACGGCAGCAGAAGATCTGCGTCAGTCGGCGAAGGTGCTGAAGACGTGCGCGAAGAGCAACAAGGCCGTTCAACTCGAAGTGGCGGGCTATTCGGACAACGTGGGCACGCCGGCGATGAACCTGGCACTGTCACGTCAGCGTGCGGAAGCAGTGCGCTCATATCTCGTCGCACACGGCGTGCCGGGATCGATGCTGAACGCGCAAGGCTACGGTGAAGCGACGCCTGTCGATAGCAACGATACCGAAAGCGGCCGCTTTCATAATCGCCGCATAGAGTTTCTGGCGAAGTAGTGGGGTTGTGTAGATGACGAAGACTGCCCGGTGAAAGCCGGGCAGTTTCGTTTTGAAGGCTGGTTCGCAGTGTGTCGTTGGATGGCGACGAAGTGCCCACCGATGGCGGTTGTCGCTAGCCTGGTGTAAGAAGCACTTACGCTTCGAGCTTGTTGCGACTCAAGAGTCTTCGAAATCGCGTCTGTTCAAACGCTCTTCGACGGGCGAAAAGCTATCGAACGAAATCGGCGACGAGTGCGCTGCATTCGTCGAGAGATTTACTTTCTTCGTTATCCCTATTGGGCCGGGCTAATCCCGCGTCTTGGGGATGGCCAGCCTGCCAAGATTCCAGCGAAAGATAACGAGCAAGTCAGATGCAGCACTGGCGGCATCGTGGCGATGCACTGCTCACACGGTCGTACCCACCAATGTGCATCTGGAATGGGCTAACCCTTACTGCTGCGTCTGACGCTGCGTGCCAACCACTTCGACTTCCACGCGACGATCCGGCGCGAGGCAGGCGATAAGTTGCTTGCGGTTCTTCTGGTTGCAGCCCGTGGTGACCGGGTTGCGCTTGCCCTTGCCTTCCGCGTAGATATGGCTGGCGTCGATGCCCTTGCTGACGAGGTAAGCCTTGACAGCTTGCGCGCGACGCAACGACAGACGATTGTTGTACTTGTCCGAACCAAGGCGGTCGGTGTAGCCGGTAGCAACCACCACTTCCAGATTCACCGTGCCGAGTTTCGTCGCGAGATCGTCGAGCGCGCTCTTGCCAGCGGGCTTCAGAACTGCCTTGTCGAAGTCGAACAGCGCGTCAGCCTGATAGCTATATCTGGTGTTCCCAATAATAGGCGCTGTATTAGGCGGTGCATCGGTCGGTCTCTGTGGCACGGCTGCTAACACCAGCGCCCCATCGCATTTTGCGTTGGCCGTAGCCGGGGTCCAAAATGCGTCGCGCCAGCAAAGTTCGTTCGTGCCGTTCGTCCACACGTACTCGCCCGTACCGTTCACCCAGTTGTCGTTCACGGCTTGTCGTGTGGCCGGTACGGACTGCGCTGAAGCTGATGCGGTGATAACCGCGGTAGCCGCAATGAATGCGAGCTTTGAAAGTTTGATCATCTTCTTTTTTATAAATGAAGTTCTTGAGCGCCAATTGCCCTTTACTGCGCGAGCGATTTTCGCATTGGAGCGCAATCTAATTGGTCAAGAAAAGTCACGGCATCGAATACGTTTCATGACAGTCGCAAAGTTCTTGCGAACGTGATTCGAAGATGCTAAATCGTCCGGCAGTGGGTTCGTAAGCAGGCGGTTGCGTTGGCGCATGCAGTGTCGAATGTCATCGCCCGATACGCGCAGCTTGTGTTCGATTCAGCGCATCTTGCGAACTAACGCTGGGTGCTGACCTATTGCGATACACGGTGTGTACAGCGTTACTTCTGACCGGGCGAGCATTGGCCGCGAAGTAGCGCCCATTCCTCGCAGGACTGACCCCCAGGGAAATGGCACATGCCGACCTGGCCATTGACGGTATCGACGATTTGAAGCGTTCCGCCTTGGCGAGTGCAGTTGACGGAAGCCGGATTGGCCAGTCCGATCCGCGAAGCAGGTTGATCCACCGTTGCGCCCGCAGCCGATGACGATGGCTGCGCGCTGGCAGTCAACATGAAGACGCCGGCAAATAGCGCGGTAAGAAGCTTGAACATGGTTGATCGATCTCCGATGCAAAAATCAGGAGAGGCTGACTATACCAACGGTCACGCCATTTATTCGACGGCGCTATGTTTTTGTACATTAGACGCGGCTTGCCGGTGCGCAAGCGTGCGCTTGTCTGTGGCATTCGTTGGGATGCCACTAGTTGATGTGCGCGTGTTGTATTCGAGATGACGGCGGCAAGTTGGTGATCGACGGCGTCAGTCAGAAGACGAGGCGGTCAAGAGCGCGCGACGCTATGGAAGTTGGCATAGGATTATTCATCTTTGACGCCCAAGGTTGCGTGTTTGCGGCTGCAAACGCTGGTGGTCGGAGTGCGGATGCCGACTTGTTGTTTTTGCTGGGATCGTCGCTTTGTGATGCGAGCCGCTGGGCGATGCGATATGAGATCGAATGAGGAAGTGGGCTTCGATTTGCGTGTCGGCGGGATAGAATCTTTCGCGACGGAGCGGGGTACGCGGTTTGAGGTGGTGTGTACGCCAGTCCGCTGTTTGTAGTTGCGCGTTACCCTTTTTTTGAGGCGGTTCTTCGTTGCTTGAATTATCAATGACTTAGGGTTGGGGTTAAGAATTAGGTGGCTTGGGCCTTGGTGGTGTCTTTCTTTTACGGATCAAGAGGATAGCGGTTGGATCGTCTAGGTTTGCTGCCGCGTAGACAGCTGAGAAAAATCCCGATGCAACAGACTACGCCAGCTCAAAGTTTGCTGCCGCGTAGACAGCTGAGAAAGGATCGAGCCCGAGCTTTTGCCAACCGACGATGTTTGCTGCCGCGTAGACAGCTGAGAAAAGCCAACAAGCGAGCGTCTTCGCTGGCAATCTGTTTGCTGCCGCGTAGACAGCTGAGAAAGCAACGGATGCCGCAAGCATCACCGTGTCGGAGTTTGCTGCCGCGTAGACAGCTGAGAAACGAGTCGAAAGCGATTTTGAAGATCGATACGGCGTTTGCTGCCGCGTAGACAGCTGAGAAATTTGGCGTTCACCGAAGGTTCAAATTTGTTTGCGTTTGCTGCCGCGTAGACAGCTGAGAAAGGCAGCTGACGCCAAGGACTCACGCCCCTTATGTTTGCTGCCGCGTAGACAGCTGAGAAAACTCAGCCAACTGCTGAAAAGTATCATCAACGGTTTGCTGCCGCGTAGACAGCTGAGAAAGCCAATCTCCACTTCAACGCCAAGCAGATCAGGTTTGCTGCCGCGTAGGCAGCTGAGAAACAAAAGAAGAAGGCCTGGCCTGCAGCCAAGCCGTTTGCTGCCGCGTAGGCAGCTGAGAAACTTGTGATATTTGACCGCGCCGACCCATCGAAAGTTTGCTGCCGCGTAGGCAGCTGAGAAATTTTGATACGGAAAAAGCGAGTCAAGAAAAGCGTTTGCTGCCGCGTAGGCAGCTGAGAAAGTCTCCGCTGGGCGCCTCGCCGTTGCCGTAGCGTTTGCTGCCGCGTAGGCAGCTGAGAAACTGAGGGCCCAGAACAGCCGTTCCCCGTCTATCTTTGCTGCCGCGTAGGCAGCTGAGAAAGGCGCGACGGCGACAATGACGGGCGATCCGGAGTTTGCTGCCGCGTAGGCAGCTGAGAAAAGGCATGCCGCGAATGATCCACGGCTCGTATGGTTTGCTGCCGCGTAGGCAGCTGAGAAAATTGACGAACGGGAAAGCGCGGTAGGTCGCGCGTTTGCTGCCGCGTAGGCAGCTGAGAAAGGCGGCAGCACCGACGCGCGAACTGACAACGAGTTTGCTGCCGCGTAGGCAGCTGAGAAAGATCTGGTCGCCGAGCTGCGCGCAAGTGCACTCGTTTGCTGCCGCGTAGGCAGCTGAGAAAGCACTGGGCGCGCCCACTGACGCAGCAGACCTGTTTGCTGCCGCGTAGGCAGCTGAGAAAATGAATGCCGTGCGTTTCGTGCGGCTCGCGCCGTTTGCTGCCGCGTAGGCAGCTGAGAAAATCATCGCCATGGCCGGCGGTAAGCCGTTCGATGTTTGCTGCCGCGTAGGCAGCTGAGAAAGGCCGGCACGTCAATCAACGCGAGCTCGCTCTCGTTTGCTGCCGCGTAGGCAGCTGAGAAATGGTGGCTTCGGCACACCTGCTCCCCGCTCTGGTTTGCTGCCGCGTAGGCAGCTGAGAAAGACATGCGCGCGTGGTCCGTTGCGCTCGTTTCGTTTGCTGCCGCGTAGGCAGCTGAGAAACCGTCGAGTGCGGCGAACGCCGGGCGCAGCATGTTTGCTGCCGCGTAGGCAGCTGAGAAATGAAGGACGACGCCGACGCCTGCGCGCAGTATGTTTGCTGCCGCGTAGGCAGCTGAGAAATTGCCGCAGCAACGCGCTTTCCGGGCGGGTGCGTTTGCTGCCGCGTAGGCAGCTGAGAAAGAATGGCGGTGCCTACAAGCGGCAAAGGTACGTTTGCTGCCGCGTAGGCAGCTGAGAAAGTCGGAAAGAAGACTTCAGCGCTTTCCTTCTCGTTTGCTGCCGCGTAGGCAGCTGAGAAAGTTTGAAGGAGGCGCGAATGGCAGACAAGAAGTTTGCTGCCGCGTAGGCAGCTGAGAAAGATTCGGCGATCTGAACATTATTCATGTGTTCGTTTGCTGCCCGTAGGCAGCGGAGAAATTGCACGGTGACCGGGGCATTCACCGTAATGTGTTTGCTGCCGCGTAGGCAGCTGAGAAAGGGCGGCGCCAGAACTCGACCCCCACTAACGTGTTTGCTGCCGCGTAGGCAGCTGAGAAAACTCAGCACGAGCCCGGAAAATATGCGGCAATGTTTGCTGCCGCGTAGGCCGCTGAGAAAGTTTCCGTCTGCCGTGCTCGCACACCACTTTCGTTTGCTGCCGCGTAGGCAGCTGAGAATTCAGCATGAGGAAGGCGGCGAGGTTATAGACGTTTGCTGCCGTGTAGGCAGCTGAGAAAAATAAGAGGCTCGCTTAACGAGCCGCGATGACGTTTGCTGCCGCGTAGGCAGCTGAGAAATCACGCAATGGGAAACCGAGCGCGGGAAACAGGTTTGCTGCCGCGTAGGCAGCTGAGAAACAGAAGGGGCTATTACGTGTGGCGCAACCCTCTGCTTGCTGCCGCGTAGGCAGCTGGAGAATATCTCATACGAGCGAGCAAGCCATCGCGATGGTTTGCTGCCGCGTAGGCAGTTGAGAAAGGTTACGGTTTCCCCGGTGCGGGACGAGAGTGTTTGCTGCCGCGCAGGCAGCTGAGAAATCGGCCGCTTCGTAATTGTTCCCGGTTCGCACGTTTGCTGCGGACCTATCCGTAATTCTGTGGGCGAGGCATATTATGAGAGGTAAAAGTCATGGATATGCCGATGAAGAAGAAACGCACCGTCGCTTCTCAGGCAGCGGCCCGAGGGCCGCTGCC